>NZ_JACGWV010000003.1:659899-989849 GCF_014137995.1 Promicromonospora sukumoe
GCCACGAGCCGGCCGCCGAGCTGGCCCCCTACCTGGGGCACGGCACGTTCATCGCGGGCCTGGTGCACCAGGTGTGCCCCGATGCCGCGATCCTGCCCGTCCGCGTCATGTACACCGACGGCGAGGTTCGCGAGTGGGACCTCGTCCGTTCGCTGGAGCGGCTCCTCGAGTACCACCTGCGTGGTGTGGCGGGCGTCCCGGGGCACACCCCCGTCGACATCGTGGTGCTGGCGCTCGGCTTCCAGCCGGAGCTCCTCGACGACGACTACGAGGGAGTGCTGCGCGGGTCCCTGCGCGACCTGCGCCGCGCCGGGGTGCTCGTCGTCGCGTCGGCGGGCAACGACGGCGGCGAGCAGCCGGTGTTCCCCGCCGCCTGGGCGCCGCACGTGCAACGGGTCAGCGGACGGGCGGAGCCGCTGGAGCCTTCAGACCTGCGCGCCGACTACACGCCGTTGCTGGTCGTCACGGCCGCGAACCCGAACGGTACGCTCGCCGACTTCGCCAACGACGGACCGTGGGTCACCAGCGTGCGGCCGGGGACCAAGGTGCACAGCACCATGCCGGTGACCGCCGACGGGGCGCTGGAGCCGCAGGAGGTGTCCGCGGGCGGCCGTGAGTCGGTCGACCCGGACGACTTCACCGGCGGGTTCGCGACGTGGAGCGGTACCTCGTTCTCGTCGCCCATCCTGGCGGGCGAGCTGGCCCAGCACCTGCTGGACGGCCGTGTCACGGAGAGTCCCGCGAATCGGGTTGCCGCGGCGTGGGAGGCTGCACACCAGGCGACGGGACTGCCGATCCCGCACTGACGACGATGGGATGAGCGTGGAGGCGACCGATCGCCGCGAACCGTGGGCGGGACTGTTCGAGCGGCTGGAGGTCGCTCGTGACCTGCACGCGCGAGCGAAGTGGTCGGCCGCGGAGTCGGACTTCCGCGTGCTACTGGCGGACCTGCAGGAGCATGACCCCGCCCAGCTCGACCCCCTGGGCAGGGCGCAGTGGGCCGAGCTCATGGTGCGAAGCTTCCTGGGGCTGTCGAACCCGGTCCACGCCTTGGCCGGGTCCCTCGGGGACGCGCTCGCGCTCTGCGACCGGGCGGCGGCGGTCGAGCGGAGGGTGCCGGACCCCTCGATGGCGAGCCTCGTGCTCGTCCAGCGAGGGGTCCTGCACTCGCGAGCCGGCCAGCCCAGGCAGGCGCTCTCGAACTTCACGCAGGCGCTTCGTGGTCCGGGCCTCGCGGCGCACCGGGACCTCGCCACGACCTTGCTGAACCGCGGGGCCGTCTACAGCGAGCTCGGCGACTTCGCCGAGGCTCTGAGCGACTACCGGGCGGCCCACGAGCACGCCGCTGCCCTGGGTCACGCCCAGTACATCGCGTTCGCGCTGCACAACATCGGGTACGCCCGGTACACCCTGGGCAACCTGCCCGGCGCCCTGGAGTCGATGGAGCGGGCCGTCGACGCCGCCCCCGACCAGGATGACGGCATCCCGGAGCTCGGCCGGGCCGAGGTGCTCTTCGAGAGCGGCCTTCTGGAGGACGCCGAACAACTTCTCGCCATTGCCGCGGAACGCCTCTCCCGCGCGGCGCTTCGGCTGGAGCACGCCGAGGCCGAGTGGTTCCGGGCCCGCGCACTGATGGGTCTGCGGCGCTTCGACGACGCGCGCACCCAGGCGGCCCAGGCGCGGCGGAGATTCGAGCGCGGCGGGCAGCGGTCCATGGCCGCGCTCGCCCAGGTCCTCGAGCTCGACTCCCTGCTCTCGGAGACGCTCCTGTCCACGGAGACCCCGTCCCGGGCGGTCGCCCGCCGTCGTGCGCGAGAGGGCAGGAGCGTCTCCGCGGTGGGCGACGCCGCCGGCCCCACGCTCGGCTACCACCCGGGACATGCGGCCCGGCTGGTCGCCGCGCGCTGGTCGGTCCTGGCGGGCGATCTCGACGAGGCACGAGACACCCTCGCCGCGCTGCCCCGGGGCATGGCCGGCGCACCGCTGACCATGCGAGTGCAGCACTACACGGTCCAGGCGGAGCTCGCCTTCGCGACCGACGACCGAGCCAAGGGCCTGCGCGCCGTGCGCGCGGGCCTGGGTCTGCTCGCCGACCACCGCAGCAGGCTCGGCTCCGTCGAGTCCGTCACGGCCGCCGCCGCGCACGGCGTCGACCTGACGCGGGTCGACGTCGAGGCGGCCGTCCGCACCGGCCGCCCCGCCGCGCTGTTCGACGCGCTGGAACGCGGTCGCGCCACGTTCGCGGGCACGGGCCGGGTCACCCCGCCCGACGACCCGGAGGCGGCGGCGCTGCTGACCGAGGCGCGCGGGCTCCTGGTCCGGGCCCGGGAACTCGGCGCGGCCGACGCCAAGGAGCGTGAACGGCTCACCCGCCGTGCGAGCCGCATCCAGGACGAGGTGCGCGAACGCTCCTGGCGGCACGCCGGCAACGCGGGCGCGGTGCAGCGCCCCGTCACGGTCCGCGAGCTGCGCGGCGTCCTCGCCCAGAGCCGCCGGGACGTCGTCGTGGCCAACTTCGTGGCCATGGACGGCGTGCTGCGCTGCGTCCGGGTCGACGCCGACGGCGTCACCACCGTGGACATCGGCTCGGCCGACGACGTGATCGAGCACGTCCGGCGCCTGAACGCCGACTTCACGATGGCCGCCAACGACCTCATCCCGGCGCCCCTGCGCGCCGCGGCGTCGGCCTCGCTGGCGCGCAACCTCAAGGCGCTCGACGCCGTCCTGCTCGCCCCGCTGCACGCCGACGGCGACCTCTACGTCGTCGCGCGCGAACCGCTGCTCAGCGTCCCCTGGGCGGCTCTCCCGTCCCGCGGCGGCCTGCGCACCTCCGTGAACTCGTACGTGGCCCGCGGTCGCACCCACGCGCGGCCCACGGGGCAGCGCCGGCTGCTCGCCGCGGCCGGACCGGGCGTCCGGCACGGCACCGACGAGGCGCACGCCGTCGGCCGGCAATGGCCCGGCGCGACAGTGCTGACCGGCAAGGACGCCGTCACCGAGGAGGTGCGCACGGCCCTCGCCACCCACGACGTCGTCCACCTCGCGACCCACGGCAGGCACGACGCCGACAACCCGCTGTTCGCGAGGATCGAGCTCGCCGACGGCCCCCTGTTCGCCCACGAGCTCGACGGCACCCCGCTGCCCGGTTCGGTCGTGGTCCTGTCGTCGTGCGAGGTCGGGGGCTCCTCCCAGGTGCTGGGCGGAGAGCTCCTGGGCCTGACGTCGGTCCTGCTGCGCCTGGGCGCCCGTGCCGTCATCGCCTCGGTCGCCAAGCTCTCCGACGAGCTCGCCGCCCGCGTCATGCCCCGCCTCCACGCGCACCTCCGCGAGACCGACGACCCCGAGGCGGCGCTCGCGGCCGCGCTCCGCGACGTCGCCGAGCCCGTCCCGCTGGTCTGCTTCAGCTCGGTCGAAGGGCTGACGGCGGGATGATCCCGGGCGCCGCGTCGCGCCCGAACCCCTGACCTGCGCCGTCGCGCCGGGCGATGACAGGGCGCCCCGCACCCCGCTATCGTGGCCCGCCCGGCGCCCCGTGGGGCCCGGTGAGGCGAGGGGGCGCGGGTATGTGGCCGGAACTGGAGGCGGAGCTGGCGGCTGCCCGGGAACTCAGCTCCCGGTCGCTGCCCGGTGACGCGCTGCTGCGGTTCCGGGACGTGCTCGACCGCCTCCGGGTCGTGGACCTCGCGGGTCTCGGCCCGGTGGACCGCGAACGCTGGGCCGAGGGCATGGTCCGCTCGCTGGCAGGGGAGGCCGTCGCCGTCCACGCGGTCGAGGACACGCTGGAGAAGCCGCTCGCCCTTCTCGGCGACGCCGACGCCCGCGCCGACGCGGCACCGCAGCGCGTCCGCAGGCGGCTCGCCGCCGTCGTCGACGGGCACAGGGGACTCCTGCTGCAACGCTCCGGGCGGCTCACCGACGCCGTGGCCGCCTTCGACCAGGTGCTCGCGGTCGTGGACCAGATCTCCCCGCGCGACCACGCGACGGCGCTGCTCAACCGAGGCGCTGCCGCCATCGAGCTCGGCCGGCTGGACGCGGCGCTCGCCGACTTCGACGCGTGCCACGAGGCCGCGGGACGGGCCGACCTGCCCGGCATCGCGTCCCTCGCGCTGCACAACACGGGTTTCGTGCGGTACGCGCTCGGCGACCTGCCCGGCGCGCTGCAGGCCATGGCCGCCGCCCGCGCCGTCGACCCGGAACGCGCCGACGGCGTGCTCGACATCGGCCGCGGCGCCGTCCTCTACGAGGCCGGGCTGCTGGAGGACGCCGAGCAGGTCCTGACCCAGGCGATCTCCCGCATGGTGGTCCCCGGCCGCGCCCACCACCGCGCGGAAGCCGAGTACTTCCGCGCGCGCTGCCTCATGGCCCTGCACCGCTGGGCCGAGGCGCAGGCGGCCGCCGCCTTCGCCCGGCGGTACTACGCCGGCGTCGGGCACCCGCAGCGCGCCGCCGTCGCGCGGGTCGCCGAGCTGGAGGCGATCCTCCTGCCGATCCGGCGCGGCGAGGCCCCCGTGCCCGACGACGCCCGGGAGCGCGCCGAGCAGGCCATCCAGGCCGCCGAGGCCGGCGACGAGGTGGACCCGCTGCTCGGGCAGTACCCCGGCCTGACCGCGCGGTTCGTCGCCGCGCACTGGTACCTCCTGGCCGACGACGTCGCCGCCGCCCGCGCCGTCCTCGACAGCCTTCCCGACGGCATGGCCGACGCGCCGCTGTCCACCCGCATCCAGCGGCAGACCGTCCTCGCGCAGCTCGCGTTCGCGTCGGGCGACCGCGCCGGGGGCGTCGACGCCGTGCGCACCGGCCTGGAGCTGCTCGCCGACCACCGCGTGGGCCTCGGCTCGGTCGAGTCCGTGACCGCCGCCGCGGCGCACGGTGTGGACCTGCAGCGCACCGACGTCGAGGCCGCGGTACGTACCGGCCGGCCCGACTGGCTGTTCGAGGCGCTCGAACGCGGCCGGGCCACGTTCGCCGGGATGGGCGGCGCCGTCGCCCCGGACGAGCCCGCCGTCGGCGCGCTCGTCACCGAGGCCCGCGGGCTCGTCGTCCGCGCCCGAACCCTCACCGACCGGGACAGCGCCGCCGAGCGCGCCCACCTGTTCGAGCGGTCACGCAGGCTGCTCGCCACGGCGCGCGAGCGCGCCTGGCACCGGACCGGCGCCGAGCAGGGCGCGGTCGAGGACCGCCCCGCCAGCGCGGACGAGGTCCGGGAGCTGCTCACCGCCCGCGACGACGGTGCCGTCGTCGCCAACTACCTGGTGCTCGACGGCGTCCTCCGCTGCGTCCGCGTGGACGCGCACGGAGCCCGCACCGTCGTCCTCGGCTCCCTCGCCGAGGTCACCGAACGGGCGCTGCGCGTCCGCGCCGACTTCGGGGCGTGCGCCAACGAGCACGTGCCCCCGGTCCTGCGCACCGCCGCCCGCCGCTCCCTGAGGCGCAACCTCGACGCGCTCGACCGGCTCCTCGCCGTGCCGCTGGCCGCGGACGGCCCGCTGTACGTCGTGGGTAGGGAGCCCGTCCTGAGCGTGCCGTGGACGGCGCTCCCGTCACGACGCGGCCGCCGCACCACCGTCCGGTCCTACATGGCGCGCGGCCGCGCGCACCCCCGCCCGGGCTGCCGGCACCGCCTCCTCGCCGCCTACGGCCCCGGCGTCACCCTCGGCGCGACCGAGGTCCAGGCCGTCGGCCAGGTGTGGCCGGGCGCCACCGTGCTCACCGGCGCGGCGGCCACCACGGCGGCCGTCCGGGCCGTGCTCACCACTCACGACATCGTGCACCTGGCGACCCACGGCCGGCACGACGCCGACAACCCGCTCTTCGCCTTCGTCGACCTTGCCGACGGCCCGCTCTACGCCCACGAGCTCGACGGCACCCGCCTGCCCGGATCGGTGCTCGTCCTCTCGGCGTGCGAGGTCGGCGGCTCCTCCCAGGTGGTCGGCGGCGAGGTGCTCGGCCTGTCGTCCGTGCTCCTGCGGCTCGGTGCCCGCGCCGTCGTCGCCGCCGTCGCACCCTTGTCCGACGCCGTCGCCGCCCGCGTCATGCCCCGGTTCCACGCCCACCTGCGCGCCACGGACGACCCGGAGGCGGCCCTCGCCGCGGCGCTCGCGGACGAGCCCGAGCCGGTGCCGCTGGTCTGCTTCGCGTCCCTGGAGGGGCTGGAGCGCTGAGGCCCGCGACCGGGTGCCCGGGTGGGGGAGGGCCCGTGTGGCACAGGCCACCGCCCGTTGCGCGTAGGCGCACACGGAACCATGTATAGTTCTCGGGTAACCCAAGACCGCCGGTCGTCCGACGCCGCCCGCTCGTTCCGAGCACAGGACGGAAGAAGACCGAAGTCCCGCTGAGAGCGGGGGCCTGCGCAGGTGACGAACTCGAGTGCGGCCCTGCCGCGCGAACCGAGCCCCGTGCACCTGCGCCGGGGCTCTTTTTCTCGTTCCGGGGCGACGCCCGGGGCCCAGTGCCCCAGGGGACGGTGGTACCACCACCGGAAGGATTGCCATGGCGAGGCCGGACAAGGCAGCCGCTGTCGCAGAGCTCGCGGACAAGTTCCGTGACTCCAACGCGGCCGTGCTGACCGAGTACCGCGGGCTCACCGTCGCGCAGCTCAAGGAGCTGCGTCGGTCGCTCAGCGGCAACGCAACCTACGCCGTGGTGAAGAACACGCTTACGGGGATCGCGGCCAAGGAGGCCGGTGTCGAGGGTCTCGACGCCGACCTGAAGGGCCCCTCCGCCATCGCATTCGTGACCGGGGACCCGGTCGAGGCTGCGAAGGGTCTGCGTGACTTCGCCAAGGCGAACCCTGCTCTGGTCATCAAGGGCGGCGTGCTGGACGGCGCCGCGATGTCCGCTGCAGAGATCACGAAGCTCGCGGACCTCGAGTCCCGCGAGGTTCTGCTGGCCAAGGTGGCCGGCGGTCTGAAGGCCACGCTGACGCGTGCTGCTTACGCCTTCACCGCCAAGCCCGCCCAGGTCGCCCGTGTCATCGATGCCCTGCGTCAGAAGCAGGAATCGGAGGGTGCTGCCGCCTGACCAGGTGGCAGTACCAGTTCACAACCCCCTGCTTCTCGCGGGTCCGCACCGGCCCGCGAAGCGCCAACTGAAAGGAACGCCATCATGGCGAAGCTCTCCACCGACGAGCTCCTGTCCGCCTTCGAGGAGCTCACGCTCATCGAGCTCTCCGACTTCGTGAAGGCCTTCGAGGAGAAGTTCGACGTCACCGCCGCTGCTCCGGTCGCCGCTGTTGCTGCCGGCCCCGCGGGTGGCGCGCCGGCCGAGGCCGCCGAGGAGAAGACCGAGTTCGACGTCATCCTCGAGGCTGCCGGCGACAAGAAGATCCAGGTCATCAAGGAGGTGCGCGCGCTCACGTCCCTCGGTCTCAAGGAGGCCAAGGACCTGGTCGACGGCGCGCCGAAGCCGGTTCTCGAGGGCGCCGACAAGGACGCCGCCGAGAAGGCGAAGGCCGCCCTGGAGGGCGCCGGCGCCACCGTCACCCTCAAGTGACCTCAGGCTCCACCGCCTTCGGGCTGGTGTGACGGTCGCCCGGGCTCGTCCCGGGCACCGTCCGCCGACTGCAGAGGCCCGCACCCCTCGGGGTGCGGGCCTCTCGCGTGCGCGGGTGGTCCGGCGAGGTCGGGCGGGAATATCACCCGCGGCCCACCCGTTGAACCCCCGCATGCCGGCTCGTCCGGCCGTCGCGCCGCGCCAGTGCGGATACGCAACGATTCGAGGTTTACCACGGTCTCAAGGTGCACGCCTTGGGGCGACTGGACATACTAGAACCAGATAGGTATGCTAGCGCTTTGCGCCCGCGTGTGCCCTCGACGCCTCCCCCTGCTTCCCGAAAGTCCTGGTCGCATCCCCTCTCAGGGGATGCCCACCGGTGACCGGTGAATCCGGCAGAGCATCCTGCAGCACCGCAGAGCGTACAGCGTTCACCCGAACTGCAGGGAAGGACCCCTCTTGGCTGCCTCGCGCACCCCTTCAGCTCCGTCCGCCGAAGCCATTGCGAACCGTACCGCTTCCCGTCGCGTTTCCTTCGCAAAGATCTATGAGCCACTCGAGGTCCCCGACCTGCTTGGCCTGCAGACCGAGAGCTTCGACTGGCTCCTTGGTAACCCAGCCTGGCAGGGCAGGGTAGAAACTGCCAAGGCGGCTGGTCGTAATGATGTCCCGGAAACCTCCGGACTGGAAGAGATCTTCGAGGAGATCTCCCCGATCGAGGACTTCGGCTCCTCGATGTCCCTCTCCTTCTCGAACCACCGCTTCGAGCCGCCGAAGTACACGGCGGACGAGTGCAAGGAGAAGGACTTCACCTACGCGGCGCCGCTGTTCGTCACCGCGGAGTTCGTCAACTACACCACCGGTGAGATCAAGAGCCAGACGGTCTTCATGGGCGACTTCCCGCTCATGACGGCGCGCGGCACCTTCATCATCAACGGCACCGAGCGCGTCGTCGTCTCGCAGCTGGTGCGTTCCCCGGGCGTGTACTTCGAGCGCACCCCGGACAAGACCAGCGACAAGGACGTCTTCTCCGCGAAGATCATCCCCTCGCGTGGCGCCTGGCTCGAGTTCGAGATCGACAAGCGCGACGCCGTCGGCGTGCGCGTCGACCGCAAGCGCAAGCAGTCCGTCACGGTGCTGCTCAAGGCGCTCGGCATGCCCGAGTCGGAGATCCGCGAGCAGTTCGCCGACTTCCCGTCGGTGCTCGACACGCTGGAGAAGGACCACGTCCACACCGAGGACGAGGCCCTGGTCGACCTGTACCGCAAGATCCGCCCGGGTGAGCCGCCCACGGTCGAGGCCGGTCGCGCGCTGCTCGAGAACTTCTACTTCAACCCGAAGCGCTACGACCTCGCCAAGGTCGGCCGCTACAAGGCGAACAAGAAGCTCGGTGTCGACGCGGAGCTGGCCGAGTCCACGCTGTCGGTGACCGACGTGGTCCACACGATCAAGTACCTTGCGTCGCTGCACGCGGACAAGACCACCATGGACGGCGTCCGCAACGGCCAGCCCGTCGAGGTGCGCGTCGAGACCGACGACATCGACCACTTCGGCAACCGCCGTATCCGCGCCGTGGGTGAGCTCATCCAGAACCAGGTGCGTACGGGTCTGTCCCGCATGGAGCGCGTGGTTCGCGAGCGCATGACCACGCAGGACGTCGAGGCCATCACGCCGCAGACGCTGATCAACATCCGCCCGGTCGTGGCGTCGATCCGCGAGTTCTTCGGTACCTCGCAGCTGTCGCAGTTCATGGACCAGAACAACCCGCTGGCCGGTCTGACGCACAAGCGGCGTCTGAACGCGCTGGGCCCGGGTGGTCTGTCCCGTGACCGCGCCGGCATGGAGGTCCGTGACGTCCACCCGTCGCACTACGGCCGCATGTGCCCGATCGAGACCCCTGAGGGTCCGAACATCGGTCTGATCGGTTCGCTCGCGTCGTTCGGTCGCATCAACCCGTTCGGCTTCATCGAGACGCCGTACCGCCGGGTCGAGGACGGCAAGGTCACCGACAACATCGACTATCTCACGGCCGATGACGAGGACCGCTACATCATCGCGCAGGCCAACACGCCGCTGCTCGAGGACGGCACGTTCGTCCTCGACCGCGTCCTGGTGCGCACGAAGGGTGGCGAGACCAACGACATCCCGGGTGCCGAGGTCGACTACATGGACATCTCGCCGCGCCAGATGGTGTCGGTCGCGACGGCCCTGATCCCGTTCCTCGAGCACGACGACGCCAACCGCGCCCTCATGGGTGCCAACATGCAGCGTCAGGCCGTGCCGCTGGTGCGGTCCGAGGCCCCCGTGGTCGGTACCGGCATGGAGCGCCGTGCGGCGGTCGACGCCGGCGACGTCATCGTGGCGACCAAGCCCGGTGTGGTCACCGAGGTCTCGGCCGACCTGGTGCTCGTGGCGAACGACGACGGCACGACGGGCTCGTACCGCGTGCACAAGTTCGTGCGCTCCAACCAGGGCACGAGCTACAACCAGCGCGTGCTGGTCGACGAGGGTGCGCGGGTCGAGGTCGGCTCCGTGCTCGCGGACGGCCCGGCGACGGACGAGGGCGAGCTCGCGCTCGGCCGCAACCTGCTGGTCGCGTTCATGTCGTGGGAGGGCCACAACTACGAGGACGCGATCATCCTGTCGCAGCGCCTCGTGGAGGACGACGTCCTCTCCTCGATCCACATCGAGGAGCACGAGGTCGACGCGCGCGACACCAAGCTGGGCCCCGAGGAGATCACGCGGGACATCCCCAACGTCTCGGAGGAGGTCCTCGCGGACCTCGACGAGCGCGGCGTGATCCGCATCGGTGCCGAGGTCGGCGCGGGCGACATCCTGGTCGGCAAGGTCACCCCCAAGGGTGAGACCGAGCTGACCCCGGAGGAGCGCCTGCTGCGCGCCATCTTCGGCGAGAAGGCGCGCGAGGTGCGCGACACCTCGCTCAAGGTGCCCCACGGCGAGCAGGGCACGGTCATCGCGGTGCGCGAGTTCAACCGGGAGGACGGCGACGAGCTGCCCGCCGGCGTGAACCAGCTGGTGCGGGTCTACATCGCCCAGCGCCGCAAGATCACCGTCGGCGACAAGCTGGCCGGCCGCCACGGCAACAAGGGCGTCATCTCGAAGATCCTCCCGCAGGAGGACATGCCGTTCCTCGAGGACGGCACGCCGGTCGACGTCATCCTGAACCCGCTGGGTGTGCCGGGCCGCATGAACGTGGGCCAGGTGCTGGAGACCCACCTCGGGTGGATCGCCAAGCAGGGTTGGGACGTCTCGCTGGCGGAGGACAAGGGCGGCGAGTGGCTCGAGAGCCTTCCCGCGGTCGCTCACCAGAGCGAGCCGGGTCGCCCCGTCGCCACGCCGGTGTTCGACGGCCTGGAGGAGGTCGCGCTCCGCGGTCTCTTCGGCGCCACCCTGCCCAACCGTGACGGCCAGCGCATGGTCAACCACGACGGCAAGGCGATGCTGTTCGACGGCCGCTCCGGCGAGCCGTTCCCCGAGGCCGTCTCCACCGGCTACATGTACATCCTGAAGCTGCACCACCTGGTCGACGACAAGATCCACGCGCGCTCGACCGGCCCGTACTCGATGATCACGCAGCAGCCGCTGGGTGGTAAGGCGCAGTTCGGTGGTCAGCGTTTCGGTGAGATGGAGGTCTGGGCACTCGAGGCGTACGGCGCCGCGTACACGCTCCAGGAGCTCCTCACCATCAAGTCCGACGACGTCCCGGGCCGTGTCAAGGTCTACGAGGCGATCGTCAAGGGCGAGAACATCCCCGACTCGGGTATCCCGGAGTCCTTCAAGGTGCTTCTCAAGGAGATGCAGTCGCTGTGCCTGAACGTCGAGGTGCTCTCGAGCGACGGTGTCTCCATCGAGATGAAGGAGTCCGACGACGAGGTGTACCGCGCCGCTGAGGAGCTCGGCATCGACCTCTCCCGGCGGCCGAACGCCGCCTCCAGCGTCGACGAGATCTGATACCAGGCCGCGCCCGTGCGAGCGGGCGCGGGCCTGGACACCCGAGGATTTTCGAGAACTTCAGGAAGTAGGACACCTTGCTCGACGTCAACGTCTTCGACGAGCTGCGTATCGGCCTGGCCACGGCCGAGGACATCCGTGCCTGGTCGCACGGTGAGGTCAAGAAGCCAGAGACCATCAACTACCGCACCCTCAAGCCGGAGAAGGACGGGCTCTTCTGCGAGAAGATCTTCGGTCCGACCCGCGACTGGGAGTGCTACTGCGGCAAGTACAAGCGCGTGCGCTTCAAGGGCATCATCTGCGAGCGTTGTGGCGTGGAGGTCACGCGCTCCAAGGTGCGCCGTGAGCGCATGGGCCACATCGAGCTCGCCGCCCCCGTCACGCACATCTGGTTCTTCAAGGGCGTGCCGTCCCGTCTGGGCTACCTGCTGGACCTGGCACCGAAGGACCTCGAGAAGGTCATCTACTTCGCGGCCTACATGATCACGTCGGTCGACGACGAGGCGCGCCAGGAGGACCTCCCCAACCTGCAGAACGAGATCGATCTCGAGAAGAAGGAGATCTCCGACCGCCGGGACAACGACATCAACACCCGCGCCCAGAAGCTCGAGGCCGACCTGGCCGAGCTCGAGGCCGAGGGTGCCAAGGCTGACGCGCGCCGCAAGGTGCGCGACTCCGCCGAGCGCGAGATGGCTCAGCTCCGCAAGCGTGCGGACCAGGAGCTGGACCGCCTCGAGCAGGTCTGGGACCGCTTCAAGAACCTCAAGGTCGCCGACCTCGAGGGCGACGAGATGCTGTACCGCCAGCTCCAGGACCGCTACGGCACCTACTTCGAGGGTGCGATGGGCGCGAACGCGATCCAGCAGCGCCTGCAGAACTTCGACCTGGACGCCGAGGCCGAGTCGCTGCGCGAGACCATCCGGTCGGGCAAGGGCCAGCGCAAGACCCGTGCGCTGAAGCGCCTCAAGGTCGTGAACGCGTTCCTGACGACCACCAACTCGCCCACGGCGATGGTGCTCGACGCCGTCCCGGTCATCCCGCCGGACCTGCGCCCGATGGTGCAGCTCGACGGTGGCCGGTTCGCGACGTCGGACCTGAACGACCTGTACCGCCGCGTCATCAACCGGAACAACCGCCTCAAGCGGCTCCTGGACCTGGGCGCGCCGGAGATCATCGTCAACAACGAGAAGCGGATGCTCCAGGAGGCCGTCGACTCGCTGTTCGACAACGGCCGTCGTGGTCGCCCGGTGACGGGCCCCGGCAACCGTCCGCTGAAGTCGATCTCCGACATGCTCAAGGGCAAGCAGGGCCGGTTCCGTCAGAACCTGCTCGGCAAGCGCGTCGACTACTCGGGCCGTTCGGTCATCGTCGTCGGCCCGCAGCTCAAGCTGCACCAGTGCGGTCTGCCCAAGCAGATGGCACTCGAGCTGTTCAAGCCGTTCGTCATGAAGCGGCTCGTCGAGCTCAACCACGCGCAGAACATCAAGAGCGCCAAGCGCATGGTCGAGCGCACGCGTCCCGTGGTCTGGGACGTGCTCGAAGAGGTCATCACGGAGCACCCCGTGCTCCTGAACCGTGCGCCGACGCTGCACCGTCTGGGCATCCAGGCGTTCGAGCCGCAGCTCGTCGAGGGCAAGGCCATCCACCTGCACCCGCTCGTCTGCGGCGCGTTCAACGCCGACTTCGACGGTGACCAGATGGCGGTCCACCTGCCCCTGAGCGCCGAGGCGCAGGCCGAGGCCCGCATCCTCATGCTCTCGAGCAACAACATCCTGAAGCCGTCGGACGGCCGTCCGGTGACCATGCCCTCGCAGGACATGATCATCGGTCTGCACCACCTCACGAGCGACCGCCCGGGCGCCGTGGGCGAGGGCCGTGCGTTCGGCTCCGTGGCCGAGGCCATCATGGCCTTCGACCGTGGCGAGCTGGACATCAACGCCAAGATCAAGCTTCGGATGTCGGACCTGGTTCCGCCGCTGAAGGACTTCGAGGCGCCCGAGGGCTGGGAGCAGGGGCAGCAGCTCCTGTTCGACACCACCCTGGGTCGGTACCTGTTCAACGAGACGCTGCCCGTCGACTACCCGTACGAGAACGGGATCGCCGACAAGAAGCGTCTGTCGACGATCGTCAACGACCTCGCCGAGCGCTACCCGAAGGTGGAGGTGGCCGCGGCGCTGGACGCGCTGAAGGACGCCGGCTACCGCTGGGCCACGCGCTCGGGCGTCACGATCGCCATCTCGGACGTCGCCGCGCCGACGGTCAAGGGCGAGATCCTCGACGAGCACGAGGCTCGGGCCCTCAAGGTCCAGCAGCAGTTCGACAAGGGTCTGATCACCGACGACGAGCGCCGTCAGGAGCTCATCGAGATCTGGACGCAGGCCACCGACCGGGTCGCGCAGGCGATGCGGGTCAACCTCGAGAGCAACGCGCGCAACACCGTGATGCGCATGGTGGGCTCGGGTGCTCGTGGTAACTGGATGCAGGTTCGTCAGATCGCCGGTATGCGCGGTCTGGTGGCGAACCCGAAGGGCGAGATCATCCCTCGCCCGATCAAGTCCAACTACCGTGAGGGCCTGTCCGTCCTCGAGTACTTCATCGCGACGCACGGTGCCCGTAAGGGTCTGGCCGACACGGCCCTCCGTACGGCGGACTCGGGTTACCTGACCCGTCGTCTGGTGGACGTCTCGCAGGACGTCATCATCCGCGAGGAGGACTGCGGCACCGAGCGTGGCCTCACGCTGCCGGTGGCGGAGAAGCTCGCGGACGGCTCGCTCGTCCCGGACGACCGCGTCGAGACCAGCATCTACTCGCGCACCTTCGCGACCGACGTGGTGGACGCCGACGGCAACGTCATCGCGACCGCCGGCTCGGACGCGGGCGACGTCATCATCGACCAGGTGATCGCCGCGGGCATCGAGAGCGTCAAGGTCCGTTCGGTCCTGACCTGCGAGTCCCGCGTCGGTACCTGCGCCAAGTGCTACGGCCGCTCCCTGGCCACGGGCCTGCTCGTGGACATCGGCGAGGCCGTCGGCATCATCGCGGCGCAGTCGATCGGTGAGCCGGGCACGCAGCTGACGATGCGTACCTTCCACACCGGTGGTGTGGCCGCCGCCGAGGACATCACGCAGGGTCTGCCGCGTGTCACCGAGCTCTTCGAGGCCCGCACCCCCAAGGGTGAGGCGCCCATCGCGGAGTACACGGGTCGCGTGACGATCGAGGACACCGAGCGGACGCGTCACCTCGTGCTGACGCCGGACGACGGTGGCGAGGAGATCAAGTACCCGGTCACGAAGCGTGCGCGCCTCAAGATCGCGGACGGCGACCACGTCACCGTGGGCACCCAGCTCGTCCAGGGTGCTGTCGACCCGAAGAAGGTGCTGCGCATCCTCGGCCCCCGTGCCACGCAGACGCACCTGGTGGACCAGGTCCAGGAGACCTACCGCAGCCAGGGTGTGGACATCCACGACAAGCACATCGAGGTCATCGTGCGGCAGATGCTGCGGCGCGTGACCGTGCTCGACTCGGGTGATTCGCAGCTGCTGCCGGGTGAGCTCGCGGAGCGCATGCGCTTCGAGGACGCCAACCGCAAGGCCGTGTCGGAGGGTGGCCAGCCGGCCGCCGGCCGTCCGGAGCTGATGGGTATCACGAAGGCCTCGCTCGCCACCGACTCGTGGCTCTCGGCGGCCTCCTTCCAGGAGACCACCCGAGTGCTCACCGAGGCGTCGATGAGCGGTCGCCGTGACCCGCTGCTGGGCCTCAAGGAGAACGTCATCATCGGTAAGCTCATCCCGGCCGGTACGGGTCTGCCCCGCTACCGCAACGTCGAGGTCGAGCCCACCGAGCAGGCCAAGGCCGAGCTCTACCCGAGCTTCGGCTACGACGAGATCGACTTCCCGACCCTGGGTATGGGCTCGGGCGAGGCGATCCCGCTGGAGGACCTGGACCTCGGCGACTTCCGCTGACCTGATCCTCTGATCGTGAGGTAGAGCGCCTGTCCTGCTCCGCACGGGTTCGTCCCGTGCGGGAGCCGGGCAGGCGCTCTGCTTGGCGGATCTTCGGGCGCATCTCACACCCGATTCGTTTTGACCCCCCGTAGACACGCGGGTAACCTAGGAATCCGTGCCTGCGCCGTCAGGCCGCACCTCTTGAAGGCCGCCGCAAGGTGGCTTCGGAAGCGGCCGATGTGAGTGCGTGGGCACCCCGGCGAGAACCTCCCGGAGCACGTACGTGCCCCGATGGTGGAGCCGGGCCATCGAGCCGGTGGTAAGTGGCGTAGCAGTCCCCGTGCGGGGCTGTGGGTGCCGCATGCGATCGGCACGCACAAGCCAGAACCATCGACGGGGACGCCGGCAGGGCGTCGCCGAAGCTCAAGAAGACGACGGAGACGTAGTGCCTACGATCCAGCAGCTCGTCCGCAAGGGGCGGACCTCGAAGGCCGTGAAGTCGAAGACTCCGGCCCTCAAGGGTTCCCCCCAGCGGCGCGGCGTGTGCACCCGTGTGTACACCACCACCCCCAAGAAGCCGAACTCGGCCCTCCGCAAGGTCGCCCGTGTGAAGCTTTCCTCGCAGGTCGAGGTCACCGCGTACATCCCCGGTGTCGGTCACAACCTGCAGGAGCACTCGATCGTGCTCGTGCGCGGCGGCCGTGTGAAGGACCTTCCCGGCGTTCGCTACAAGATCGTCCGCGGCGCGCTCGACACCCAGGGTGTCAAGGGTCGCAAGCAGGCTCGGTCTCGTTACGGCGCCAAGAAGGAGAAGAGCTAATGCCCCGTAAGGGTCCGGCCCCGAAGCGGCCGCTCATCGTCGACCCGGTCTACGGGTCCCCGGTTGTCACGCAGCTGATCAACAAGGTCCTGCTCGACGGCAAGAAGTCGACCGCCGAGGCGATCGTCTACGGCGCCCTCGAGGGCGTCCGCTCCAAGACCGACGGCGACCCTGTCGTGGTGCTGAAGCGTGCGCTGGACAACGTCCGCCCCGCCCTCGAGGTGCGCTCCCGCCGCGTCGGTGGCGCCACCTACCAGGTGCCGGTCGACGTGCGTCCGACGCGCGCCACCACGCTCGCGCTGCGCTGGCTCACCGACTTCTCCCGCGCTCGCCGCGAGAAGACGATGACGGAGCGTCTCATGAACGAGATCCTCGACGCGTCGAACGGTCTCGGTGCCGCGGTCAAGCGCCGCGAGGACATGCACAAGATGGCCGACTCCAACAAGGCCTTCGCGCACTACCGCTGGTAGTAGCTTCCGAGCGGCCCCGGGTCACCCCCGGGGCCGTCGGTGGATGCTTGACCGCCGGCCCCCAGCCCACCTTTAGACCAAGGGGTAAGACACCGTGGCACTCGACGTGCTGACCGACCTGAACAAGGTCCGCAACATCGGCATCATGGCCCACATCGATGCCGGAAAGACCACGACGACCGAGCGCATCCTGTTCTACACGGGTGTGAACTACAAGATCGGTGAGACGCACGACGGTGCGTCGACGATGGACTGGATGGAGCAGGAGCAGGAGCGCGGCATCACGATCACGTCCGCCGCGACGACCTGCTACTGGAAGAACAACCAGATCAACATCATCGACACGCCGGGCCACGTCGACTTCACGGTCGAGGTGGAGCGGTCGCTCCGCGTGCTGGACGGCGCGGTTGCCGTGTTCGACGGCAAGGAGGGTGTCGAGCCCCAGTCCGAGACGGTGTGGCGGCAGGCGGACAAGTACGACGTCCCGCGCATCTGCTTCGTCAACAAGATGGACAAGCTCGGCGCCGACTTCTACTTCACCGTCGACACGATCATCAACCGCCTCAAGGCGAAGCCGCTCGTCATCCAGCTCCCGATCGGTGCTGAGAACGACTTCGAGGGCGTTGTCGACCTCATCGAGATGAAGGCGCTGACCTGGCGCGGCGACACCAAGATGGGCGAGGAGTACGAGGTCGAGGAGATCCCGGCCGACCTCGTCGAGAAGGCGCAGCAGTACCGTGCCGAGCTCATCGAGGCCGTCGCCGAGGCCGACGACGACCTGCTCGAGAAGTTCCTCGGTGGCGAGGAGCTCACGATCGCCGAGATCAAGAGCGGCATCCGCAAGCTCGTCATCTCGTCCGCGGCCTTCCCGGTCCTGTGCGGCTCGGCGTTCAAGAACAAGGGCGTGCAGCCCATGCTCGACGCCGTCATCGACTACCTGCCGTCGCCGCTCGACGTGCCGGCCGTCGAGGGCCACGACGTCAAGGACGCCGAGAAGGTCGTCGTGCGTCGTCCCGAGGAGTCGGAGCCGTTCTCGGCTCTCGCCTTCAAGGTCGCCACGCACCCGTTCTTCGGCAAGCTGACCTACGTCCGCGTCTACTCGGGCAAGGTCGCGCAGGGCGCCCAGGTGCAGAACTCGACCAAGGGCAAGAAGGAGCGCATCGGGAAGCTCTTCCAGATGCACTCCAACAAGGAGAACCCGGTCGAAGAGGCGCACGCCGGCCACATCTACGCGTTCATCGGGCTCAAGGACGTCACCACCGGTGACACCCTGTCGGACCCGCAGAACCAGGTCATCCTCGAGTCGATGAGCTTCCCGGAGCCCGTCATCGACGTGGCGATCGAGCCGAAGACGAAGGCCGACCAGGAGAAGCTGTCGACCGCCATCCAGAAGCTCGCGCAGGAGGACCCCACCTTCCGCGTGAAGCTGGACGACGAGACCGGCCAGACCGTCATCGGCGGCATGGGCGAGCTCCACCTCGACATCCTCGTCGACCGTATGCGTCGCGAGTTCAAGGTCGAGGCGAACGTCGGCAAGCCGCAGGTCGCCTACCGCGAGACCATTCGCCGCGTCGCGGAGAAGGTCGACTACACGCACAAGAAGCAGACCGGTGGTTCCGGCCAGTTCGCCAAGGTCCAGGTGACCTTCGCGCCGCTGGAGACGTCGGAGGGCGAGCTCTACGAGTTCGAGAACGCCGTCACCGGTGGCCGCATCCCGCGCGAGTACATCCCGTCGGTCGACGCCGGTATCCAGTCGGCCATGCAGCAGGGTGTGCTGGCGGGCTTCCCGGTCGTCGGCGTCAAGGCGTCGCTGATCGACGGTGCGTACCACGACGTCGACTCCTCGGAGATGGCGTTCAAGATTGCCGGTTCGATGGTCTTCAAGGAAGGCGTCAAGCGCGCCGACCCTGTCCTGCTCGAGCCGGTCATGGCCGTCGAGGTGCGTACGCCCGAGGAGTACATGGGCGACGTGATCGGCGACATCAACTCTCGACGTGGCATGATCCAGTCCATGGAGGACGCGACCGGTGTGAAGGTCGTTCGCGCCCAGGTGCCGCTCAGCGAGATGTTCGGCTACATCGGTGACCTCCGGTCGAAGACCCAGGGTCGCGCGGTGTACTCGATGCAGTTCGACAGCTACGCCGAGGTTCCCAAGGCAGTTGCCGAAGAGATCATCAAGAAGACCCGGGGCGAGTGAGTCCCCACAGGTCGACCCGCACAACCAACCTGTAGGAAAAACCGCACGCCCCGCAGTTGTAGGCTTCTTGGCCGAGCATCTGCAACGTTCGGAACATCTACCCAAGTCCCAGGAGGACCCCAGTGGCTAAGGCCAAGTTCGAGCGGACCAAGCCGCACGTCAACATCGGCACGATCGGTCACGTCGACCACGGTAAGACGACGCTGACCGCCGCGATCTCGAAGACGCTTGCGGACAAGTACCCGGAGCTCCCGGCGAACACGCAGCGCAACTTCGACGAGATCGACGCCGCGCCGGAGGAGAAGCAGCGCGGTATCACGATCAACATCGCGCACATCGAGTACGAGACGCCGAAGCGCCACTACGCGCACGTCGACGCCCCGGGTCACGCCGACTACATCAAGAACATGATCACCGGTGCCGCCCAGATGGACGGCGCGATCCTGGTGGTCGCCGCGACCGACGGCCCGATGGCCCAGACGCGTGAGCACGTGCTGCTCGCCCGTCAGGTCGGCGTGCCCTACCTGCTCGTCGCGCTCAACAAGTCCGACATGGTCGACGACGAGGAGATCCTCGAGCTCGTCGAGATGGAGGTCCGCGAGCTGCTGTCGTCGCAGGAGTTCGACGGCGACAACGCCCCGGTCGTTCGCGTCTCGGGCCTCAAGGCTCTCGAGGGCGACCCGGAGTGGGTCGAGAAGATCGTCGAGCTGATGGACGCCGTCGACGAGAACGTTCCGGAGCCGGAGCGCGACCTCGACAAGCCGTTCCTCATGCCGATCGAGGACGTCTTCACGATCACCGGTCGTGGCACCGTCGTCACCGGCAAGGTCGAGCGTGGAACCCTGGACATCAACTCCGATGTCGAGATCGTGGGTATCCGCGTCCCGCAGAAGACCACCGTCACGGGCATCGAGACGTTCCACAAGCAGATGGACCAGGCGCAGGCCGGCGACAACACCGGTCTCCTCCTGCGTGGCATCAAGCGCGAGGACGTCGAGCGTGGCCAGGTCGTCGTGAAGCCGGGTTCCATCACCCCGCACACGAACTTCGAGGCTCAGGTCTACATCCTGGGCAAGGACGAGGGTGGCCGTCACAACCCGTTCTACTCGAACTACCGCCCGCAGTTCTACTTCCGTACCACGGACGTCACCGGCGTCATCACGCTGCCCGAGGGCACCGAGATGGTCATGCCGGGCGACAACACCGAGATGTCGGTCGAGCTGATCCAGCCGATCGCCATGGAGGAGGGCCTGGGCTTCGCCATCCGCGAGGGTGGCCGCACGGTCGGATCGGGCCGCGTCACCAAGATCATCAAGTGATCCTGGTGCACGGACTCATCTGACGGAAGTCAGCTGAACGATGGGGCCCGGGCGCTTCGGCGCCCGGGCCCTGTTGCTTGAGTAGTGGGCATCACACCGCCTTGCGTTTGGCGCATGCCAAGACGTATGGCAAGATTGCATAGTTGCCTGTCACAGGCGCGCTCTTTCAAGTGTCGAACAGTGTGCAGAACCGCAGCCCAGGTCCCGGATCGTTCGGGGCCGGCAGAGGCTGGAGCGGTCACCCTCCCGGGGTAATCCGGACGAGGGGTCGCGGGGTTTATCGCTTGCTATTCGATGCGTATGGAGCGCCCCGCGGAGCACACGTTCTCCGGTTTTCCGGAGGCACTGTTCCGAGCAGGCTCGGCAAACGTCGTGGTCGGTCCAGCTTCAGAGCTGGGTCAGATCACTTCCCAACGGCCCCGGCACCAGCAATGGTGTTCTGCGCCCGGCTGTGCCGCTTTAAGCGACACGCCCGAGTGCGTGGGTCGGACAGTAGCGGTTCGAGAGAGAGAGTCAGACGACGCCATGGCGGGACAGAAGATCCGCATCCGGCTCAAGTCCTACGACCACGAGGTGATCGACAGTTCGGCGCGCAAGATCGTCGACACGGTCACTCGCGCTGGTGCGACGGTCGTGGGTCCGGTGCCGCTGCCGACGGAGAAGAACGTCTTCGTTGTGATCCGGTCGCCTCACAAGTACAAGGACAGCCGCGAGCACTTCGAGATGCGTACGCACAAGCGGCTCATCGACATCATCGATCCCACGCCCAAGGCCGTCGACTCGCTCATGCGACTCGACCTGCCGGCGGACGTGAACATCGAGATCAAGCTCTGAGGCTGGAGGACATCATGACCAACCAGCAGAAGAACGTGACCGCGTTGCTCGGCACGAAGCTTGGTATGACCCAGCTCTGGGACGAGGCAGGCCGCCTCGTGCCGGTGACCGTGGTCTCCGTGGGCACCAACGTGGTGACCCAGATCCGTACGGTGGACGCCGACGGCTACGCGGCTGTTCAGCTCGCGGCCGGCCAGGTCGACCCCCGTAAGGTCACCAAGCCCCTCAAGGGCCACTTCGAGAAGGCCGGCGTGACGCCGCGCCGTCACGTGGCCGAGGTTCGTACCGAGAACGCCGCCGAGTTCACGCTCGGCCAGGAGATCACCGCGGAGGCCTTCGAGGCCGGCGCCCTGGTCGACGTCATCGGTACCACCAAGGGCAAGGGCACCGCCGGTGTGATGAAGCGTCATGGCTTCTCCGGCGTGGGCGCCTCGCACGGTGCGCACCGCAACCACCGCAAGCCGGGCTCGATCGGTGGCGCCTCGACGCCGTCGCGAGTCTTCAAGGGCGTGCGGATGGCCGGTCGGATGGGTAATGACCGTCAGACCACCCAGAACCTGACCGTTCACGCGGTCGACGTCGAGAAGGGTCTGCTGCTCGTCAAGGGCGCGGTTCCCGGCCCCAAGGGTGGCGTCGTCCTCGTGCGTAACGCCGCGAAGGGAGCGTGAACCCGATGACCGCTCTGACTGTCGACGTCCTGGACGCCCAGGGCAAGAAGTCCGGCACTGCCGAGCTCCCCGCTGAGGTGTTCGACGTCGCCGTGAACATCCCGCTGATCCACCAGGTGGTCGTTGCGCAGCGCGCAGCCGCCCGCCAGGGCACCGCCTCCACGAAGACTCGTGGCGAGGTCCGCGGTGGTGGCCGCAAGCCGTACAAGCAGAAGGGCACCGGTCGCGCCCGCCAGGGTTCGACGCGCGCCCCGCAGTTCGCCGGTGGTGGCACCGTCCACGGCCCGCAGCCGCGCAAGTACGACCAGCGCACCCCGAAGAAGATGAAGGCCGCCGCCCTGCGCGGTGCGCTCTCCGACCGCGCTCGCGCGGGTCGCGTGCACGTCGTCGCCGGCTTCGGCATCGACGGTGTCCCGTCGACCAAGACGGCGCTCTCGACGATCACGAAGCTGACCACGCGTGAGCACGTGCTCATCGTGACGCAGCGTGACGACGAGGCCACGGTCAAGTCCCTTCGCAACGTGCCCGAGGTGCACCTCCTGGTCGCTGACCAGCTGAACACCTACGACGTGCTCGTCTCCGACGACGTCATCTTCACCGAGGGCGCGCTCGCCGCGTTCCTCGAGGGTCCGGCCAAGGCCGGGAAGGCTGTCGCCACGGAGTCCGAGGCCGAGACCGAGGAGACCGCAAAGTGACCGTCACCGTGAAGGACCCGCGCGACATCCTGCTCGCGCCGGTCGTCTCCGAGAAGAGCTACAACCTTCTCGACGAGGGCAAGTACACCTTCATCGTGGACCCGAGCGCCAACAAGACCGAGATCAAGATCGCGATCGAGAAGGTCTTCAGCGTCAAGGTCGCCTCGGTGAACACGATCAACCGCAAGGGCAAGACGCGTCGCACGCGTTTCGGCCTCGGCAAGCGTAAGGACACGAAGCGTGCGATCGTCACCCTCCGCGAGGGAACGATCGACATCTTCGGCGGTCCGGTCGGCTGAGCTGACGAGAGACGATTGAGGACAGGTTTCCATGGGAATCCGTAAGTACAAGCCGACGACGCCCGGCCGTCGAGGCTCCAGCGTCGCCGACTTCGTCGAGGTCACGCGCTCGCAGCCGGAGAAGTCACTGGTCCGCCCGCTGAGCAAGTCCGGTGGCCGTAACAACACCGGTCGCATCACGACGCGGCACAAGGGTGGCGGCCACAAGCGCGCCTACCGCGTCATCGACTTCCGTCGTCACGACAAGGACGGCGTGCCCGCGAAGGTCGCTCACATCGAGTACGACCCCAACCGCACGGCACGCATCGCGCTCCTGCACTACGCGGACGGCGAGAAGCGCTACATCATCGCGCCGAACAAGCTGTCGCAGGGCGACCGCATCGAGGCCGGTGCAGGCGCCGACATCAAGCCCGGCAACAACCTGCCGCTGCGCAACATCCCGACCGGTACGGTCATCCACGCCATCGAGCTGCGGCCCGGTGGCGGTGCGAAGATCGCCCGTTCGGCTGGTGCGTCGGTGCAGCTCGTCGCCAAGGACGGCCCCTACGCCCAGCTGCGTATGCCGTCCGGTGAGATCCGCAACGTCGACCTGCGCTGCCGCGCGACGGTCGGCGAGGTGGGCAACGCCGAGCAGTCGAACATCAACTGGGGCAAGGCCGGCCGTATGCGCTGGAAGGGCAAGCGCCCGACCGTCCGCGGTGTCGCCATGAACCCGGTCGACCACCCCCACGGTGGTGGTGAGGGTAAGACGTCCGGTGGTCGTCACCCGGTCAGCCCCTGGGGCCAGGCCGAGGGTCGTACCCGCCGTCCGAACAAGTCGAGCGACCGGATGATCGTCCGTCGTCGTCGTACCGGCAAGAAGCGCTGATAGGAGCCTGAAACATGCCTCGTAGCCTGAAGAAGGGCCCCTTCGTAGACGGACACCTTCAGAAGAAGGTGGACGTCCAGAACGAGAAGGGGACCAAGACAGTCATCAAGACCTGGTCCCGTCGGTCGGTTGTCACGCCCGACTTTCTCGGTCACACCTTTGCCGTGCACGACGGTCGTAAGCACGTCCCGGTCTTCGTGACCGAGGCGATGGTCGGCCACAAGCTCGGCGAGTTCGCTCCCACGCGGACCTTCCGCGGCCACGTGAAGGACGACAGGAAGGGTCGTCGCCGCTGAGGCGTAGGGATCTCCCTACCCACAGCAGTGATGATCTGGACTGTCTGAGAAAAGGAAGCAGGACAGCAATGGAAGCCAAGGCGCAGGCGCGGTTCGTCCGTGTCACGCCCCAGAAGGCCCGGCGCGTCGTGGACCTCATCCGTGGCAAGCAGGCCTCTGAGGCCGTCGCGGTGCTGAAGTTCGCACCGCAGGCCGCCAGCGAGCCGATCCGCAAGGTTGTGGAGAGCGCGATCGCCAACGCTCGGGTGAAGGCCGACCGCGCCAGCGAGCGCTTCGACGAGGGCGACCTGTTCGTCTCCGTCGCGCTCGTCGACGAGGGGCCGACGCTCAAGCGGTTCCGCCCGCGGGCTCAGGGACGTGCAACGCGCATTCTCAAGCGCACCAGCCACATCACCGTGGTGCTCGCCGACAAGGAAGGGGCCCGATAGTGGGACAGAAGGTTCACCCGCACGGGTACCGCCTCGGTATCACCACCGACCACCGGTCGCGTTGGTTCGCCGACAGCACCAAGCCTGGTCAGCGGTACCGCGACTACGTCCGTGAGGACGTTCAGATCCGCAAGCTCATGGGCACCGGCCTCGAGCGTGCCGGCATCTCCAAGGTCGAGATCGAGCGCACCCGCGACCGCGTCCGCGTGGACATCCACACGGCGCGTCCGGGCATCGTCATCGGCCGTCGGGGTGCTGAGGCAGACCGCATCCGCGGTGAGCTCGAGAAGCTCACGGGCAAGCAGGTCCAGCTCAACATCCTCGAGGTCAAGAACGCGGAGATCGACGCGCAGCTCGTTGCTCAGGGCATTGCCGAGCAGCTCGCCAGCCGTGTCTCGTTCCGTCGCGCCATGCGCAAGGGCATGCAGTCAGCCCAGCGCGCCGGTGCGAAGGGCATCCGCGTCCAGGTCGCCGGCCGCCTCGGTGGCGCCGAGATGAGCCGTTCGGAGTTCTACCGCGAGGGCCGCGTGCCCCTGCACACGCTCCGTGCGTACATCGACTACGGCTTCTACGAGGCCCGCACCACCTTCGGCCGTATCGGCGTGAAGGTGTGGATCTACAAGGGCGAGACCACCGAGAAGGAGTTCGCCGCTCAGCAGGCTGCAGCCGCACCCCGTCAGGGTCGTGGCCGGGGCGACCGCCCCGAGCGTGGCGAGCGCGGCGGAGACCGTCGTGGCGGTGGCCGTCGCAACGAGCGTCCGGCCGAGCGCAGCGCAGAGTCCGCTCCCGCGGCCGAGGCGCCCGCAGCTCCGGCCGCAGAGACCGGAACGGAGGCCTGACCATGCTGATCCCGCGCAGGGTCAAGCACCGCAAGCAGCACCACCCGTCGCGCTCCGGCGCGGCCAAGGGTGGCACCCAGATCGCGTTCGGCGACTTCGGCATCCAGGCTCTGGAGCCGGCGTACGTCACCAACCGCCAGATCGAGGCGGCGCGTATCGCGATGACCCGCCACATCAAGCGTGGCGGCAAGGTGTGGATCAACATCTACCCCGACCGTCCGCTGACGAAGAAGCCTGCCGAGACCCGCATGGGTTCCGGTAAGGGTTCGCCGGAGTGGTGGGTCGCCAACGTCAAGCCGGGCCGCATCGTTTTCGAGCTGGCCGGTGTGGACGAGTCCCTTGCACGCGAGGCCATGCGCCGCGCGATGCACAAGCTCCCGATGAAGTGCCGTTTCGTGGTGCGCGAGGGTGGTGTCTGATGGCTATCGGTACCCAGGGGCTCGCCCCGATCGATCTGGACGGCATGGACGACGAGACTCTCGTTGCCAAGCTGAAGGAAGCCAAGGAGGAGCTGTTCAACCTCCGCTTCCAGTCGGCGACCGGCCAGCTCGAGAGCCACGGTCGTCTCAAGGCCGTGCGTCGCGACATCGCCCGGATCTACACGATCCTGCGCGAGCGCGAGCTCGGCATCCGTACGGCTCCGAGCGTGAGTGAGTGAGGCAATGAGCGACAACACGACTGCCGCTGAGGCCCCCGAGGCCCAGCGCGCGACGCGTAAGGTGCGCCGCGGCTACGTGGTGAGCGACAAGATGGACAAGACCATCGTGATCGAGGTCGAGGACCGGGTGAAGCACCCGCTCTACGCCAAGGTCATCCGTCGCACCACCAAGGTCAAGGTGCACGACGAGCAGAACGACGCCGGCATCGGCGACCTCGTTCTGATCATGGAGACCCGCCCGCTGTCCGCCACCAAGCGGTTCCGGCTCGTGGAGATCCTCGAGAAGGCCAAGTAAGACTTCTCTTCCCGCTGGGGGCGGTGCGTGACACACGTACGCGTGGCGCCCCCAGCACAGCAACTATCCGTTCGGCCAGGCTCGCCGGAAGCAGTCCGCGCGAGAACCAGTTCGACGACAGGAGTTCACTCAAATGATCCAGCAGGAGTCGCGACTTCGGGTCGCCGACAACACGGGTGCCAAGGAGATTCTCTGCATCCGCGTTCTCGGTGGCTCCGGCCGTCGCTACGCCGGAATCGGCGACACCATCGTCGCCACCGTCAAGGATGCGATCCCGGGCGGCAACGTGAAGAAGGGCGACGTCATCAAGGCCGTCGTCGTCCGGACCGCCAAGGAGCGCCGTCGTCCCGACGGTTCCTACATCAAGTTCGACGAGAACGCCGCCGTCATCCTGAAGAACGACGGTGAGCCTCGCGGCACCCGCATCTTCGGCCCGGTCGGCCGTGAGCTGCGTGACAAGCGGTTCATGAAGATCATCTCGCTGGCTCCGGAGGTGCTCTGACCATGGCGAAGATCAAGAAGGGCGACCAGGTCATCGTGATCTCGGGTCGCGACAAGGGCAAGACCGGCCGTGTGCTCGAGGTCCTCAAGGACTCCGACCGCCTCGTGGTCGAGGGTGTTCAGCGCGTCACGAAGCACACCAAGGTGGGCCAGTCGCAGCGCGGCACCCGCACCGGTGGCATCGAGACGGTCGAGGCGCCGATCCACGTGAGCAACGTGATGATCGTCGACCCGGAGACCAAGAAGGGCACCCGCGTCGGGTACCGCCTCGAGCAGGTGGAGCGGGACGGTCGGAACAAGACCGTCCGGATCCGCGTCGCGAAGCGCTCCGGGAAGGACATCTGATGACCGAGACGACCATCGAGGCTCCGGCCCTGCCGCGCCTCAAGCAGAAGTACCGCGAGGAGATCCTCTCGGCGCTGATCGAGGAGTTCGGCCACAAGAACCTGCACCAGGCCGGCGGTCTCACGAAGATCGTCGTGAACATGGGTGTCGGCGACGCGGCCAAGGACTCGAAGCTCATCGAGGGCGCGATCCGCGACCTCTCGGCGATCACCGGTCAGAAGCCGCAGGTCACCAAGGCTCGCAAGTCCATCGCTCAGTTCAAGCTGCGCGAGGGCATGCCGATCGGTGCGCACGTCACGCTCCGCGGCGACCGCATGTGGGAGTTCCTCGACCGCCTGCTGTCCACCGCTCTGCCGCGTATCCGCGACTTCCGCGGCCTGTCGCCCAAGCAGTTCGACGGGCACGGCAACTACACCTTCGGTCTCACGGAGCAGTCGATGTTCCACGAGATCGACCAGGACAAGATCGACCGCGTCCGCGGTATGGACATCACGGTCGTGACGACGGCGACGACCGACGACGAGGGCCGCTCCCTGCTGCGCCGTCTCGGCTTCCCCTTCAAGGAGAACTGACATGGCGAAGAAGGCCCTGATCAACAAGGCGGCCGGCAAGCCGAAGTTCGCGGTTCGCGCCTACACCCGGTGCCAGAAGTGCGGTCGTCCGCACTCCGTCTACCGCAAGTTCGGCCTGTGCCGCATCTGCGTGCGGGAGATGGCCCACCGCGGCGAGCTTCCCGGCGTCACCAAGAGCAGCTGGTAACACAACTACGCCGTAGGTCTGTCCGGCCAAACAAGGTCGTTCGGATACCCCGGCGAGGAAGGGCAAGAGCCCGATGACTATGACCGACCCGATCGCAGACATGCTGACCCGTCTGCGTAACGCGAACTCGGCGCACCACGACACGGTTTCCATGCCGTCGTCGAAGCTGAAGACGCACATCGCTGAGATCCTGCAGGCCGAGGGCTACATCGTCGGCTGGTCCGTGGAGGACGCCCAGGTGGGCAAGTCCCTCACGATCGAGCTGAAGTACGGGCAGAACCGGGAGCGCGCCCTTGCCGGCGTGCGCCGGATCTCGAAGCCCGGTCTGCGCGTGTACCGCAAGTCCACCGAACTGCCCAAGGTCCTCGGCGGCCTGGGCGTGGCGATCCTGTCCACGTCCTCCGGCCTGCTGACCGACCGTCAGGCACAGGCCAAGGGCGTCGGCGGCGAAGTCCTCGCCTACGTCTGGTAATCCGGAAAGGAGAAAACGCCAATGTCTCGAATCGGCAAGCTTCCCGTTCCGGTCCCAGCCGGCGTGGACATCACTGTCAGCGGCGCGCTCGTGACCGTGAAGGGCCCCAAGGGTTCTCTCGAGCACAACGTGCCCGCACCCATCAATGTCGCCCAGGAGGACGCCCAGCTCGTGGTGTCCCGTCCGGACGACGAGCGGAACTCCCGTGCGCTGCACGGCCTCACCCGCACGCTGATCGCCAACATGATCACGGGCGTGACCGAGGGCTACGAGAAGAAGCTCGAGATCGTCGGTACTGGTTACCGTGTCGTGGCGAAGGGTTCGAGCCTCGAGTTCGCGCTCGGCTTCAGCCACCCCGTTGTCATCGAACCCCCCGCGGGTGTCACGTTCGCTGTCGAGAGCCCCACCAAGTTCTCGGTCTCGGGCATCGACAAGCAGCAGGTCGGCGAGGTCGCAGCGAACATTCGCAAGATCCGCAAGCCCGAGCCCTACAAGGGCAAGGGCGTGCGCTACGCCGGCGAGAACGTCCGCCGCAAGGTCGGAAAGGCTGGTAAGTGACGATGGCTATCAAGATCCTGGGCAAGGGCAAGTCCGTCGCTCGCCAGCGCCGTCACCTGCGCCTGCGTAAGAAGATCACCGGCACCGCCGTTCGTCCCCGTCTGGTCGTCACCCGTTCCGCGCGCCACATGGTCGCGCAGATCGTGGACGACGGCCTGGGCAAGACCGTCGCCTCGGCGTCGACCCTCGAGGCCGACCTGCGTGCGTTCGACGGCGACAAGACGGCCAAGGCCCGCAAGGTCGGCGAGCTCGTCGCCGAGCGTGCCAAGGCTGTCGGCGTCGACACCGTCGTGTTCGACCGCGGCGGCAACAAGTACCACGGTCGCGTCGCTGCAGTGGCTGACGGCGCCCGCGAGGGCGGTCTGGCCCTGTGATGACCAACGCACGGAAGAAGAGGACTCTCTGATGGCTGCAGGGCAGCGCAGCGGCGCCCCCCAGGGTGCCGCCACCGAGAACAAGGACCGAAACGACGGCCGCCGTGGTGGCGGGCGTCGGGACGACCGTCGCGGAGGGCGCGAGGAGAAGAGCGCCTTCGTCGAGAAGGTCGTCTCCATCAACCGCGTCGCCAAGGTCGTCAAGGGCGGCCGCCGCTTCAGCTTCACCGCGCTCGTCGTGGTGGGCGACGGTGACGGCACCGTCGGTGTCGGCTACGGCAAGGCCAAGGAGGTGCCCGCGGCGATCGCCAAGGGTGTCGAGGAGGCGAAGAAGAACTTCTTCCGCGTCCCTCGCATCCAGGGCACCATCCCGCACCCCATCCAGGGTGAGGCCGCCGCCGGTGTCGTGTTCCTGCGTCCGGCGTCGCCGGGTACCGGTGTGATCGCCGGTGGTCCGGTGCGCGCCGTGCTGGAGTGCGCCGGCATCCACGACGTGCTGAGCAAGTCGCTCGGTTCGTCGAACGCGATCAACATCGTGCACGCCACGGTCGCGGCCCTCCGGGGTCTCGAGGAGCCGGCTGCTGTTGCCGCTCGTCGTGGCCTCCCGCTGGAGGACGTGGCCCCGGCCGCGCTGCTCCGCGCGCAGGCTGCAGGCCGTGCCGAGTCGACTGCGAAGGCGGGTGCGTGATGGCTCGTCTCAAGGTGACTCAGACCAAGTCCGCCATCGGCGGCAAGCAGAACCAGCGTGACACGCTGCGGACGCTCGGCCTCAAGCGGATCGGCGACACCGCCGTGAAGGAGGACCGCGCGGAGATCCGTGGCATGGTCAAGACGGTGGCGCACCTCGTCGCCGTCGAGGAGGTCGAGTGATCATGGCGGAGAACAAGCCGCTGAAGGTCCACCACCTCCGTCCCGCCCCCGGCGCCAAGACCGCGAAGACCCGTGTGGGTCGCGGTGAGGGCTCGAAGGGTAAGACGGCAGGCCGTGGTACCAAGGGTACGAAGGCTCGTTACCAGGTGCCCCACGGCTTCGAGGGTGGGCAGGTTCCCCTGCACATGCGCCTTCCGAAGCTGCGCGGGTTCAAGAACCCGTTCCGGGTCGAGTACCAGGTCGTGAACCTGGACAAGCTTTCCGCGCTGTTCCCCGAGGGTGGCTCCGTCACCGTCGAGGACCTGGTCGCGAAGGGCGCGGTCCGCAAGGGCCAGCCCGTGAAGGTGCTCGGCAACGGTGACATCACCGTCAAGCTCGAGATCGCGGTCGACCGCGTCTCGACGTCCGCCAAGGACAAGATCCTGGCGGCCGGCGGTTCGGTCTCGGAGGCCTGAGACAGCTGACAGGGCCGGCGGCGCGTGAGCGCGGCCGGCCCTGTGTGCTCTCTTGAGTATTTCCCGGAGCGAACGTGGTCCACCGGACCCCGTAAGCAACGTAGAATCCGACACGGTCTGGCTGCACCGTTGTGGTCTGGCCCACGTTCGACACACCTCGCCGGCGCCTGCCGGCGACACTAGATCCCGCAACGGCGGGCCAGGAGGATAGGGTGCTCAGCGCTTTCGGCCGGGCTTTCCGGACGCCAGACCTGCGGCGCAAGCTGCTGTTCACGATCGCGATCATGGCGATCTTCCGGCTCGGGTCGTTCATCCCGACTCCCGGTGTGGACTATGCGAACGTGCAGCAATGTATTGCCCAGGCGGGCGACAACTCGCTGCTCGGCCTCATCAACGTCTTCAGCGGCGGCGCGCTGCTGCAGCTGTCGATCTTCGCCCTCGGGATCATGCCGTACATCACGGCGAGCATCATCGTGCAGCTGCTTCGCGTGGTCATCCCGCGCTTCGAGGCGCTGCACAAGGAGGGCCAGTCGGGCCAGACCAAGCTGACCCAGTACACCCGCTACCTGACGATCGCCCTCGCGATCCTCCAGTCGACGACCGTCATCACGACGGCGCGCCAGGGTGTGCTGTTCCAGGGCTGTGGCCTCGACGTGATCGCCGACGACAGCATCCTGACCTCGATCTTCATGGTCATCACCATGACCGCCGGTACCGGCCTGGTCATGTGGCTCGGCGAGCTCATCACCGAGCGCGGCGTCGGCAACGGCATGTCGCTCCTGATCTTCACGTCGATCGCCGCGAGCTTCCCGACCTCCCTGTGGTCGATCGCCGGTGGCGCCAACGGCGTCCTGAACTTCACGATCATGATCCTGGTCATCATCCTGGTGATCGGTCTCGTGGTGTTCGTCGAGCAGTCGCAGCGCCGCATCCCGGTGCAGTACGCGAAGCGCATGGTCGGCCGCCGCATGTACGGCGGGACCAGCACGTACATCCCGATCAAGATCAACATGTCCGGCGTGATCCCCGTGATCTTCGCGGCGTCGATCCTCGCCATCCCGGGCCTCCTCGCCCAGTTCGGGGACCAGAGCTCCGAGTGGGTCATCTGGATCTCCAACAACCTGGTCCAGCAGTCGTCGCCGCTCTACATCGCGGTCTACACGCTGATGATCATCTTCTTCTGCTTCTTCTACACGTCGATCACGTTCAACCCGGACGAGGTCGCGGACAACATGAAGAAGTACGGCGGCTTCATCCCGGGCATCCGGGCCGGCCGCCCCACCGCGGAGTACCTCGACTTCGTGATCACCCGGATCACCTCCGCCGGTTCCCTGTACCTCGCGCTGATCGCGCTGATCCCGACGCTGGTGCTCGTCTTCCTTGGCGTCAGCACCAACCTGCCCTTCGGCGGTAGCTCGATCCTCATCGTGGTCGGCGTCGGGCTGGAGACGGTCAAGCAGATCGACTCCCAGCTGCAACAGCGCCACTACGAAGGATTCCTCCGTTGAGCCAGACCCCCACCACCACCTCTCGCCGCGAGCTCCACGCTCGTCCGGACAAGGAGGGCCAGGTCACGCGCCTGGTCATCATGGGCCCGCAGGGCGTCGGCAAGGGCACGCAGGCCGCGCGCCTCGCCGAGGTGTTCGGAATCGTGGCGATCTCCACCGGTGACATCTTCCGGGCCAACATCAAGGGCAGCACGGAGCTCGGCACGACGGCGAAGGAGTACATCGACAAGGGCGAGCTCGTCCCGGACGAGATCACCAACGCGATGGTTCGCGACCGCCTCGGCGACGAGGACGTCAAGGCCGGCTTCCTGCTCGACGGCTACCCGCGCAACGCGGCCCAGGTCGCCGAGCTGGACACCGCGCTCGCCGGCTTCGGCTGGGAGCTCGACGGCGTCATCGAGCTGACGGCGGACCGTGAGGTCCTCATGGAGCGCCTGACCAAGCGTGCGCAGGACGAGGGCCGGGAGGACGACACCCCCGAGGGGATCGCCCGCCGGCTCGACATCTACGACAAGGAGACGGCTCCCCTCACCGCCGCTTACGCGGAGCGTGGGCTGCTGGCCCAGGTCGACGGTGTCGGCGAGATCTCCGAGGTCACCGACCGTATCGTCGCCTCGCTCGCGACCCAGCTGGGCTGAGCGGTGGTCTTCGGCCGGGAGCGCGTCGAGTACAAGACGCCGGACCAGGTGCGCCTCATGCGGCGCGCCGGTCTGGTGGTCGCCGAGACGCTCGCAGCGGTCCGCGCCGCGGCCCGGCCCGGCCTGACCACCGCCGACCTGGACAAGGTCGCCGCCGCGACCATCCAGGCGGCCGGGGCCACGCCGTCGTTCCTGGGCTACCAGGGCTTCCCGGCGGTCATCTGCACGTCGGTCAACGACGAGGTCATCCACGGCATCCCGGGCAGCCGGGTGCTCGCCGCGGGTGACCTCGTCTCCGTCGACTGCGGCGCGATCGTCGAGGGCTGGCACGGTGACTCCGCGATCTCGTTCGTGCTGGGCACGGAAGGTCCCCTGGACCACCGGGCGCCCGACGACGACCTGCTCGCCTCGGGCACGGACCTCGCCGACATCGCGCTCGTCCGGGCCACCGAGACGGCCATGTGGGCCGGGATCGCGACCCTGGCCTCGGCCAAGCGGCTCAACGCCGTGGGCGAGGCCGTCGAGACGGCGGTCGAGCTGGCCGGTGAGCTCACCGGCACCGAGTACGGCATCGTCGAGGAGTACGTGGGGCACGGCATCGGCAGCGCCATGCACCAGCCCCCGGACGTGCACAACTACCGCACCTCGGGATCGGGCCCGCGCCTTCGGGGCGGCATGTGCCTGGCCATCGAGCCGATGATCACCCGCGGCGCTGGCGAGACCAAGGTGCTCGCGGACGACTGGACGGTGGTCACCACCGACGGCTCGCGCGCGGCGCACTGGGAGCACTCGACCGCGATCACCGAGGACGGCATCGTCGTCCTGACGGCGGTCGACGGGGGAGCGGAGCGGCTCGCCGACTTCGACGTCCGACCCGTCGCGCTGGGCTGAGAAACTTCACCCCGGGGTCTATTTAAGCGCGAGTCAGTTGGCTACGATCGGCCTGTGACCGACGACGCGCACATCCTGCCCCTCCGCCCTGCCGTACCGGCGCCCGGCGGTCCAGGGCGCGACGTGCCGGCGCACTCCGGTCCGGGGCGGCCACGCCGGCCCTGGTACACACGGGTGCTCCCCGCGGCCGGCCGAGGTGCCAGGCGGTCCGGGCGCTGGCTCGCCACGTGGGCCCGCCGGCTCGCGCCGAGCCCCTTCCTGTGGGTCGGGATCGTGCTCGGGTTCGGCACCTCGCTCCTGGTGTGGGAGTCGGTCCTGCTGCTCGGCGTCGTCCTCTGGCTGGCCGGGGTGTGGCTCTGGACCACCCGCCGGAGCCCGGTGCTGGTGGCGCTCGGCCTGGGCCTCGTGCTCGGCTGGCTGCCGATGCTGTTCTTCTTCGTGGGCAGCCTGCCGCACACGATGATCGGCCCGCCCGGGGTCGAGTACGACCTCTGAGCGGACCTCGCGTGGCGAGGCTCACGCGCCGGACGTGCGGCGTCGGCCGTCTTCGCTTTGAATGGTTTACGAACTGACGTAAGATAGATCGCTGGGTGTAGTCCGTTCAACGCCTCCAGATCTTGAAAGGGTGCCGACGGCGCCTGCCGGTCCCCGCGCGAGCGGGGCGCAGGCCGAGGCACACGAGGTAGGCGGCACACGGACACACGCGACATCCACACCCGACTGTCGGCTTCGCAGGGTTCCCTGCGCTGCCGTGGGCGTGGAAGCAGTCACGACGAGAGTTAGCGGAGGATATGGCAAAGAAGGACGGTGTCATCGAGATCGAGGGCAGTGTGATCGAGGCTCTGCCGAACGCGATGTTCCGCGTCGAGCTGTCGAACGGTCACAAGGTCCTCGCGCACATCTCAGGAAAGATGCGTCAGCACTACATCCGGATCCTTCCCGAGGACCGCGTGGTGGTGGAGCTCAGCCCGTACGACCTGTCCCGCGGCCGGATCGTCTACCGCTACAAGTAGTCAGTCCCCGATCCGGGGCTACGTCATCCGCGGCCTGGCCGAAGGTGATGTCGCCGTACGATCGACCACCCACGACACTGCTGCGCGCGCACCGGGAGACCGGACGTTCGTGGCGGAGGAAAACCCGATGAAGGTCAAGCCGAGCGTCAAGAAGATCTGCGACAAGTGCAAGGTGATCCGCCGGCACGGTCGCGTCATGGTGATCTGCGACAACCTGCGCCACAAGCAGCGCCAGGGCTGATCACGCCCCGGGCATCCGCCCGGGTCGGTGGCTGAGGCCACCACCAGCGCACCACCTCGAACCAGTCCCGCGGGCAACCGCGCAGGGCAGGGGAACCCTCGGTCCGGAGGCCGGGGCCCGCGAAGAATCGCGGGATGGCGGTGCGGCAGACCTCCGACGAGCAGTACAGGAGCCGGAAGGCACATGGCACGTCTTATCGGCGTCGACCTCCCCCGCGACAAGCGGCTTGAGGTTGCGCTCACGTACATCTTCGGTGTGGGTCGTACCCGCGCGAAGGAGACCCTGGCCGCCACGGGCATCAGCCCGGACGTCCGCGTGAAGGACCTCGGCGACGCCGAGCTCGTTGCGCTCCGCGACTACCTCGAGGGCAGCTTCAAGCTCGAGGGTGACCTCCGCCGTGAGGTCGCGGCCGACATCCGCCGCAAGGTCGAGATCGGCACCTACCAGGGCCTGCGCCACCGTCGCGGCCTGCCGGTGCGTGGTCAGCGCACCAAGACCAACGCGCGCACCCGCAAGGGTCCCAAGCGCACCGTCGCGGGCAAGAAGAAGGCCCGCTGATAGCAGTCCGTGGAGCGGTCGGCTCACCGAGCTGAGACCGCCCCGGTCCGATCAGACCAGGAGATTACAGAACAGATGCCTCCCAAGACTCGCGCCGCCGCCGGCCGCAAGCCGCGCCGCAAGGACAAGAAGAACGTCCCGCTCGGCCAGGCGCACATCAAGTCCACCTTCAACAACACGATCATCTCGATCACCGACCCGTCCGGTGCCGTGGTGTCGTGGGCCTCTGCCGGCCACGTCGGCTTCAAGGGCTCCCGCAAGTCCACCCCGTACGCCGCGCAGATGGCCGCCGAGTCGGCTGCCCGCCGCGCGCAGGAGCACGGCGTCAAGAAGGTCGACGTCTTCGTGAAGGGCCCGGGTTCCGGTCGCGAGACCGCCATCCGCTCGCTCCAGGCGACCGGCCTCGAGGTCGGCTCGATCCAGGACGTGACGCCCCAGGCGCACAACGGCTGCCGCCCCCCGAAGCGTCGTCGCGTCTGACGACTCGTCGTAGCCGGTCGCGGCTGCGGGCCCCAGGCCCCGGCCGCGACCGGACCGCGACATCCGCTCACCGTTCGCGGTGAGCACCCCGCCCGGTCGGTGACAGAGATCCGTCCGGGCTGCGAGAGATCGCAGAGACCGTGATGCGTCATATAGCGGACGCACACCGAAAGGACACCCACAGTGCTTATCGCACAGCGCCCCACGCTGACCGAAGAGGTCATCTCGGAGAGCCGTTCCCGCTTCTCCATCGAGCCGCTCGAGCCTGGCTTCGGCTACACGCTCGGCAACTCGATGCGTCGCACCCTGCTGTCGTCCATCCCGGGCGCGGCTGTCACGTCCATCCGTATCGACAACGTGCTGCACGAGTTCAGCACCGTGTCGGGCGTGAAGGAGGACGTCACCGAGATCATCCTCAACATCAAGAACCTCGTCGTCTCCTCGGAGAACGACGAGCCCGTCGTGATGTACCTGCGCAAGCAGGGCGCCGGCACCGTGACCGCCGCGGACATCGTTCCGCCGGCGGGCGTCGAGGTGCACAACCCCGACCTGCACATCGCCACCCTGAACGACAAGGGCAAGCTCGAGATCGAGCTGACCGTCGAGCGGGGCCGTGGGTACGTGTCCGCCGCGCAGAACAAGCAGTTCGACGCGGAGATCGGGCGCATCCCGGTCGACTCGATCTACTCGCCGGTCCTCAAGGTCACGTACAAGGTCGAGGCCACCCGAGTCGAGCAGCGCACCGACTTCGACAAGCTCATCGTCGACGTCGAGACCAAGCAGGCGATCACGCCTCGCGACGCGCTCGCTTCGGCTGGCAAGACCCTGGTCGAGCTGTTCGGCCTGGCACGTGAGCTGAACGTCGAGGCCGAGGGCATCGAGATCGGCCCGTCGCCGACGGACACCGCGCTGGCCGCGGACCTGGCGCTGCCGATCGAGGAGCTCAACCTCACCATCCGTTCGTACAACTGCCTCAAGCGCGAGGGCATCCACCAGGTGGGCGAGCTCGTGGCCCGCAGCGAGGCGGACCTGCTCGACATCCGCAACTTCGGTGCGAAGTCGATCACCGAGGTCAAGGAGAAGCTGGCCGAGCTCGGCCTCAGCCTCAAGGACTCGCCGCTGGACTTCGATCCGGCCGGCGCCTCGTACTTCGAGGGTGGCGACTCCGCGGCCTACAGCAGCGGCGAGCAGTCGTACTGACGTCCCGCTCCCGGCCTAGGCCGGGAGCGCGGAACCACATTCAAGGAGACAAGCAATGCCTACCCCCACCAAGGGCGCACGGCTCGGCGGTAGCCCGGCTCACGAGCGTCTGATCCTCGCGAACCTGTCGACCTCGCTCTTCGAGCACGGCCGCATCACGACCACGGAGACCAAGGCCAAGCGCCTGCGTCCCCTGGCCGAGCGTCTGATCACGTTCGCGAAGAAGGGCGACCTGTCCGCCCGTCGCCGCGTGCTCACCGTCGTGCGCGACAAGGGCGTGGTCCACACGCTGTTCACCGAGATCGCCCCGGCCATGGCCGAGCGCAACGGTGGCTACACGCGCATCACCAAGATCGGCACCCGCAAGGGCGACAACGCGCCGATGGCGGTCATCGAGCTCATCACCGAGCCCGTGAGCCCCAAGCAGGCCGTCGTCAAGGAGGCCACCAAGGCCGCCGAGAAGGCTGCCCCGGTCGAGGACGCGCCCGTCGAGGACGCTCCGGTCGAGGAGACCCCCGCCGAGGACGTCAAGGACGCCCCCGTCGAGGACGCTCCCGCCGAGGAGACCAAGGAGAAGAAGGAGGCCTGAGCCTCTTTCTCCCCGCACGACGCCGGGCCGCACCCTCCGTACGGAAGGTGCGGCCCGGCGTCGTCGTACGACGTGTCAGACGTACAGGTCCCTCGGGGGACCTGTACGTCTGACACGGGGCGCGAAGGGGTCAGGATGGGGGCAGGTCCCAGGCCCGGGCGCCGCCCACCAGGGCTGCCGAGTTGGGCACGATGACGACGTCGTCGCCCAGGCGGGCCAGCGCCGACGGCGTGATGCACCGCGCGTTGCCGCCGCCGATGTAGAGCCGGTCCCAGTGGAAGACCGGCCGCAGCCCGTCGACGACGGTGACCACGCGGCGCGACCACAGCCCGTCCCCGAGCCGGCGCCGCTCGGGCTCGCCGATGTACTGGTCGTACGTGAGGCTCCGGCGCACGGGTGCGTGCGACCACTCCAGGTGCGGCGCGATGCGGCCGCCGTGGAACATCGCCGTCCCGAGACCCGTACCGAGCGTGATCACGAGCTCCAGGCCCGACGCCGCGACCACCCCGGCGCCGTGCACCTCGGCGTCGTTCAGGACGAGGGCGGGCAGGCCGAGCCGCGCGGCGACCGCCGCCTGCATGTCGAAGCTGCTCCACGCGTCCTGGAGCGCGGGGACCACCCGCGAGCGTGGCCCCGACCTGGTGATGTAGTGCGGCGTGTGCACGACCACGCCGCTGCGGATCATGCCCGGCATGCCGACCGTGACCCGCGCCGCGGCCGGGAGGTCCGTGGCGATCTTCGCGATCGTGTCGACGAGCAGCTCGGGCGGGAGCGGGTACGGCGTCGGCACCCGGACGGGCGTCGCGTGCGCGGTGCCGGAGGTGTCCAGGACGGCCGCCTTGATGCCGCCGCCGCCACAGTCGACCGCCAGCGTGAGGGTGTCTGCCATGACGTCACTGTACGAACCCCGGGGCGGGTATCGGGGAAGATGGCTGTCGTGAACGACTTCATCCGGGTCCGCCTCGACCTCGCCTACGACGGCACAGACTTCGCGGGCTGGGCGCGCCAGCCGGGCCTGCGCACCGTCGAGGGCGCCCTGGAGGACGGGCTCGCCCGGGTCCTGCGCAGCGAGCAGCTCGGCAGGCCGACGCCCCGGTTCACCGTCGCCGGCCGCACCGACTCCGGCGTCCACGCGCGCGGCCAGGTGGCGCACGTCGACATCGCGGCCGACGCCTTTGCGGCACTGCCCGGCAGGTCGGCGCGCACCGGCCGCACCCCGGGCCAGGCCCTGGTCTCGCGGTTCGGCGGCGTGCTCCCCGGCGACGTCGTCGTGCGCCGGGCCACGCCCGCGCCCGCGGGCTTCGACGCCCGCTTCTCCGCGCTGCGCCGCCGCTACACCTACCGGATCGCCGACGACGTCGCGCTGCGCGACCCGCTGCGCCGCCGGCACGTCCTGTGGTCCCGCAAGCCGCTGGACGTCGAGGCGATGGACGCCGCCGTGCGCCCGCTGACCGGGGTGCGGGACTTCGCCTCGTACTGCAAGCCACGGCCCGGCGCCACGACCATCCGTGAGCTGCAGCGCATCGCCTGGGAGCGGCCCACGGACGGGCCCGACGCCGGGCTCGCGGTCGCGCACGTCGTCGCCGACGCGTTCTGCCACAACATGGTCCGCGCCCTGGTCGGTGCGTCCATCGCGGTGGGGGAGGGGCGCCGGCCCGGGAGCTGGCCCGCGGACCTGCTGGCGAGCAGGCGGCGGGACGCCGGCGTCTTCGTGGTGCCGCCCGAGGGGCTGTGCCTGGAGGAGATCACGTTCCCGCCGGACGCCGAGCTCGCGGCCCGCGCGGACGCCGTCCGGACCAAGCGGATGGACGAGGACGTCTGGGACGAGCAGGTGGTGGGACCCTGACCTACGGCTCCTCGACCCAGTGGACCGCGGCCTCCTCGGCGCTCGCCCCCGCGCCGTCGATGCCCGCGTCGGTGCCGTACAGGTCGTTCTGGCGACTGCCGTCCTCCGCCGCGTAGCTGCCGGGGTCGGCGTCGGGGTCGGAGACGAGCCGGCCCGCGCGCGACGTGTCGGCGCGGTCGAGCGGGTCGCCCTGCCAGACGTCGGGCTCCTCCTCGCTGAGCCGCTGGTCCATCGACTCGCCCTGGCGCTCCTCCCACGAGGTCTCGCCCCAGTGGTTCGAGCGCGGGCGGTCGGGCGGGGAGTACCCCTCGTCGAGGAAGTCCTTCGGACCCCGGCTGTACAGGGTGTCCTCGGTCGGGAGCTGGTCGGTGTCGCCCTCGGCGATACCGTCAGGTCCAGGCATGGTGGCGGGTGTTTCCTCGGTCATGTACCTACCGTGACACCAGTTCGGTCCAGACGCCAGAGTGCGGACGTGGCGAACCTCATGCACGGGAACGGCTCCAGGGGGCGCCTACGCTTTGACCCCTGGGGAAACTGGCAGGTACCCTAATGAGTCGTTGTGCTTTGTCACGACGTCCTGCGTCAGCACCGAGCCCACTCGAGTGCGGACGAACGGCCCGGACGTCGAACTGACCCCCGCGCACAACGACCTGACTCTTCGGGCGCCGCTTCTCGCCCGACGACACCGCAAACGAAAAGGTTACGAACCGTGCGTACGTACACCCCCAAGCCCGGCGACGTCCAGCGCGACTGGTACGTCATCGACGCGACCGACGTCGTCCTGGGCCGCCTGGCAAGCCAGGTCGCCAGACTGCTGCGCGGGAAGCACAAGCCGACCTTCGCTCCGCACGTCGACGGTGGTGACTTCGTCATCATCATCAACGCCGACAAGGTCGCGCTGAGCGGCAACAAGCGCGAGACCAAGCTGGCTTACCGCCACTCGGGTTACCCGGGCGGTCTCACGGCCACCCCGTACGGCGAGCTCCTGGACACCAAGCCGGAGCGCGCCGTCGAGAAGGCCGTGCGCGGCATGATCCCCAAGACCTCGCTCGGTCGGACGCAGATGACCCACCTGAAGGTCTACGCAGGCTCTGAGCACCCGCACACGGCGCAGCAGGCCAAGCCGTTCGAGATCACCCAGGTTTCGCAGCAGGCCTGAGGCCGCTGCCGATCGTAACGCGAAGGACGCGAGGACATCACCGTGGCCGAGACCACCGTCGAATTCGAGCAGGGCGCCGAGGCGCCCAGCAACTACACCACCGAGACTGCTGCGCCGGCAACGCGCGGTTCGTCCATCACCGCCCCGGGCCAGGCCCTCGGGCGCCGCAAGGAGGCCGTGGCGCGCGTGCGCCTCGTCCCCGGCACCGGCACCTGGAAGATCAACGGCCGCACCCTCGAGGACTACTTCCCGAACAAGGTGCACCAGCAGCTGGTCAACTCGCCGCTGAACCTGGTCGAGGTCGAGGGCCGCTTCGACGTCATCGCCCGTATCACGGGTGGCGGCACGTCGGGCCAGGCCGGTGCGCTGCGCCTGGGCATCGCCCGTGCGCTGAACGCCATCGACGAGGAGTCGAACCGCGCCGAGCTCAAGAAGGCCGGCTTCCTCACGCGTGACGACCGCAAGGTCGAGCGCAAGAAGGCCGGTCTCAAGAAGGCCCGCAAGGCTCCGCAGTACTCGAAGCGCTGATCAGAGCGCTTGGCCGGGTGGCCCCGCCGGACAGTTTCGACACTGTTCTGCGGGGCCACCTGCATTTGCAGGCAGTTGGTAGGGCCAGGCGGACGGCGGAGCCCGCACCGGCCGGCGCCCACTACGGTGGGATCGGAACGAGCTGAGGAGAGCTGCATGGGCAGGTTGTTCGGGACCGACGGAGTTCGGGGCCTCGCGAACAGGGACATCACCGCGGAGCTGGCGCTGGAGCTGGGCGCCGCGGCGGCCAGGGTCCTGACGGCGCAGGGTGAGCTGCTGGGCCCGCGTCCGCGGGCCGTCGTCGGACGGGACACCCGGGCGTCCGGCGAGTTCCTCGCCGGTGCGGTCGCGGCGGGCCTCGCGTCCGCGGGCGTGGACGTGGTGATGCTCAACGTGCTGCCCACGCCCGCGCTGGCCTACCTCGTGACGGAGCTGGAGGCCGACCTCGGCGTCATGGTCTCCGCCTCGCACAACCCGATGCCGGACAACGGCATCAAGTTCTTCGCGCGCGGCGGGCTCAAGCTCGACGACGCCGTCGAGGACGCCATCCAGGCGACCCTCGGCGACGACTGGGAGCGGCCCACGGGCGCCGGCGTCGGGCGGATCCGCACGGACGGCCAGGCGGCCGCCGAGCGCTACGTGCGGCACCTGACCGACAGCGTCGGCACCACGCCCGACCACCGGCCGCTGGAGGGCCTGCGCATCGCGCTGGACTGCGCCAACGGCGCGGCGAGCGAGGTCGGGCCGGAGGCGCTGCGTGCCGCGGGGGCCGACGTCGTCGTGATGAACGCCAGCCCCGACGGCCGGAACATCAACGAGAAGTGCGGCTCGACGCACCCGGAGCAGCTCCAGGCCGTCGTCGTGGCGTCCGAGGCCGACTTCGGCGTCGCGTTCGACGGCGACGCGGACCGCTGCCTCGCCGTCGACCACACCGGCAAGATCGTGGACGGCGACCAGATCCTCGGTATCCTCGCCACCGCGCTCCAGCAGGAGGGGCGCCTGCCGGGCGACACCCTCGTGGTCACGGTGATGAGCAACCTGGGCCTGATCCTCGCCATGCGCGAGCGCGGCATCACCACGGTGCAGACCGCCGTCGGCGACCGGTACGTGCTGGAGGAGATGCGCGCCAACGGCTACGGCCTGGGCGGCGAGCAGTCCGGGCACATCATCCTGGCCGACCACGCGACCACCGGCGACGGCGTGCTCTCCGCGCTGCACCTCGCCGCGCGGGTCAAGGCGTCGGGCAAGCGGCTGGCCGACCTCGCGGGCGAGATCGAGCGCCTGCCGCAGACGCTCGTCAACGTCCGCGGCGTGGACAAGTCGCGGGCCGGCACGGACGAGGGCGTGCAGGCCGCCGTGGCCGACGCGACCGCGCGGCTGGGCGACACCGGCCGGGTGCTGCTGCGCCAGTCCGGCACCGAGCCGCTGGTGCGCGTCATGGTCGAGGCGCCCGCCCAGGACGAGGCGGACAAGGTGGCCGAGGACCTCGCCGCCGTGGTGCGGGAGCGCCTCGCGCTCTAGGCCGCAGGCGCCCGCCGGTCTTCACCCTCGGCGCGGCCCAGGCGTGAACGGCCCGTGAAACCTTGGGAAGCGGGGTTCTTCCAGGGGGTCCCCTGATGCGATTCAGGGGGCCCTCTTGCGTACTCTGGAGGTAGGCACTATGAGGTGCCCGCTCCGCTCCCCCGAGCGCCGCCCCGAGCCTGTCGACGGGTGGTGCCCGGCCGAGACTCCCGAGGTCCCGTGCTCGAACTCATCACCGCAGTCCTGAGCGCCACCGAGGCGTGGATCCTCGCGATGGCCGCCTCGCCGTGGATCTACCCGGCGATGTTCGCGTTCGCGACCATCGACGGTTTCTTCCCGCCGCTGCCGAGCGAGTCCGTGGTCATCACCCTGACGGTCTCGGCGCACAGCACCGGCACGCCCTGGATGTGGCTGGTCCTGATCGCCGCCGCGGCAGGGGCCTGGGTCGGCGACCAGATCGCCTACCAGATCGGCAAGATGATCGGCACCGACCGGGTGCCGTTCCTGCGCTCCGCACGCGGCCGCCGGGCGGTGGACTGGGCGGAGCGTGCCCTGACCCGGCGCGGCGCGTCGTTCATCCTCGCGGCGCGGTACGTACCGATCGGGCGCGTGGCCGTGAACATGACGGCGGGCGCCGTCGGCTACCCGCGGCGCCGGTTCATGTTCATCGCCGCCATCGCGGCCGTCATGTGGGCCCTGTACTCGGCGGGCATCGGCCTGGTCGCGGCGCAGTGGCTGGGGCACGAGCCGCTGCTGGCGATCGTCATCGGCGTGGTGCTGGGCGTCGCGATGGGCTTCATCGTGGACAAGGTGGTGGGCTGGTTCTCCCGCCGGAGCCTCGACGACGAGGACGTGACGGACGCCGACGGCGAGAAGGTCGCCGTCCCGGCCGGCGCCACCGAGATGGTTCGCGAGTACGTCCACCGGGTCGACGACGCCGACCGGTCCGCGAACGAGCGCTGACCGGGACCGGGGCCCGCTGAGCAGGCCCCGGCGTCCGGCGCGGGCCGCAGCACGGCTCGGCTCGGCTAGAGCTTGCGCAGCCGGACCCGCTGCACCGCGTGGTCCGACCCCTTGGTGAGCACGAGGGTGGCCCGTCCGCGCGTGGGCAGGATGTTCCGCTCCAGGTTCGGCGCGTTGATGGACTCCCAGATCGAGAGCGCCTTCTCGGTGGCCTCCTGGTCGGAGAGCGACGCGTACCGCTTGAAGTAGGAGTCCGGCTTGGTGAACGCGGTGCGGCGCAGCTCCAGGAAGCGTTCCACGTACCACTGCCGGATGTTCCGGGTGCGGGCGTCGACGTAGATCGAGAAGTCGAAGAAGTCGCTCACCGCGACGGTCGACTCGTCGACGGAGGACGGGCGGGCGGGCTGCAGCACGTTGAGGCCCTCGACCACGAGCACGTCGGGCTTGCGCACCACGACCTCCTCGCCCGGCACGATGTCGTAGATCGTGTGCGAGTACACGGGCGCGCGGACCTCGTCCTGGCCCGCCTTGATCCGGGACAGGAAGCGGATGAGGGCGCGCCGGTCGTACGACTCCGGGAAGCCCTTGCGCTCCATCAGGCCCCGCCGTTCGAGCTCGGCGTTCGGGTAGAGGAACCCGTCGGTCGTGATGAGCTCGACCCGCGGCGTCTCGGGCCAGCGGGCGAGCATCTCGCGCAGGACGCGCGCCGTCGTCGACTTGCCGACCGCCACCGAGCCGGCGACGCCGATGACGTACGGGGTGCGGGGCGGGTCCTCGTGCAGGAAGGTCGAGGTCGCGTCGTGCAGGCCGCCGGTGGCCTGCACGTAGAGGTTGAGCAGTCGCGACAGAGGGCGGTAGATCGCGTCGACCTCGGCGAGGTCGATCGGGTCACCGAGTCCGCGCAGGCGCTCGACGTCGTCGTCGGTCAGCGGCAGCGGGGTGGATGCCGAGAGGCGGCTCCAGGCCGCCCGGTCGAGATCCACGTAGGGCGAGGACGGGGCAAGGGCGAGCAGGTGCTCCCCGAGGTCCGTCGACGGGAACTGTGAAACCACCTGCAGCATTGTGCCCCACCCAGGGCAAGGATCGACATCGTCCGAGGCGACAGGCCCTCGCGGGGGTGAGATACGTGCCCTGTGAGCCCTGTCATGGGGGCCCGTCCGAACGCTCGCTAGACTCGCCCGCATGTGTGGGATCGTCGGTTACACGGGAACTGCTGCGACTATCGCGGACGGCATCGCCTCGGGCACCGCCTCGCCGTCGGGCACGCCCCTCGACGTGGCCCTGGAGGGGCTGCGCCGCCTTGAGTACCGTGGCTACGACTCGGCCGGCGTGGCGCTCGTCGCCCCCGGTCTGGACGGCATCGCCTGGGCCAAGAAGTCCGGCAAGCTCGCCAACCTCATCGAGGTCCTCGACAACGACCCGCTGCCGCAGGCGACCGCGGCGATCGGGCACACCCGCTGGGCCACGCACGGCGGGCCCACCGACGCGAACGCCCACCCGCACCTGGCCGACGGCGACCGCCTCGCCGTGATCCACAACGGCATCGTCGAGAACTTCGCGCAGCTCAAGGCCGAGCTCCTGGCCGACGGCGTCGTGTTCCGCTCCGAGACCGACACCGAGGTGGCCGCCCACCTCGTGGCCAAGGCGTACCGCGAGTCGGGCGACCTGACGGCCGCCATGACCGCCGCCGCCGGGCGCCTGGAGGGCACGTTCACGCTGCTGGCCGTGCACGCCGACGCCCCCGAGACCGTGGTCGGCGCCCGGCACGACTCCCCGCTCGTGGTGGGGCTCGGCGAGGGCGAGAACTTCCTGGGCTCCGACGTCGCCGCGTTCATCGCGCACACCAAGGAGGCCCTGGAGCTCGGTCAGGACCAGGTCGTGACCATCACGCCGACGTCGGTGGACGTGACCGGCTTCGACGGCAAGCCCGCCGAGGCCAAGCGCTACACCGTGGACTGGGACGCCGCCGCCGCCGAGAAGGGCGGCTTCGACTCCTTCATGGACAAGGAGATCCACGACCAGCCGCAGGCCGTCGCCGACACGCTGCTCGGCCGCACCGACGCCGCGGGCGCCCTCGTGCTGGACGACCTGCGCATCGACGAGTCGATCCTGCGCGCCGTGAACAAGATCATCGTCATCGCGTGCGGCACCGCCGCCTACTCCGGCCACGTGGCCAAGTACGCGATCGAGCACTGGTGCCGCATCCCCGTCGAGGTCGAGCTGGCGCACGAGTTCCGCTACCGCGACCCGATCGTCGACGAGCGCACCCTGGTGGTCGCCGTGACGCAGTCCGGCGAGACCATGGACACCCTGATGGCCGTGCGGCACGCGCGCGAGCAGGGCGCCAAGGTCATCTCGATCGTGAACACCCACGGCTCCACGATCCCGCGCGAGTCCGACGCCGTGCTGTACACGCACGCGGGCCCCGAGATCGCCGTCGCCTCCACGAAGGCGTTCCTGGCGCAGATCACCGCCGCCTACGTGCTGGGCCTGTACCTCGCCCAGCTGCGCGGCAACAAGTTCCCCGACGAGATCGGCACGCTGCTCGACGAGCTGCGGGCCATGCCGCGCAAGATCCAGACCGTCATCGAGCGCGGCGAGTACGTGCGCGCGACCGCCCGGTCCATGGAGCAGTCCGACAAGGTGCTGTTCCTGGGGCGCCACGTCGGCTTCCCCGTGGCCCTGGAGGGTGCGCTCAAGCTCAAGGAGCTCGCGTACATCCACGCCGAGGGCTTCGCCGCCGGCGAGCTCAAGCACGGGCCGATCGCCCTGATCGACGAGGGCCAGCCCGTGTTCGTCGTCGTGCCCTCGCCGCGCGGGCGCGACTCCCTGCACTCCAAGGTCGTCTCCAACATCCAGGAGATCCGGGCGCGCGGCGCCCGCACCCTCGTGATCGCCGAGGACGGCGACGACGAGGTGCGCAAGTACGCCGACGAGATCTTCTGGATCCCGCAGGCGCCCACCCTGCTCCAGCCGCTGCTGGCCGTGGTGCCGCTGCAGATCTTCGCGATGGCGCTCGCGACCGCGAAGGGCCTGGACGTGGACCAGCCGCGCAACCTCGCCAAGTCGGTCACGGTCGAGTAAGCCCGCGCGCCCGGCTGTGGCACGCTCGTCGGCGTGGAACTGAAGAAGCTCTCCGACGAGGTCGAGATCATCAGCCGGGTGTACGCGCGCGTGCACGGCCTGGAACGCACCGACGACTGGCTGGTGCTCAAGCTCCAGGAGGAGATCGGCGAGCTCACGCAGGCCTTCCTCACGATGTCGGGCCGCTCGCGGGACCGCGGGCTGTCCGAGGACGAGATCCGGGACGCGTTCCGCGGTGAGGTCGCGGACGCGCTCGCGCAGCTCCTGCTCGTGGCGCGGCGGTTCGACGTCGACCTGACCGAGGAGCTGGACCGCAAGTGGTTCCGCTGGCGGCACCTCGTGCGGCCGGAGGACACGGTAGGCATCCGCGATGCGGATGGGCCCGACGCCGGAGGGCCCGATGCTGGTGGTCCTGACGCCGGAGGGCCCGCTTAGGGTCTGCCCGGCCGTCAGCCCCGGCCGTCAGCTCGACACGGCGACGAGCACCAGCAGCGTGACGATGACGGCGATCACGACGCCGAAGACCACGACCATGACGATGGGAAAGGGGAGCTTGTCGTCGTCCTCCGGCATGGCAACCTCCTGCGCACGAAAGGTGGCGCCCTGCCGATACGAAGCAGGTGCCACCTTTACTTATCCATTACGGGGATATGGTGCCGCAAAACGGGCACCTTGCGCAACACCGGCACCGTCCTGTGCGAAGAGTGCTCCGACCTGCGCTGACCTGGGGCGGAGCGGCCCGGTGGCCGGCGTCGGGGACCTAGGCTGAGGGCATGATCATCGGTACGGGTATCGACGTGGTCGACGTGGACCGGTTCATGGAGACCCTCGACCGCACGCCCCGGCTGCGGGAGAAGCTGTTCACCGAGGCCGAGCGCGAGCTGCCGGCGGCGTCCCTCGCCGCGCGGTTCGCCGCGAAGGAGGCCATCGCCAAGTCCCTCGGCGCCCCCGGCAACCTGCGCTGGCACGACGTCACGGTGCACCGCACGGTCGGCGGGCCGCCGCGGATCGACGCGAGCGGCACCGTCGCCGCGCGCGCCGCCGAGCTCGGCGTGCGCACCTGGCACATCACCATCTCCCACGACGCGGGCATCGCGTCCGCCATGGTGATCGCCGAAGGCTGAGTCGATGTGTCAGACCCACAGGTCCCTCGGGGGACCTGTGGGTCTGACACGTCGGGGCTACTGGAGTTCCGGGATGACCTGCTTCTCGAAGAGCTCGATGCCGCTGGTGTCGTAGGCCGCCTCCTGGAAGTACGTGATTGCGTACTCCAGCCCGCGCGACCGCATGCCCTGCAGCCGCTCGACGATCTGCTCCGGCGTGCCGACCAGGTGGCCCTTTCGCCAGTTCTCCATCTCGCGGTCGGCCTTCGCGGGGACCTGCTTGCGCAGGTGCGCCTCGATCCAGTCCAGCCGCTCGGCGACCTCGGCGTCGTTCTCGCCGATCACCACGCTGTAGTTCGAGGACCGGGTGATCTCGCCGAAGTCCCGGCCCACGTCCTTGCAGTGCGCCTCGAGCACGCCCGACTTGTGCGTGAAGCCGTCGGGCGTGCCGTCGAAGTTCGTGTACTGGGCGTGCTGCGCGGCGATGCGCAGCGTCTTCTTCTCGCCGCCGCCCGCGATCCACAGCGGGATCGAGGGCACCTCGGCGCCGCCGTCGCCCACGGGGAGCTGCTGCAGGGGCTGCGGGTAGCAGAGGGCGCCGTCGACCTGGTAGCGCTTGCCCTCGAACGTGCCGGAGGACCCGGTGCGCCACATGCTCGCCATGATCTGCACGCCCTCGTCGAGGGCACGCAGCCGCTCGCCCGCCGTCGGGAAGCCGTAGCCGTAGGCACGCCACTCGTGCTCGTACCAGCCGGCGCCGATGCCCATCTCGATGCGGCCGCCCGAGATCGTGTCGATCGTCGAGGCCACCTTGGCCAGGTACGTCGGCTCGCGGTAGGCCATGCAGGTGCACATCTGGCCCAGGCGGATGCGCTGGGTCGCCGCGGCGAACGCGGCCATCAGGGACCAGGCCTCGTGCGTGGCCTCGGTCGAGGGCTCGGGGACGGTGTGGAAGTGGTCGAACACCCAGGCGGACTCCCAGGCGAACTCGCCGCCCGGGACGGCCTCGCCCGCCGCCTGGTTCTCGGCGCGGTGCACGAGGGACAGCATGGTGGCCCACTGCTCGGCGGGCGGGACGTCGACCAGGTCGAGGCGCCAGCCCTGGGGGATGAAGAGTCCGAATCGCATGGCCCGACCTTATGCCGACGTAGTTCACCCAGGGGAGGGGTGGTCGAAATTGTCGGGTTTCGGTTCCGGCGGCCCTACCGGACGCGGCACTATAGGCCTGTGAAAGACGCGTGGAGTTCCGACGAGGTACGCAAGGCCGAGGAGCCGCTGATCGCAGCCGGCGAGCCGCTCATGGCGAGAGCGGCGTACGCGCTCGCGCAGGCCGTGCTCCGGGAGGTCGCGGCCCGTGCCGCCGCCCGCCCGGGCGGCGTCCGCCTGCACGGCGGCCTCGGTTCCGACGGCCTCCCCGGCACGGCCCGCGTCCGGTCCGGCCGTACGCCGGGCAGCCGCCCCGGCCGCCCGGCCGCCCGCAGGGGCGACGTCCGCGGCGCACGCGTCCTGCTCCTCGTCGGCCCCGGCAACAACGGCGGCGACACCCTCCTCGCCGGCGCGCACCTCGTCCGCCGCGGCCTGGACGTCACGGCCGTCCTCGCCTCCGCGCGCGCCCACGAGGAGGGCCTCGCGGCCTTCGAGGCGGCCGGCGGGCACGCCGTGTCGCTCGCCGACGTCCGGGTCCCGCCCGTGGTCCGGGAGGCGCTCGACTCCGACGTCGTGCTGGACGGCCTGGTCGGCGTCGGCGCCCGCGGCGCCCTGCGCCCGCCAGCCGGCGGCCTGGTGCGCGCCCTCGCGGAGGCCCAGGAGGCGGCCGGACGGCGGTGGCCGTACACGGTCGCCGTCGACATCCCGAGCGGCATCGGGGTGGACGACGGCGCGGTGCCCGGCCCCGTGCTGCGCGCGGACCGCACGGTCACCTTCGGCGCGCTCAAGGCCGGCCTGCTGCTGCCCCCGGCCGCGCAGCTCGCCGGCGAGGTCGAGCTCGTCGACATCGGCTTCCCCGCCGACGCCGGGCCCGACCACTGGGCCGGCGCGGCCCAGCGCGTGACCCTCGGCCGCCACGCGATGCCCGGCACCGACACGGGGACGGGCCGCGTGCACCGGATGGAGCCGGCCGACGTGGCCGCCCTGTGGCCCGCCCCCACCGCCCGCGACCACAAGTACACGCGCGGCGTGGTCGGAGTCATCGCCGGGACGAGCACCTACCCGGGCGCGGCCGTCCTGGCGACGTCGGGAGCGGTACGTACCGGTGCCGGCATGGTGCGCTACCTCGGCCCCGAGGACGTCGGCACCCGCGTGCTGCTGGCCCGGCCCGAGGTGGTCGTCGCCGGCGGCCGCGTGCAGGCCTGGGTCCTCGGGCCCGGCATCCCGGCCTTCGACCCGGAGGAGGGCCCGGACGACGACGGCCAGGCGCGCCGGGTCTTCGGGGCGCTCGCGGCCGTCACCGGCGTGCTATCCGAGGACGTGACCGGCGGCAAGATGCCCGCCGTGATCGACGCGGGCGCCCTGACGATGCTGGAGCACCGGCTCCCGGCGTGGGCGGTCCTGACCCCGCACGCCGGCGAGCTCGCGGAGCTGCTGCAGGGGCTCGGCCACGAGGTGGACCGGGCGGCGGTCGAGGCGCGGCCCCTGCACTGGGCTCGGACGGCGCACCAGGCCACCGGCGCGACGGTGCTGCTCAAGGGCGCCATCACCGTGGTGGCCGGGCCCGGGGCCGCGTACACGCAGGCGGACGCCCCGGCCTGGACGGCGACCGCCGGGGCGGGCGACGTGCTCGCCGGCATCCTGGGGACGCTGCTGGCGGGCCGCTCCGCCGACGTCGTCGCCGACGAGACCCTCGCACCGCGCCTCGCCGCGGCCGCCGTGCTGGTGCACGGCCGGGCCGCCGCGCGCGCGTCGGCCGGCGGCCCGGTGGCTGCGCTGGAGATCGCGCACGCCGTGCCCGGGGTGATCGCCGAGCTGCTGGGCGGCTAGGCTGGCGGGCGATGAGTCAACGCGTCGTCGCCTGGGGGCAGGAGCTCCGTGAGGTCCACCGGCGGCTGCGCGACGCCCTCGGCCTCGCGCGGTCCGCCGTCGAGGACGGCGGGTCCGGCCCGGCGGCGGCGCGCGACCTCCAGCTCTACTGCGTCGGCTTCTGCGCGGCGCTGACCGGGCACCACCGGGCCGAGGACGCGACGCTGTTCGACGTCGTGCTGGCGGCCGAGCCGGACCTCGCGCCCGTCGTCGCCGAGCTGAAGCGCGACCACTCCATGCTGGACCACCTCCTGGGCGCACTGCAGCGCGCCGCGCTCTCGGGCGCGGACCGGGACGAGCTGCTGCGGCACCTCGACGGCATCGAGGCCGTCATGGAGACGCACTTCCGGTACGAGGAGAAGAAGATCGTGGCGCTGCTCGACGAGGCGGACCGCCCGGGGGCCGACCGGCAGGAATTGCTCGGCCCCCTGGCGTGACGACGACGCCTCCGTCGAATTGGGCATTCCGGATTTATTTCCGGGATGCCCGCCTTTATATCGCCTGTCCGAGGCGTGCCAGTTAGGGCCGTAATCTCCCGTATCACAGGTACGACCTGCGCGATTTACCTCTTGTCATAGACTCCCGACACGCTCCGATCAATATTCATGTAAGTCACGAAATTGGGGTGTGCGTGCCATCTAGTTACGGGTCTTCCATGGCCATGTCCACGGCGTCGTCGGGGGCACGAGCAAGCCGGGCGGACAGCAGGGGGAGGGACCACGTGGTCCACGGGCGGGACAGAGAGCTGCGGCTCATCGGGCACTTCGCGACAGACCTCGACCCGACGGTCCTGGTCGTGCGCGGGCTGAGCGGCATCGGCAAGACGGCGACGGTGATCCGCGCCCTCAAGCAGGTCGGCGCGGGCTCGTCCGCGGTGCGCGTGGTCCGGCCGTGCTCGCCGCGGCCGTCGGCGCACGACCTCGAGAACAACCGCCGCATCGACCTGTCGGCGTGGTCCGTGCCCGACCACCTGGAGCACGACACCGACTTCGACGCCTCGGGCTTCCTGCGCGCGGTGTCGGCCTGGGCAGGCAGCGGCACCGGGCCGCGCGTGCTCTTCGTCGACGACGTGGGCGTGCTGACCGCCGCACGCGCCCGCTGGCTGCAGCACCTCGCGGACGAGGCGTACGGGCAGGACTGGCGCGTGATCGCCGCCGTGCGCAGCATCGCCGCCGAGCCCCTCTCCGACGACGTCGAGGTGCTCGAGCTGGGCCCGCTCGACCGGGGCTCCCTGCGCCGCGCGCTCGACATGGAGCTGAGCGTGCCGGTGGCGGCCGACGTCGTCGAGCAGCTCCGCTGGTGGAGCGCGGGCAACCCGCGGCTCGCGCTCGAGCTCGCCGGCGCCCTGAGCGGCGCCGAGCTGCGCGGGGACGCGTCCTGGACCGGGCCCGAGACCGCGGGCTCCGCCGCCCGGCGCGTCTACCGCGCCATGCTGGACGGCCTGGACCCGGCGACGATGACCGCGCTCGCGGCCGCCCCGCTGGGCGCCGCCCCGCTCGGCGGCGCGGCACTGGCCCGCCGCGACGGCCGGACCGCCGTGCGGCACCCGCTGCTGGCCCTGATGTGCCGGGAGGCGCGCGGCACGGACGGCGAGAGCCGGGAGGCGCACCCCGAGCGCGACGTGACCGGAGCGCGCGCGACCGAGCGCATCCTCGACGGGCTGCACCTCGACGAGCTGCCGGCCCGCGCCTGGGCGGTCGTCGCGGCGACGCCCGGCCCCCGGCTCGCGGCGCGCGCCGTCGGGGTGTCCCTCATGACCGGACGCACCTGGATGGACCACCGCGACGGGGCCCTGGTGCCCGACGGCGTGGGGGCGGAGTGGACCGACCACCTCTGGTGGCGCGACCCCGCGGGCGTCCCCGCGGAGGCGCGCGCCGCAGGTGCCCGCGTGGCGGCGGCCCTGCTGCGCCTGGAGGGTACCGGCGAGCTGCCGGACCCCGAAGGGCTCCGCGCCGGCCTCCGGCTGCTCGGGCCCACGCCCGGCCAGGACTGGGTGGGCGTCGAGATCCAGGTGCACGCCCTGCTGATGCTGGGCGACGTGGTGGGCGCACGCAGCCTGCTGGCCGACCACTCGGGGGCCGCGGCCGAGAGCACCGTCGCGGAGATCGTGGCGCGCGACCTCGCGGCGGCCCGCGTCGCCGCCTTCGACGGGCGGGCGGCCGACGTCCGGGCGCACCTCGCGCACGCGGCGGAGCTGCGCCCGTCGGTCGACGAGTGGCTGCCCGCCCGCGGGCTGCGCGCGGCGGCCGACGCCGTCGTCGACGGGACCCTTCCCGCCAGCACCATGCCGGCGCAGGCAGGCAGCTGGTCCGCCCGGGCGCTGGGCGAGTACGCCGCCGACCTCGGCGCCGCGCACCTCGTCGTCGGGCAGGCGGAGGGTGCCGTGGCGCTCCTGACCATCGCCCTGGAGCACTGTGCCTGGCCCTACCGGGGCCGCGTGCAGGTGCGCTGCGACCTCGTGGAGGCCGTCATGGCCTCCACGCCGCCCGGCCGCGTCGGGCCACGCATCGAGCGCCTGCTGGAACCGGTGGTGGCGCCCGAGGAGCGGTCGGCGGTCGACGTCGCCGCGGCCTGGTCCCGGCTGCAGGCGCTGCTGGCCGACGACGGGACGCCGTCGGCCGCCTTCGAGACCGCGCTGCACGCCGCGCCGGTGCCGATGTCGCCCTGGCAGCGCGTGCGCATGCTGGTCGCGTACGGCCGCTACGCCGTGACGCGCGGGGCCCGCACGACGGGCACCGCCCTGCTCGACGAGGCCCGGACGCTCGTCCGGCTGGCCGGGATGGCCGGCTGGCTGCGCGGCATCGACGTGTTCCTGGCCGAGACGGACGCGAACGGCGGGTCCGGCCCCGAGTGGGAGGTGCTCGGCAGGCACGAGCGCGAGATGGTCCGCCTCGCGGTGCACGGCGCGACCAACTCCCAGATCGCCCAGGCGACCTTCGTGTCCGAGCGGACCGTCGTGAACCGGCTGCGTCAGGCCTACACGACGCTCGGCATCCGGGACCGGCGGGACCTGGTCCGTCTCGCGGAGACGCGGCCGCCCGCCTGGCTCGCCGGCGGGTAGCTTCCCGAGCGCAGGTTTTTCACCCGCTCGGGTGCGCGCTTTTCACCCGGCATTCCGGACGTAATTCGCTTCTCTCCGGCATTGTGCGTATGCCTTCCTCGGGCGCGCCTCGAAACGTATCGAGCGCACTTCCGGTTGCGTTCCGTTGCGTCAGCGCACGATTACCGCCCTGCCTGGCAGGAGCCTGAGAACCACTGTTCCCTGATGGCCGGGAGCCGGTGCGCCTCATGCCATCGCCCCGAGTTCCGGACGTGATCACGTACCGATCCGGACGCTTTTCTTAAGCGCGAATGTGGAGGAGTGAGTTCCGTTGAACCCAACGCAAGTACCGTCACGCCGTCGAAGGGGTGGCCTCGTACTGCGCCGATCTCTGGTGACGGTTGCGGCCTCGGCCCTCGTGGTGACCACCACGGGTCTGCCGGCGGTCGCCGCCGTGGACAGCTACCCGGACGAGCCGTCGGAGGCCGCTGCTAGCGTCCTCGACTCGACGCTCTTCCAGGAAGCCCTGGCAGCAGCTGCCTACTCGGAGGCCGGCTCGGTCTCCAACCCCGGTCCGAACGAGGGCAACCTCAACGTCGAGCTGCTCGGCTCGGAACTGGTTCACCTGGGTGACGTCGAGGTCCGCCTCGACGAGATCCTGGACTTCGGTCAGCTCGGTGCGCTGGCCAGCCGGAGCGAGGCCTCGGGCCCGCTCGACGCCCACGCGATCTCCGGCCTGGCCGGTGCGGACGGCGGCGTCACCCTGGACGGCGAGACCGAGGACTTCGGCAAGGCGACCGTGGACGTGCTGTCCGTGGCCCGTCTGCTGGGCGTCGACGGCCTCACCGACGAGATCGTCGACCAGCTCCTGCTGGAGGCAGGCGCCGGAGCGGCCGAGGTCAAGGCCGAGGACGGCGTGCTCCTGGACCAGGACGGCGTGGGTGGCCCCGGCCAGTACCGCGTGGCCGACCTGGACCTCACGCTGCACTCGCCCGTCATCGAGGACGCTGCCTCGTCGATCTACGACATCGGCGGCACCATCGACACGACCGTCGAGGACCTCATCAACGAGAACCTCGACGACAGCGCCCTGACGGGCCTGTTCGACGCGATCCCGGGCGTCCCGACGCCGTCGATCACCGTCGACAGCAACATGCAGGAGAACCTGTTCCAGTCGGTCGTGGGTGAGCCGATCACCTCGAAGAACCAGCTCATCACGATCGACCTGTCGACCGGCCAGCTCGAGGTCCACCTCGACAAGCTCGTCGACGGCCCGAACGAGGGTGGCATCAACGCGCTCGACCCGAACACCGAGCTCATCGACGACACGACCTACCCGCTGATCGCGGAGACCGTGCACGAGCTGATGCAGGAAGTCACCAACATCCTCATCGGCGCGATCGAGGACTCGCTGAACTCGGTGACGATCAACATCGCCTTCACCGACGAGAGCCCGCTGGGCAACCTCGACGTCTCGTGGTCGCTGCCGCTGGCCGACGCCGTGAACGGCAACTTCCCCGAGGCCGTGAACAACAGCACGGGCACGATGGCCCCGGTCGCCGAGCTCCTGGTCGGCACGATCAACACGGTGGGCCCGGCCCTGGCGCCGATCCTCGCCCCGGTCTACGACCTGCTGATCAGCGACGAGGGTGACAACATCTTCGAGCTGCTCATCAACGACCTGAAGACCGACGCCATCACGGCGCCGATCCGCGAGCTGCTCTCGCCGGTGTTCGACGTCCTCTCCGAGGTCCTCTCGATCACCATCAACCGTCAGGTCACCACCGAGGGCGTCTCCCCGACCTCCACCAAGGCCGAGGTCGCCGAGACCTCGTTCGAGCTGTCGGCGCTGAGCATCGCGCTCCTGCCGGCCAACGAGGTCGCACGCATCGACCTGGGCAACGCCGCCGTCCGCTTCGGTGGCGACGACGGTGGCTCGGGCGAGATCGACCCGACCCTGACCGTGAACCCCGTCTCTGTCGCTCCGGGTCAGTCGACCGTCGCGACCGGTGAGGGCTACACGCCGGACTCGACCGCCACGGTCCAGCTCGTCGACCCCGAGGGCAACCCCGTGGGCGACGCGATCGCCGTCGACACCGACTCCGAGGGTGGCTTCACCACCCCCGTGCCGGTGCCGGACGACGCCGAGCTCGGCGACTACACGGTCGTCGGCACCGACGACACGACCGGTGAGGCCGCTGAGGCCCCGCTCGCCGTGATCGCCGGCTCCGAGGTCTGCGCCATGGACCCGACGCTGACCGTCGTCCCGGGCGAGGCCTACCCGGGTGACACCGTCTCCGTCATCGGCCAGGGCTTCCCGGCCGGCGTCCCGGTCGTCGTGCAGCTGCGCGACGCCGAGGGCAACCCGGTGGGCGACGCCGTCACGGTCACCCCGGACGAGGCTTGCGGCTTCATCACGGACCTGACCGTCCCCGAGGACGCCGAGCCCGGCGACCACGTGGTCGAGGCAGAGCCCGAGGACGGCAGCGACGGTGCTGAGGCGCCGCTCGAGATCCTCAACCCGGACACCAACCCGGAGTGCACCAACCCGGCCATCACGGCCGACCCGACCGTCGTCGAGGCGGGCGCCGAGGTCCAGGTCACCGGCACCGGCTTCCCGGCCGGCGCGAACGTGGTCGTCCAGCTCTTCGACACCGAGGGCAACAAGGTCGGTGGCCCCGTCACCGTGCTGGTGGACGAGGACTGCGGCTTCACCACCCCGATCACCGTCCCCGAGGACACCGAGCCCGGTGTCATCATCGTGGACGCGCAGCCGGACGACGGCAGCGAGGGCGCTCAGACCCCGATCGTGGTCACCGAGAACACCGGTGGCACCGGTCGCGACCTGACGGCCTCCTTCGAGAAGCCGACCGTCCAGCAGGGCGAGGAGCAGACGTTCTACGCGTCGGGCTTCGAGCCGGGCGAGCAGGTCGTGGGCGTCATCAACTCGACCTCCTTCGCGCTGCAGGCCCAGGCCGCTGACGCCGAGGGCAACGTCGAGTGGACCTTCACGGTCGACGAGAAGCTGGACCTGGGCGAGCACCAGGGCATCGCCGTCAGCCTCGAGCAGGGCGACTCCGCGTCGGCCACCTTCGAGGTCGTCGCCACTGCCGGTGGCGCTGACAACGGTGACGGTGGCCTCGCCGCCACCGGTGCGAACGTCGGGATCCTGATCGGTGCCACCGTGCTGCTGCTCGGTGCCGGTGCCGTCATGATCAAGCGTCGCCGCGAGATCAGCCAGGCCTTCGCGACCGCGATGGGCCGCATGTCCGACGACTCGAAGTCCGTCTGACGGGCCTGAGTCTCTGACGTAGCAAGCGGGCGCAGCAGCCAGGCGCCCGAAGCGGTAAGACCGGCCCGGTGCGACATCCGTCGCACCGGGCCGGTCCTTTCTGACCAGGGCCCGCAGGGGGCCGATCTGACAGGGCCCGCAGGGGGCCGGACTGCAAGGGGGAGGGGGAGCCGTGTCCGAGATCTCGTCGAGACGGAGGCTGATCCCGGCGGTCGTCGCGGCGGCCGCCATCATTGCGCTCGTCGTGGCCGCGATCATGGTCGTGGAACAGGCGCTGCCGGCCGCACCGGCGCCGCGGGGCGACGACACGCGGGTGTCGGGCAGCGCGCGCGTGGAGTGCGACGAGAACGAGCCGCTCGCGCAGGAGCTGCTCAGCGGCTCCACGTGGACCATGTGCTGGCGCGTCGACGCCAGCCGCGGGCTGGTGCTGGAGGACGTGCACTTCACGCCCGCCGGCGAGGAGCCGGTGCAGGTGCTCGCGGAGCTGTCCATCGGCCAGCTCGAGGTGCCCTACGACACCGGGCTGCGCAACACCGAGGACATCACCACCCAGGGCTTCGGCGGCAGCCACATCATGACGCTCACCGAGCCGGAGTGCCTGGGCGAGCGCCTCGAGACCTACGTGCCGAAGATCGGCGACGGCTCGGTGGGCGGGGGCGGCGAGCGCCGCGCCGTGCTCTGCCAGGAGGTGGTCGACGGCGGGATCGCGTACCGCAGCAGCGACACGACGGGCACCGAGGTGGCCCGCCGCACGGACCTGCGGCTCGCGACGATCTCGAAGGTGGGCTGGTACGAGTACGTCAGCCAGTACACGTTCGGGGGCGACGGCAGCATCCGGTCCGACCTGGGCGCGACCGGGGACCTGTCGCCCGAGGACTACGGGGACGACCCCGCGCACGGCTGGCCGGTGGGTCCCGGCGACACGGACTACGCCACCAGCCACTCGCACAACGCGGTCTGGCGCGTGCACTGGGCGCTCGGCGGCCAGGGCGGCCAGGTGGTGGAGCAGTACGACGCCGCGCCCACCGGCGAGGTGGGCCCGCGGGCGCCCCTGGTCGAGGGTGAGCTGACCCGGATCCCGCGCGAGGGCACGGCCACGGCCGCCGACCGCCGCTGGTGGCGGGTGGTGAACCCCGAGGTGCTCAACGAGGACGGGCACCCCATCTCCTACCAGGTCGAGCTGGGTGCGACGACGCCCTTCCAGCTCACCCAGGACCACGGCCACGACGCCCCGGCGGGTGGCGACGACGGCGGGTACGCCATGGCGTTCACGGAGGCGGACGACTGCCAGCTCTACGCCACCTCCAACAAGGAGGGGACGTGCGGGTCGGGCGTGCTCGACTTCGCGCAGGACGAGGCGGAGCTGTCCGACGTCGTCACGTGGATCGCCGTCGGCTTCCACCACGTGGCGCGCGACGAGGACCAGAGCCCGATGGAGATGCACTGGCAGGGGTTCACGCTGACGCCGCGGGACCTGACGGCGCAGCGGGTGGACCCGCCGTCGGCCCGCGAGGACGTGAACGGCAACCCGGCGCACCAGACCCACTGACCCGCCGTCTCCCTCCCGCCGAGTCAGCCGGGTGGTCAGGCTTTTCGGGCCTCGACCAGGGTGCGGCGGCTGTGGCAGACGAAGGACCCGTGCTCCGCGATGTGGTCGTACAGGGCGCGGAGGCGGTCGCGGTAGCGCTCGACGTCGAAGTCGGGCACGGTCCACAGCACCTTGCGCAGGAAGTGCACCACCGCGGCCAGGTCGAGGAACTCCACCCGGGTCAGCGTGTCCCGCAGCCCCACGACCTCGAACCCCGCCCCGGACACCCGGGCGCGCAGCCGGCCGAGGTAGGCGGCGTCGTCGTCCGCCTGCGGCCCCATCAGGAACTCGTACAGCGCGCGGTTGGAGCCGGCGCCCACCTCCTGGACCAGCAGTGTGCCCCCGGGCGCCAGCACGCGCGCCGCCTCGGCGTACGGGAACGAGACCGGGTGCCGGCTCATGACGTGGTCGAACGTGCCGTCGTCGAAGGGGAGCGGGGCGCCGGCGCCGTCGACCATGCTCACCGCGCCGCCGAACGGCTCCAGCGCGGCCGACGCGAGCGCGTGGTTGGGCGCCCAGGCCTCGGTGGCGCACACGACGCCGGGCACACGGGCCGCCCGGGAGAGGGCCTCCGCGAAGACCTCGCCGCCGCCCGTGTCGACGTCGAGCACGGCGTCCGCCCGGCCCAGGCGCTCGCCCGACAGCCGCACGTAGCCCCACCCCGGGCGCTCCTCGGTGGCCCGGCCCGCGAACCAGGAGAAGTCCCAGCCGTCGGTGGGGACGGCGACTCCTTCCGCGACCTGCTCCTCGAACCTCATGCCGTCGAACGTAGCCCGGGGGATCCCCCGCCCACCAGCGGATATCCCCCGACCGGGGGAGGGGCGGCACGGTGGGCCGACGGGAGTGTGGAGGCACACCGCACGACCGACCGGAGGGAACCGTCATGCCACGCCTCACCCGCGCCGTCCTCATCGGCGCCACCATCACGAGCGGCGCCGCGGCGCTGCTCGGCCTCGCCTGGATGTCCGGGCTCCTGCCCACCCTGTACGACGGCGCGGACACCGCGCTCCTGGCCCGGTTCGCCGGGCCCGACGTCGTGACCACCGTGCACACCGTCGCCGGCCTGGCCGGGGTGGCGACCGGGATCATGGCCCTCGCCGGAGCCCTCGGCGCGCGGGGACGGGTCTGGGCCGCCGCCCTGCAGCTGCTCGTGTTCGGCCTGGTGCTGCAGAGCGCGGGCACGCTGTCCACCGTCGGCTACCTCGTCGCGATGGCGATGCCCGTCGCGATCGTGGTGCTGCTGGTCCAGGTGGTCCGCCGCTACCGGGTGGCGCGCTGGGCCGTCGGGATGCCGCTGCTGGCGGGGCTCGCCGTGGGCGGGTTCCTCGCGCGCGACGCGCTCGCGAGCATCGCGGCCCTGCTGGGCGCGGGGCTCGCCGCCCAGCAGACCGTGCTGGTCGCCGCCCTGCTGTTCATCGCGCTCGGGAGCCTCTGGGCTGTCGTCGGCGTCCAGGCGCTCGCCGGCACGTCCGCCATGGGGCGGGCGACCGCCTGGGTCGTGCGGCACCGCCGGGCCGTCACCATCGTGGCCGCCACCGGCCCGCTCCCGTACGCCCTGGTCCGGCTGAGCTGGCTCACCCCGTGGCCGCAGTTCGGCGAGGGCCTGGACCTGTCCACCCGGATCTGGGGGCTGACGCTGTCCAGCGGCGCCTGGCTCGGCGTCTTCCTCACCCTCGGCCTGATCCGGCCGTGGGGCGAGGTGTTCCCGCGGTGGATGCCGGGCCTGGCGGGGCGTCGGGTGCCGATCGCCGCGGCCGCCGTGCCCGGCGGCCTGATCGCGGCCACCGTGACGTTCACGGCCGTCCCCATGCTGATCATGTTCGGCGAGCAGTCCCTGGCTCAGGGCGTGTGGGGCGCGATCATCTTCCCCTGCTGGTACTGGGGCCCGGCCCTGGCGCTCGCGGTGTGGGGGTACGTGGCGCACCGCGTCGAGGCAGACCGTGCCGGGGCTGACCGTGCCGGGGCTGACCGGGCGGCGGGGCTCGAACCCGGCGAGGCCGCCGCGGATCGTGCCGCCGCCGTATGACGTGGCGGGCGGCCCCGGCGACCGGAGAGGATGACGGCATGCAGGCGACGACGCGGCACCTCGTGCGCTACCTCGCCCGGCGGTTCGCCTGGCACATGCTGGGCGCGGCGATCGGGCTGGCCCTCGTGCTGCTCGTCTACAGCCTGCTGTTCTCCGTGGTCACGGGGCTGCCGGCGGGGGTGGTCGCCGTCGTGGCGGTCGCCGCCGCCGTCGGGCTCGGGCTGGTCCCGGGCGCCCGCGAGCTGGAGGTCACCGCCGCCCGCGCCCTGCTCGACGTCGACGCCGAGCTCGTCGTCCCGGCCCGGCCCCGGCTCGCCCACCGGGTCCGGACCGCCGGCTGGGTCGTCCTGCACCTGGCGACCGGCATGCTCGTCGCCGTCTGCCTGTTCGCCGTGCTCCCCGGGGCGGTGCTGATCGGCGTGGAGGCGGTGGCCGGGCGCCCGTTCGGGTCCGGCGTCGCGCTGCCGGGCAGCGCCCCGGAGGCAGCGCTGCGGCTCGTGGCCTGCGTCGTCGTCGGGCTGCTGGCGCTCGCGGCCACCTGGCCGCTCGGGGTCGCGGCGTCGGCGCTCGCCGGGCGCGTGCTCGGCCCCACCCCGCACGACCGGATGGAGACGGCGCTCGCCCGCGCGGGCCGCGAGGCCGAGCACACGCGCCTCGCGCGGGAGCTGCACGACGGCATCGGCCACGCCCTGACCGTCGTGAGCGTCCAGGCCGCGGCCGGACGGCGCGTCGTCGCCGCGAACCCGGACGCGGCGGCCGAGGCGCTCGCGGCGATCGAGGACACGGCCCGGTCGGCGCTCGCGGAGCTCGATCAGCTCCTGGCCGTGCTCCGGGACGACGCCGACGACGCGGCACCGCTTGCGCTCGCCCCCGCGCTGGACGACGTCGTCTCCGCGCACCGCCGGGCCGGGCTGGACGTGAGCGCCCGGATCGACCTGCCCGCCGGGCTGCCCGCGCTGCTGAGCCGCACGGTGCAGCGCATCGTCACCGAGGCGCTCACCAACGCGCACCGGCACGGCGGCCCCGGCCCCGTGCGGCTCACCGTGGGGCAGGACGGCGACCGGGTGCTGATCGAGGCGGTCAGTCCCCTCCGTGCGGGCGCGTGCCTGCCGCGGCCGGGGCGCGCGTCCGGCGGGCGTGGCCTGTCCGGCGTCCGGGAGCGGGTCGCGCTGTTCGGCGGCGCCGTCGAGGCCGGGCCCGACGGCGACCGGTGGGCGCTCCGTGCGACGCTGCCCTGGACGACGCCGACCGGGACGGCGCCGACCGGGCCGCCGCAGGCCGAGACACTGCCTCCCGAGACCCCGGCCGACCGGAAGGAACCCGATGCCTGACGCCCCCGTGCGGGTGCTCCTCGCCGACGACGAGCCGCTCGTCCGCAGCGGCCTGCGCCTCATCCTCGACGCCGAGCCCGACCTGGAGGTGGTCGGCGAGGCGGGCGACGGTGCGCAGGCCGTCGAGCTCACGCGGAGCCTGCGGCCCGACGTCGTCTGCATGGACGTGCGCATGCCCGGCGTGGACGGGCTGCGCGCGACCGAGCTGGTGCTCCGGCTGCCGGAGCCGCCGCGGGTGCTCGTGGTGACCACGTTCGAGCACGACGGCTACGTGCTCGACGCGCTCACCGCCGGGGCGTCGGGGTTCCTGCTCAAGCGCGCCCGGGCCGACGAGATGGTGCAGGCGGTCCGTACCGTCGCCGTCGGGCAGAGCCTGCTGTACCCGCAGGCCCTGCGGGACCTGGTGCGCACGCGGCCGCGGGCTGCTTCCGGCGCACCTGCGCTGACGCCGCGCGAGCGGGAGGTGCTGGCGCTGGTGGCGCAGGGGATGACCAACGCGGAGATCGCGACGGCGCTCGTGGTGGGCGTCGAGACGGTGCGCACGCACGTGGCGTCCGTGCTGGCCAAGCTCCAGGCCCGTGACCGGACGCAGGCCGTGGTGCTGGGCTACCGGGCGGGGTTGGTGGAGCTGTAGGTCCTGCCCGGCCGGGTTACGGCCCGGGTCAGTCCCGGGGCAGGACCATCTCGATCTCGTCCGGGAACGGCGAGTAGTCCGACGCCTTGCGCCGGCCCGTGCGCTGCCAGCCCAGGTGCTCGTAGAAGCCGATCGCCTGGTCGTTGTCGGCGAGGCACCACAGGCGGGGGTCGTCCATCTCGGCGACGGCCACGTCCATCGCGGCCCGGGCCAGGCCGCCGCCCCAGTGCGCCGGGTGCACCGCGAGATGGCGCAGCAGGCGCTCGTCGTGGGCGACGAAGCAGGCCAGCCGGTCGTGGTCGCCGTCGTCGTCCAGCACGAGGATGCGGACCCCCGGCTCGGTGAGAGCCGCCTGCCACTTCGCGAGGACCTCGTCGGAGGGGAAGGGGTACATGCCCGGCGGGAAGATGTGGCCCAGGGCCGCGACACCGGCGGCGCGCTCCACGTCGTGGAGGGCCTGCGCGTCGTCGGGCGTGGCCTGCCGGAACCGGTGCTGGACCATTGCCCCAGCGTACGGCCAGGCTTCACCCGCGGCACCACCGCTGAGATTTGTGTTTGCGACCTGCGGGGCGGCGGCGAAAAACTGGTCTGCAACATTTTCCCGAAGTGCTGTGACCTCGGTGAGGTTGGAGCGTCAAGGGTGCATGACGAAGACAGCATTCAGCGCGGTGATGTCCCGCCTCTCGGCGCTCGACACGCTCTCGCTGCGGGTGAGTCAGGACTGGTTGGCGTTCGGCCTGGACCGGGTCGACGTGCTGGTCATCGAGATACTGACAGTCAGTGAGGTCACGGCGCTCCCGCTCGTGAACCAGCACCGGCTGTCACCGGCGGAGCCGGACCCCGGGCGGGAGCTGGGCCTGACCCAGGTCTGGACCGGCTGGCTCGGGGACGCCTCGGACGTGGTGCCGGTCGCGATGCGGCTCACGCTCGCGGCGGGCGAGGACGGGTGACCCGCCGACGCCGCGCGCGTCAGCGGACGGGTTACCGTCAGCGGGGCAGGTGCGCCTCGATCTCGCCGACGATCGCCGGGTCGTCCGGCAGGGTCTTCGGCGCGTAGCGGCGCACCTCGCCTCCGGGCAGCACCAGGAACTTCTCGAAGTTCCAGCGGATCTTGCCCGAGTGCCCCGAGGCGTCCTCCGTCTTCTTGAGCTCGACGTACAGCGGGTGCGCGTTGCGCCCGTTCAGCTTGATCTTGTCGAGCACGGGGAACGTGACGCCGTAGGTCATGGAGCAGAACTCGGCGATCTTCTCGTTCGAGCTCAGCTCCTGCAGGAACTGGTTGCTGGGGAAGCCCAGCACCGTGAAACCGCGGTCCTGGTACTTCTTCTGCATCTTCTCGAGGGTCTCGTACTGCGGAGCCAGGCCGCACCGCGAGGCCACGTTCACCACGAGGACCACGTCCTCCTTGTGGTCGGCCAGCGAGATCTCGGTGCCGTCCATCGTGTGGAAAGGGATGTCGTAGAGGGTCACCCGCTCATCCTCCACCCGTTGTCCCGGTCAACGGAACCCTTCCGCCGCCCAGGGGCGTCAGGAGATCGCACCGGCCCAGTGCCGATCTCTCGAGACCGTCCTCACACCCGTACGAAAATGTCGACAGCCTTGGGGCACCTGTCGACATTCCTGTGCGTTGGGATGTCCGTATCGGCTGCGATCGGTCGAGCCCGCCACGGGTTAGGTTGACGGCGTGACCCGCTCGTCCGGCCCCGCCAAGCACCGGCCCCCGCTGCCCGTGCGGGACGGCCTCAACCCCACGCGGCTCGTGCTGCCGCACGACCCCGACGTCGTCGCACGGTTCCCGTACGCGCTCGACTACCTGCTGGACCGGTTCCGCGACGACGAGGTGCGCCTGCGCGAGAAGCTCGCCCTCGGCGAGGTCGTCACGGGGCGTGGCGAGCCACTCACCCCGACGACGCCGTACGAGCCGCGCGGGTTCCTGTACCTGTACCGGGACCCGCCGGCCCACGAGGACCCGATCCCGTTCGAGCCCGAGGTGCTGCACCGCGACGAGAACCTGCTGGTCGTGGACAAGCCCCACTTCCTCGCGACGATGCCGCGCGGGCGGTGGGTCCGCGAGACGGCGCTCGTGCGCCTGCGCGTCGCGCTCGACCTGCCGGAGCTCTCGCCCGCGCACCGGCTCGACCGGGGCACGGCGGGCGTGCTCGTGCTCACCGTGCGGCCCGAGGTACGCGGCGCGTACCAGGAGGCGTTCGCCCGGCGGGAGGTGCGCAAGGTCTACGAGGCGGTGGCGCCGCTGCCGCCGTCGGACGCACCCCTGGCCGGGGGCGAGCCCGTGACCCTGCGCAGCCGCATCGTGAAGCGGCGCGGCGTCGCCCGGGCCGAGGAGGTACCCGGCGAGCCGAACGCGGAGTCGCGGATCAGCCTCGCCGCCGCCGCCGAGACCCGGGGCCTCGGCCTGTACCGGCTCGAGCCGCACACCGGCAAGACCCACCAGCTCCGGCTGCACATGGCGTCCCTCGGGCTGCCGATCCTGCACGACCCGTTCTGGCCCGAGCTGCGCGCCGCCGACCCCGACGACTTCGACCGTCCCCTGCAGCTCCTGTCCCGGTCCCTGGAGCTCACCGACCCCCTGTCCGGCCGGCCCCGGCGCTTCGAGTCCCGCCGCACGCTGCGCGAATGGACCGCGTAGCCGCCCCGCATGTGTCAGACCTACAGGTCCCCCGAGGGACCTGTAGGTCTGACACGTTCGCCGGGATCGCACAGGTGCGAGAATCGGTGCGATGAGCACCGTCCCCGACTACCCCGCCCGCGCGGTCGTCGACCTCGACGCGATCCGCGACAACGTGCGCGCCCTGCGGGCGACCGCCCCGACCGCCCAGGTCATGGCCGTCGTCAAGGCAGACGCGTACGGGCACGGGCTCGCGCCCGCGGCCCGGGCGGCTCTCGCGGGCGGCGCGACCTGGCTGGGCGCCGCGCAGAGCGTCGAGGCGCTCGCGATCCGTGCCGCCGTCGGACCGGGCCCGCGCATCCTGACCTGGCTCTACGCGCCCGGCGCGCCCCTGGCCGACCTGGTGCGCGACGACGTCGACGTCGCCGTCGCCGCGGCCTGGGCCCTCGACGAGGTGGCCGACGGCGCCCGCTCCGCGGGAAAGACCGCCCGCGTGCACCTCAAGGTCGACACCGGGCTCGGCCGCAACGGGATCATGCCCGCGGACCTGCCCGCCGTCCTCGACCGGGTCGCGGCGCTCCAGGCCGAGGGCGCGCTCGCCGTCGTCGGCCTCATGTCGCACTTCGCGCTCGCGGACGAGCCCGACGACCCGTCGGTCAAGATGCAGACCCACGTCTTCGAGGAGGCGCTCCGGACCGTCGAGGCCGCCGGGATCGACCTCGAGGTGCGGCACATCGCCAACTCCGCGGCGACCCTGACCAACCCGGCCGCCCACTACGACCTGGTGCGCCCCGGCATCGCCGTGTACGGGCTCTCGCCCGTGCCGCACCTCGGCGCGCCCGGCGACTACGGGCTCCGGCCCGCGATGACGCTGGAGGCGCGGCTCGCCACGGTCAAGCGGGTCCCGGAGGGGCACGGCGTGTCCTACGGGCACTTCTACGTCACGCCGCAGGACACGGTGCTCGGCGTCGTCCCGCTCGGCTACTCGGACGGGATACCGCGGCACGCCTCCGGCGGCTCGCTCGGCCCGGGCGGGCCGGTGCTCGTCGGCGGCGGCGTGGACGACGTCGCGGCCCCCGCGACCGGACTCGGCACCGCCCGCGTCCTGCGTGTCGCGGGGCGCGTGTGCATGGACCAGATCATGCTGGACCTCGGCCCGTACGCGCCCGAGCAGGCCGGCGACGTCGTGACACTCTTCGGGGCGTCCGACGGGCTGGCCCGCGCCGGAGCGCCCAACGCCGAGGACTGGGCGCAGGCCGCCGGAACCATCAGCTACGAGATCGTGACGCGCCTCGGGGCGCGCGTCCCACGCGTGTACGTGGGCACGGCAGGAAGGGAGACCGCGTGAGCGGGGCAGTGAGCGGACCGGGCGACACCACGACGTCGGAGGCGGTGGTGCTCCACCTGCCCGACGCCGATACGACGCGCGCCTTCGGGGCGGCGCTCGCCGGGGTGCTGCGCCCCGGGGACCTGGTGATCCTCACCGGTGACCTCGGAGCCGGCAAGACGACGCTGACGCAGGGGATCGGGGCCGCGCTCAACGTGCGCGGGCAGGTGGCGTCGCCCACGTTCATCGTGGCGCGCGAGCACCCGCCGCTGCCGCGCGAGGACGGCACGCGCGGACCCGGGCTCGTGCACGTCGACGCCTACCGCCTCGGCGGGCTGGGCGAGCTCGACGCGCTCGACCTGGACTCGTCCCTGGAGGACTCCGTCACCGTCGTGGAGTGGGGGCGCGGCCTGGCCGAGGCGCTCGCCGACGACCGGCTGGAGATCGACCTGCAGCGCCCGCGCGGTGCGCCGTCGTTCGACCCCGGCGCGGAGGCCGAGGCCGACCCGGGGGCAGGTACCCGCACGGTGACGATCTGCGCGATCGGCCCCCGATGGACGGGCGTGGACCTCCGCGCCCTGGTGAGCGGTCGGTAGCTGGTCAGATGATCATCCCCGGCGTCCCGCCTCGCGCGTAATACCCTGGTGACGTGGCCGTTCTTGCTCTCGATACCTCAGCAGCCGTCGCCGTCTCGCTCGTCGACGAGGAGGGCGCGCGTCTCGCGTCCCGCTCCTCGGACGAGCGCCGCCGGCACGCCGAGTCGCTCGCGCCCCTGATCACCGAGGTCCTCGACGAGGCCGGGATCGAGCGCGCCGACCTGACCGCCGTCGTCGCCGGCACCGGCCCGGCCCCGTTCACGGGGCTGCGCGTCGGGCTGGTGACCGCCCGCACGCTCGCGCTGTCCCTCGGCGTCCCCGTGCTCGGCGTGCCCAGCCTCGACGCGCTGGCGGTGCAGGCCGTCAGCGACCTCGGCCTGCGCGCGGGGGCGGAGATCCTGGCCACCTCCGACGCCCGCCGCAAGGAGGTCTACTGGGCTCGCTACCGCGTGGTCGCGCACGAGGGGCCGCACGGCGTGCCCGTCGTGGAGCGCACCGCCGGGCCCGACGTCGACCGGGCCGGCTTCGTCGCGCAGGCCCAGCTCCCGCTGGCCGACGCCGACACCCCGCTGCCCGTCGTCGTCGGCGAGGGCGCCATGCTCTACCCCGAGTTCCTCCCGGTCGCCGACGACGCGCCCCTCGTCCCCGACGCGACCGTGCTGGCCCGCCTGGCGCTCGTCCGCCGCGAGGCCGGCGAGGAGCTGCCGACGGAGCCGCTGTACCTGCGGCGTCCGGACGTGCACGAGCCGGGCGTCGCGACGGGCTCGGGTGCGGGTGCGGGTGCCAGTGCCGGTCCGGCCGCCGCTTCCGCCGCGGGCGGTGCCGCATGATCACCGAGGTGCGGCTGCGCCCGCTGCGCAACGCCGACTTCGACCGCGTGCTGCAGCTCGAGCGGCAGCTCTTCGGCCGCGGCGCCTGGACCTACGGCATGCTCGCCGACGAGCTCGCCGGCCTGGGCCGCTGGTACGTCGTGGCCGAGCCCGAGCGGCTCGACCGGGCGGGCGACCAGCCCGTCGTCGGCTACGCCGGGCTGTGGTTCGACGGCGACGTCACGCAGATCATGACCATCGGCGTGGACCCCGACGTCCAGCGCCACGGCGTGGGCCGCCAGCTCATGGACGCGCTCATCGAGCGGTCGCGCAAGGTCAAGGCCGAGGCGGTACTGCTGGAGGTGCGCGTCGACAACGCGCCCGCCATCGAGATGTACCGGGACTTCGGCTTCCAGGTCCTGGGCGTGCGCAAGCGCTACTACCAGCCCGAGAACGTCGACGCGTACACGATGCGCCTCGACCTGTCCGAGGTGGAGCACCCGACGGCGGACGCCGCGGTCGAGTCGCCGGTGGACGCCCCGACGACGCCGGACGACGCCACGGGAGACGCGGCATGAGGTAGCCGGAACTACCTACTCGAACCTGCTAAACGTACTAATCTGAGCCTTAGATTAGTACGTTTAGCAGGTTCACCAGGAGGTTTTATGCGCTCGTTCATGGCGCTTGATGTGCTTATTGGAAGCGTGCCGTTCGACCTCGTCCACGACCTGAGAGTGATCGACACCGGCCGTGGCAGCGAGGCCTTGTACCGGGACAAGCTGCCTGCCCTGCTGACGAGTCTGGCGCAACGCGCTCGCGTTGCGAGCATCGAAGCCTCTTCTGCGATCGAGGGAGTCGTGGTCGAGAGCCGCGAGCGTGCGGACGTGATCCTGAGTGGAAAGCCAGTGGTACTCCGGGATCGGAGCGAGCGGGAGCTCGCCGGGTACCGGGCGGCACTGGACTACCTCTACCAGGAGGACTGGAGGCCCCTGAACACGGGCCTTGTCCTGCACCTGCACCGACTCTTGTTCTCGTTCACCGACGTGCCAGGCGGGGGTTTCAAGACCTCGGAGAACATCGTGGTCGACAGGCTTCCGGACGGGACCCAGGTCAAGAGGTTCACCCCCGTCTCGGCGGCGGAGACGCCACAGTTCGTGGACGAGCTGGTGAGGCGGTACTCGGTGGCGATCAGAGAAGATCGGCACCACCCCGTACTCCTCGTCGGGCTTTTCGTTCTGGACCTGTTGACGATCCACCCGTTCCTCGACGGCAACGGGCGAATCGCTCGCGCCCTGACGAACGTGCTGCTGGAGGACAGCGGGTACGAGGTGACGCGATACGTATCGCTGGAATCGGCGATCGCCGATTCTGCGGACGCGTACTACGACGCCCTTCTGGGATCCACCACCGGGTGGCACGACGGCGGCCAGGACCCGTGGCCCTGGCTCCGGTACTTCGTCGGCGTCGTGCGCGGCACCTATGAGGAGTTTCAACGGGTCACGGACACGGCCCGTGCTGCGGGGAGCAAGAAGGAGCGCGTCCAGCTGTACGTCCGGGATCATGCTCCGGCATCGTTCAGGATGGCCGACGTCCGGGCTTCGCTTCCCGGGGTCAGCGATGCGACGATCAGGAACGCGTTGGACGCGCTGCGGGTTGCCGGGGTCATCGAGGTGGACGGTACCGGGCGCAACGCTGCATGGAACCGGATCGGCGGCAGATGAAGAGGGGTACCACGGCATGAGGGAACGAGTTCTGGTCGACGCCACGACGCTGGCGGCCGACCTGCAGGTCGGCGCCGGCCCTGACCCGGTCGAGGGGCGCCCCGTCGTGCTCGACGTCCGCTGGGCGCTCGGCATGACCGACGGCCACGACCAGTACCGCGCCGGGCACCTCCCGGGCGCCGTGTACGTGGACCTGGAGACCGAGCTGGCCGCGCACGCGTCGCCCGCCGAGGGGCGGCACCCGCTGCCGTCGGCGTCGGCGTTCCAGGAGGCCGCGCGCCGCTGGGGCGTCTCGGCGGGCTCGCGCGTCGTCGTCTACGACTCCGTCGGCGGCACGTCCGCCGCCCGCGCCTGGTGGCTGCTCCGGTACTTCGGCGTGGACGAGGTGCGCATCCTCGACGGCGGCCTCGCCGCCTGGACCGCGGAGGGGCTCGCCGTCGAACCCGGTGACGTCACGCCCGAGCCGGGCGACGTCGTCGTGCGGCCCGGCGGGATGCCCGTCGTCGACGCCGACGGCGCGGCCGAGCTGGCCGACGGCGCCGGCGTGCTCCTGGACGCCCGCGCGGCCGAGCGGTACCGCGGCGAGGTGGAGCCCGTCGACCCGCAGGCCGGGCACGTGCCGGGCGCCGTCAGCGCGCCGACCGTCGAGAACCTGGGCCCCGACGGCCGGTTCCTGCCGACCGGGGACCTGCGGCGGCGGTTCGGGGCGCTGGGGGTCTCGACAGGCTCGACCAGCGGTGGTTCCGGCGTCGTCGGGGTGTACTGCGGATCGGGCGTCACGGCGGCGCACCAGGTCGCGGCACTGGCGATCGCCGGCGTCGACGCGGTGCTGTACCCGGGCTCGTGGTCGCAGTGGTCGAACGACCCCGCGCGGCCGGTCGCGGTGGGCCGATCCGTCAGGGCGTCGGGCTGACCTCGTTGAGCACGAGGATCTTCTGCCACACCTTGCGGGCCATGCCGAGCGTCAGCGACTCGATGGTCGAGACCGTGTTCAGCACGATGTCGTCCTGCGACTCCTCGGCGCACAGCGCCGCCGCCTTGCCCACGATCGACAGCAGCTCGGTGCAGTACTCCAGGTAGTACTCGATCTGCTCCGGCGTCAGGTCGACGTCGTTGTTCTCCGACTCGCCCGCGAACGCGTCTCGCAGGATCTCCGGCTCCTTGGTGAGCTGGTGCATGTCGATGATGTGCGCCAGGGAGCGCAGCCGGTGCAGCTTGGCGAGCAGGTCGGAGCGCTGCACCCGCTGCGGCACCGAGTGCAGCACCACGACGGCGACGGCGACGAACACGATGTCGTTGACCGCGCTCTCGATGAGCGGCAGCCAGTCGAGGCCGTTGTCCGGCGCCTCGGTGCCGGCGGCCTCGACGGCGAAGCCGAACGCGACCAGCGCCACGAGCACCACGAGGGCGATCAGGACGCGCGAACCGGCCTGCACCAGACGGCTACGCCGTCGGGTCCCGGCGGAGGTGTCCCTGACCTGCTCGGTCAGGGCCACGAGCTCCTGGGCCACGAGGTGGATGCCGCGGTCGGGGAACCGCGCGCCGATGCGGTCGCGCAGCCGCCGGGCCGTGTCGATGACGGGGACGGGCTCGAGCTTCTCCAGTGTTCTGACCCACACGGGAGGCAGCGTAGAGCCCCCAGCCCCGTTGAGTGCGGGATATTCGCCCTTTTCAGCGCGTCAGTAGGGCGAAAATCCCGCACTCAGCGAGGCCGGGGTGGGTCAGACGGTGATCGTGGTGAGCGGCATGGACGAGTCGACCGGGATGTCCAGGTTGCTCGGGGCCACCCCGGCGCGGACGACGGCGGAGCCGAGCGCCGCGATCATCGCGCCGTTGTCGGTGCAGTACCGGATCGGCGGGATGCGCAGGTCGATCCCGGCCTCGGCGCAGCGCTTGGCCGCCATCTCGCGGAGCTGGCTGTTGGCGGAGAACCCGCCGCCGACCACGAGCGTGTCGACGCCGTGCTTGTGGCAGGCCGCGATCGTCTTGGCGGTCAGCACGTCGGCGACGGCCTCGGCGAACGACGCCGCGACGTCGTGCACGGGGATCTCCTGGCCGGCGTCCGTGCGGGCCTCGACCCAGCGGGCCACCGCCGTCTTGAGGCCGGAGAACGAGAAGTCGTAGGCGTGCTTGGCCTGGTCCTTCGCCGCCGTGAGGCCGCGGGGGAACCGGATCGCCGTGGGGTCGCCCTCGCGCGCGAGGCGGTCGATGTGCGGGCCGCCGGGGTAGGGGAGGCCCAGCAGGCGGCCGACCTTGTCGAAGGCCTCGCCCGCGGCGTCGTCCAGGGTGGAGCCGAGCTCGGTGACGTCCGTGGCGATGTCGTCGACCAGCAGCAGCGAGCTGTGGCCGCCGCTGACCACGAGCGCCATCGCCCGCTCCGGCAGCGGGCCGTCCACGAGCTGGTCCACGCACGCGTGGCCGATCACGTGGTTCACGCCGTACAGCGGCTTGTTCAGGCCGATGGACAGGGCCTTCGCCGCGGACGCGCCGATCGTGAGCGGCCCGACGAGGCCGGGGCCGGCGGTGACCGCGATCGCGTCGACCTCGGACAGGTCGACGTCGGCCTCGCCCAGGGCCTTCTGGATCGTGGGGATCATCGCCTCGAGGTGGGCGCGGCTGGCGACCTCCGGGATGATGCCGCCGTAGCGAGCGTGCTCCTCCATCGAGCTGGCCACCGCGTCGACCAGCAGGTCGTTTCCGCGGACCAGCGCGACGCCGGTCTCGTCGCAGGAGGTCTCGATACCGAGCACCAGTGGATCTGCCATGTGCTCCAGCCTAGTTCTTCGGGGCCGATGGGCGTGGAACCGTGGCGGTGTGACGCGCCGACGTGCGCGACGTCACGGTTGAATCTGGAACTATCGCTCGGGGCAACCTTGTTGTCGCGCGTATGACCGACACCGTTCTTGAGGCTCCCGTCCTCGCCATCGACGACGCCACCGCCGACCGCCTGTTCCGCACCGCGCGGACCGTGACGACCTTCGCCGAGGCGGAGGTGACCGACGAGCAGCTCGCCGCCGTCTACGACCTCGTCAAGTGGGGCCCGACGGCGATGAACACCAGCCCGCTGCGCATGCTCGTGGTCCGCACGCCGGAGGCCCGGCAGCGCCTCGTCGAGCGTGTCCCGGAGGGCAACCGGGAGCGCGTCGCCAACGCCCCCGTCACCCTCGTGCTCGCGTACGACACCGACTTCCACGAGCACATGGACGTCCTGATGCCGCACAACCCGGGCGCGCGCGACATGTTCGCCGGCGACGCCGGGGCGCGCGCCGAGATGGCCCGCACCAGCGCCCTGCTCCAGGCCGGCTACCTGATCGTCGGCCTGCGGGCCGCGGGCCTGGCCGCCGGCCCCATGCACGGGACCTACGACCAGATCGACGCCGAGTTCTTCGCCGAGAACGGCTGGAAGGGCTTCCTCGTCGTCAACGTCAGCGTGGCCGACGGCGCCGACACCACCCGCCCCCGCGCCCCGCGCCTGGGCTTCGACGACGCCGCGCAGGTCATCTGACGCGGGTCAGCCGGGCAGCGGCCTCCCCGCCCGCATCTCCGCCATCATGGCGCGCGCCACGGGCACCAGGTCGCCGTCGTGCGCCGCGGCGACCCGCTCCTGCCGCAGGTAGGACGGCCCGGTGACCAGGATGTCCCGCACCCCGGCCAGCTCCGCCGCACAGCCCAGGCGGTGCGCGACCGGCTCCAGCTCCACGAGCAGCTTGCCGATCGCGTCGACGACCGGCCCCTGGTTGCCGTGCGCGTCGAGGATCACCGTGGCGTCCAGCCCGTAGCGGGCCGAGCGGAACTTGTTCTCGGCCACGTACCAGGGCGGTAGCTCGACCAGGTCCCGGCCCTGGTCGAGCTGTGTGGACAGGTGCTCCACGAGGCAGTGCACCAGCGCGCCGAGCGCGAGGGCCTCCGTGAGGTTGGTCGGCCCGTCGCAGACCCGCACCTCGAGCGTGCCGAACGTCGGCGACGGCCGGATGTCCCAGTGCACCTCGTTGAACGCCTCGACCGCGCCGATGTGCAGCATGTCGCCCGCGTACGCCTCCAGCTCCTCCCAGGTGCGGAACGCGACCGGCAGGCCGGAGCTCGGGATCTGCTGGAACAGCAGCGACCGGTTCGAGGCGTACCCCGAGTGCTCGCCCGCCCAGTACGGCGAGCCGGCCGACAGGGCCTGCAGGTGCGGGAAGTACTTGAGCATGCCCCGCATCAGCGGCAGCGCCTTGTCCCGGTGCTCGATGCCGACGTGGACGTGCAGCCCCCAGATGATCAGCTGCGCGCCCCACACCCCGGTGCGCTCGCGGATGCGGGCGTACCGCTCCTTCTCGCCGATCTCCTGGTCGGCGGCCCGCGCGAACGGGTGCGTGCCGCCCCCGATGAGGTCGAGGCCGAGGGGATCGGTCACCGACCGCACGCGGTCGAGCGCGGTGGTGAGGTCGGCGCCGGCCTCGGCCACGGTCCGGCCCACGCCGCTGACCAGCTCGATGGTGTTCTTCATGTACTCGCCCGTGACGTGCGGGGCGAGGCCCCCGGGGCCGTTCCGCTGGTTGCCGCCGTCGCGCGCGAGCGCCTCAAGCACCTCCGGACCTGCCTGGCACAGGTCGGCGGTGCCGGGCTCCACGAGCCCGATCTCCCACTCGAGCCCCACGGTCGACCGCGGGGACTCGCCGAAGCCGAGCCTGGCCGGCGAGCTCATACGGCTCCCAGGGGTTCGACGAGGAGCACCTGTTGGTTGCCTGACACACGGGTGAGCACGATCGTCGCCTCCTCGGTTCCGGTGAGCACGAGCTGCTTGCGAAGTTGTTCGGGCACGACGGCGGTGCCCCGCTTCTTGATCGTGATGCGGCCGACGTTCCGGTCGCGGAGGTAGGACTTGAGCCGCTTCAGGCCGAACGGCATCGTGTCGAGCACCCGGTAGCCGGTGGCGACCGGCGCCGGCGCGCCCGCGGCGTCGACGGGCCTGGCGGACGGGAGTGCGGCGGCCTCGTCGGTGGTGACGTAGGCGATGGTCGGGTCCACGAGGCGCCCGCCCAGCTCGGCGGCCGCCTCGCCCACGAGCCCCGCGCGGATGACGGCGCCGTCGGGCTCGTAGAGGTACTGCCCGACGGGGCCGACGTCGGGCTCCACGCCCGTGCCGCGCACGGTGCGGCTGAGGGTGTGCTCCTTGCCGTCGTCGTCGGTGAAGGTGCGCAGGACGAGCGCCGAGCGCCCGGGGCCGTCGGGCGCGAGCGGGCCGAACCACAGCCCGACCTCGACCACGTCGCCGTTGACGGAGACCCACTGCGTCTCGGCGTCGTCGGGCAGGCCCTCGTGCGCGATGCCCGGCCCCACCTTGATGCCGACGGCGGGCACGGTCTCGCGCAGGGCCCACACGGCGTCGAGCGGCGGCTCGTAGGCCCGCGGGTCGAAGATGCGGCGGCTGCGGCCGCCCTGCCCGCCGCGCACGCGCCGGGCGGGATCGGCGTAGACACCCTCGATGCCCTCGGCGCGCAGGTCGAGCGAGAGGCCGTCGGCGTGCCGCACGTCCGCCTCGGGGAAGTGGCGCAGGTTCCACCGCGCGATGGCGGCGGTGCACTCGTCGAGGTCGGTGGCGACGACGCGGAGCCCCGTCCCGGCGAACGCGAGCGAGTCGGCGCCGATCCCGCAGGTGAGGTCGGCGAGGGCCGTGACGCCCGCGTCGAGGTACCGCCGGGCGTGCAGCGCCGCGACGAGCAGCCGCGTGGCCTGCTCCAGGCCGTGCGCGGTGAAGAGCATCCCGTCGGCGAAGTCACCGAACTTGGCCCGCGCCCGGGCGCGCAGCCGGGACTGGGTGACCACGGCGGCCGCGAGGTCCGCCGGGACGCCTTGCGAGCGCAGGGTCGTCACCGTCTTCATGGCGTCGCGCTCGTCGTACGGCGGGAGAGCCGCAAGCAGAGCCCAGCCGTCGGAGCTGAGGAGTTTGCTCAGAATCGCCGCATCCATGGGAAGATCTTTCCACGTTTGTCCAGGTCGTGACGAGTAGCCCGACGGAACCTTTTGGCCGAGATGGCGAGATTTCGACGTTCGGACGGCATGTCGCTCGTGCGGCGTGTGAGCCACTCCACGCGATTGGCACTCGCCTTGACCGAGTGCTAATGCCGACCTAGATTTGGGGTTGTTCATCGCCGCGGATCTCGGTAACGGGGCCTCGCGGCGGAGGACCCAGACGTTCGTGCCCGCCGGCACCCGCGACGACGGCGGACCGTCGAACGTTCGAGCCCCTTAAGTCAACCACGCAGCTGATCAGTCGATCCGCTCACGAAAGAGGAGGTCCGACGTGTCGGTCCCCATCAAGCCGCTCGAGGACCGGATCGTCGTCAAGGCTCTCGAAGCCGAGACCACGACCGCTTCCGGCCTGGTCATCCCGGACACCGCCAAGGAGAAGCCCCAGGAGGGCGAGGTCCTGGCCGTGGGTCAGGGCCGCATCGACGACAACGGCAACCGTGTGCCGCTGGACGTCGCCGTCGGTGACAAGGTGATCTACTCCAAGTACGGCGGTACCGAGGTCAAGTACGCGGGCGAGGAGTACCTGGTGCTCTCGACCCGCGACGTCCTCGCGGTGGTCGTGGGCTGATCCCAGCCCACGTCAGACAGACGAAGGCCCCGCACCGTCCGGTGCGGGGCCTTCGCTTCGTCCACGTCGCGCGCCGACGTGTTCCGCCGCGTCACCGCGGGCTGGCGGCTCGGCGGGGATGCCGCTGCCTCGGCGTCGAGGAGGGCATGCGTCAGACGGGCATGACGCGCTACGCGTCAGAAGTTGTGCAGCGGGTGCGCAACGGGTCAGGCGGAGACGGACTTGCCGGCGAGGATCGCCGAGCGCTCGTCCTCGCTGAGCCCGCCCCACACGCCGTACGGCTCGCGCACGCGGAGCGACTGCTCGCGGCACTGCATCATCACGGGGCAGGAGCGGCAGATCGCCTTGGCGGCCTCGGCGCGCCGGCGGCGGGTCGACCCGCGCTCACCCTCGGGGTGGAAGAAGAGGGTGTCGTCCGCGTCGCGGCACGCGCCCTGGTACTGCCATTCCCACAGTTCCATCACAGGACCGGGAAGCCTCGAGATCTCCGTCATGGCGAACAACCTACAAGTTGTGCAGAAGTTGTTCAAGGGGCAATTTCGCGCCATGCGGACTGAATCGGGTCAGCGGGAAGCCGGTCGGCACTGACCTGCTTTGTATGTATGTGAACCGAAATCCACCTAGATCGGCGGCACGCCGGGTTTCGCAGTGGCGCGGAGACCGCCGGGTCGGCAGAATCGAGTCCATGACTTCTTCGCGACCCGCCCAGAACTCGGGCGGGTCACGTACATCCAGCCCCGGACTGGCTGTCGCCGCCGTCGCGCGGCGCCTCGGGGTCGCTCCCGCGACCCTGCGTACCTGGGACCGGCGGTACGGCCTCGGCCCGTCGGGCCGCACCGCTGGATCACACCGCCGCTACACGCCGGACGACGTCGCCCGGCTCCTCGTGATGCGCCGGCTGACCCTCGAGGGCGTGGCCCCGGTCGACGCCGCCCGTGCCGCCGTCGAGGCGGGGGACGCGGAGCTCGAGGTCGCCACCCGGACCGCTCCGGCGCTGCCCGCGGTGCAGGTCGAGGGCGAGGCGGACGACGCCGACGAGGACTTCGAGGAGCAGTTCCTCGGCACCGTCGAGGTGCCGGACGACGAGGCCGACGACGAGCTCGACGACGAGACCGACGACCCCCTGGCCGCCGACACGGACGAGGACGACGACCCCGCGCCGGCGCCGGGCGGCGAGCGGGCCGAGGAACCCCGCGGCCGTGCCCGTCTGCGCGCCCTGCCCGGCGGCGCCACCGGCGGCGGGGCCCCGGCCTCGCCCGGCGGCCCACGGTCGGCCGCCTCCCCGGCGCCGACGTCGGGACGGGTGTCCGCCCTGGTCGACGCCGCCCTCGCGTACAGCCGGACCGCCTGCGACAACCTGCTCGTGCTCGGCCCGGACGGCGACCCCGCCACCTGGTGGACCGAGCTCGTCGAGCCGGCCTGGCTCCGGCTGTCCGAGCGGACGGTCCTCGCGGGCCCGGGCGAGATGCCCGAGGTGGTGCTGGCGACGTCCGCCCTGCGCGCGCTCCGCCACTACATCGAGGAGTTCGAGCGGGTCATGGTCGAGGCGGGCGGCCCGCCGGCCAACCACCCGAGCCGGATGCGCAAGATCGTCCTGGTGTTCGCCGCCCCCGACGAGGTCGTGCCGCTCTCGGCGCACGCGCTCGCCGCGGCGCTGGCCGCCCAGGGCTCGATGGCGCGCATCGTCACCGGTCCCGCGAGCACCCACCGCTCGGTCGAGCTGGTCACCATGGTCCGCCCGACGGCGGTCGTGCTGGCGACCACGCAAAACAAGCCGGACCTCGACGTCGTGCACGCGGTGAACGAGAGCTACCCGGAGCTGCCGATCTTCGTGGGCCTGCGGGCCGACGCCGCCGCCACCGAGCTGCCCTTCGGGCCGACGGTGCAGCGGGTGCGCTCGTTCACCGGCCTGCTGCACGAGGTGCTCGCCGTCATCAAGGCGAGGTGACGCACGCCTCGGGCCGGTACCACTGCCCGGCCGAGATCTGCGGTCGCGGCGGCCGTAGACTTGCTGCATGACGGACCAGACCTCGCCGGGCGACCCGTTCGGTTTCCTCGGGCTCACCTATGACGACGTCCTGCTGCTGCCGGGTTACTCCGACCTGGCGCCGTCGGACATCGACACGACGTCTCGCCTGACGCGCGAGATCTCGCTCAAGATCCCGCTGATCTCAGCGGCGATGGACACGGTCACCGAGTCGGCCATGGCGATCGCCATGGCGCGTCAGGGTGGCCTCGGCGTACTGCACCGCAACCTCTCGATCGAGGACCAGGCGACCCAGGTCGACCTCGTGAAGCGGACGCAGACCGGCATCATCACGAACCCCGTCACGATCGGCCCGGACGCCACGCTCGAGGAGCTCGACACCCTCGCGGGCCAGTTCCGGATCTCGGGCTTCCCGGTCGTCGACACCGAGAACAAGCTGATCGGCATGGTCACCAACCGCGACCTGCGCTTCACGCCCGTCGCCGAGTGGGCCACCACCAAGGTGGACGAGGTGATGACGCCGCAGCCGCTGATCACCGGCCCGTCCGGCATCTCGCGGGACGACGCCACGCTGCTGCTGCGCAAGCACAAGCTGGAGCGCCTGCCGCTGATCGACCCCGACGGCCGCATCACGGGGCTCATCACGGTCAAGGACTTCGTGAAGTCCGAGCAGTTCCCGAACTCGTCCAAGGACAGCCAGGGCCGCCTCATGGTCGGCGCCGCGATCGGCTACTTCGGTGACGCGTGGCAGCGTGCCACCGCCCTGATCGACGCCGGCGTGGACGTGCTCGTGGCCGACACCGCGCACGGCAACGTGCGCATGCTGATCGAGATGGTCAAGCGCCTCAAGACCGACCCCGCCACCAAGGACGTCCAGGTCATCGGCGGCAACGTCGCCACGCGCCAGGGCGCGCAGGCGTTCGTCGACGCCGGGGCCGACGCCGTGAAGGTCGGCGTCGGACCGGGCTCCATCTGCACCACCCGCGTCGTGACCGGCGTCGGCGTGCCGCAGATCACCGCGGTCTACGAGGCGTCGCTCGCCTGCAAGCCGGCGGGCGTGCCCGTCATCGCCGACGGCGGCCTCAAGCACTCGGGCGAGATCGGCAAGGCCATCGTGGCCGGCGCCGAGTCCGTGATGCTGGGCTCGCTGTTCGCGGGCTGCGAGGAGACCCCGGGCGACCTGGTGCTCGTCAACGGCAAGCAGTTCAAGACCTACCGCGGCATGGGCTCGATGGGCGCCATGTCCTCGCGCGGCAAGAAGTCCTACTCCAAGGACCGGTACTTCCAGGCCGAGGTCACCAGCGACGACAAGATCGTGCCCGAGGGCATCGAGGGCCAGGTCGCCTACAAGGGCCCGCTGGCCACCGTGGCGCACCAGCTCATCGGCGGTCTGCACCAGACGATGTTCTACACCGGTGCGCGGACCGTCCCCGAGCTGCAGGCCGAGGGCCGGTTCGTCCGCATCACGTCGGCGTCGCTCAAGGAGAGCCACCCGCACGACGTGCAGATGACGGTCGAGGCGCCGAACTACAGCGGCTTCTGACTCTTCCGTCGAACCCGCACCACGTGTCAGACCCACAGGTCACCCGAGTGACCTGTGGGTCTGACACGTTGGGGGGTCGATGCCAGGTCAGCTCGACATGACGCGCTGGTGCAGGGCCTGCACCGCGTAGCGGGCCGACCAGAACGCGCCGTGCTGCCACGCGGAGACCTCGGACATCCAGTCGCCCGCGAAGTACACGTTGCCCGCGCCCTCCTGCAGCAGCCGGAAACCGGCCGACGAGGTGTTCGGGTAGGCCCAGGCACCCTCGATGTAGGGCACCTTGTGCCACGCGATGGAGAACGAGCTCTCCAGCTCGGTGCGGTACTTCTCCCCGTGGATCTTCACGCCCTGCTCGACGGCGCGCAGCTCGCGCTGCTTCGGTGCCAGGTCGGCGTACGTGCGGGCATTGGTGCCGGTGTTGTAGTAGCCGACGACCAGGCCCTTCCGCTCGCCGTACCCGTACGACGGGTACCAGACGTGGGCGAGGTCCATGTCGGTCTCGGTGATCCCGCCGAAGATCCGGTGGTCGTCCTCCCAGAACCTCGACCGGTACTGCAGGCCGATCTTGCCCGCGGGGGAGCCGACCGAGAACTCGCCGAGGGCGGCGTCGACCGCCGGACCCCAGTTGGTGTCCCAGCGGCGCATGAGGCCGGCGGGCGCCGCGACCACCGCGAAGTCCGCCTCGACCTGGCGCGGCCGGCCGTTCTTCGGCGTGTAGGTGACCCTGACCCCGCGGCTCGTGTTCTCGACGCCGGTGACGGGCGACTCGAAGTGCACGTTCTGGTTGCCGATGGCCCGCACCAGGTACTTGTAGGTCGTGTCCATGCCGCCCTTGGGCTGGAACATGAGCATCGACTGCTCCCAGTTGATCTCGAACGGGAAGTACTGGCCCACCTTCGAGGCCAGCACCTCGGAGACCGTGCCCGGGCCGGGCAGGGGCGTGCCGTGCTCGTTCCACGCCGAGGGGTAGACCTCGTAGCCGCGGTTGCTGCCGCCGGTGTACGTGCCGTCGGACTTGAGCGAGCCCCAGCTGCGCAGGAAGGTGCGCAGGTTCTCCTTGTCCGCGGCGGTCAGCTTCTGGTCCAGCGCGCCCTGGTCGGCGGCGTGCTGCAGCAGCTCGGAGGTGTACCCGAAGACGTCCGCCTTGGCGGTCCGGTAGCGGACGGGGTTCCCCGGCGTCGCGCCGGACCGCTCGTTGTAGAGGTAGGCGTCGGCGTTCGCGTTCGTGAAGACCTCGTAGGGCACACCGAGCTCGCGGATGTAGTCGAGGGTGACCATCCACTGCGCGATCCGGCCCGCGCCGGCGTTCATGTAGACGCCGTCGGCGAACCGGGCGGTCTGCCGCACGCCGTCGAGGTCGGTCTCGCTGTCCCCGCCGCGGATCGTCAGGGTGCGGCCGCCGGGGCGGTGCCGGGCTTCGAGCACCGTCACCCGGTAGCCGGCCTTCTGCAGCTCGTAGGCGGTCGCGAGGCCCGCCGGGCCCGCCCCGACGACGACGACCTTCTTCGCGGAGCGGCCCGTCAGCGAGAAGTCGCTGCCCCGCGGGGGCACCCAGGACTCGGCTCGTGGCTGGGCGGCGGCGGTGGGGGCCAGGCCCATCGCCCCCATGGTGGCGAACATGACGCCGGCGCTGGAACCCGCGCCGACGGCCTGCAGGAAGTTGCGGCGGGAGACGCCGGAGGTGCTCTTCTCGGTGACCACGGTCCCTACCCCTCGTGTCGACAGGTCTGACGGACCGCTGAGCCTGGTCGGGAGGCCAGGAGCCGCCGTCAGCACCGTGCCGGACGCTAGGGAGCGCAGGTCACCGCGGAGAGTCGCCGCCGTTTCTGCGCAGTTGCCCTTGGTAACCATGTCGTTTCGGGCCGTTCCCGGTGGTCACCGCGGGGCTGCGCCGGGTCGGCGACGCTGCGGTCAGCCGCCGGAGGCGTGCTGCACCGGCCACGCGCCGGACGCGTCGGGGCCGGTCAGGCCCTGCTCGCGGCGCCACGCGTTGAAGCTGACGGCCCACTGGCGGTGCGCGCCGATCTGCTGCTGGTGCAGGTCCGCCAGGGACATGCGCTCCAGCTGCGGGAACCGCCGGGCCAGCGCCTCCAGCACGTCGAGCGTGGCGAGCACGTCGACCTCGGCCGTGTGCAGGTCGCCGTCGGAGGTGACGCCGTACCACTGCGAGAGGTCGCCGAGGCGCCGCTTGCCGGGCCGGTACCGGTCCAGCCAGCGGTCGATGACCAGCGGGTCCACGACCGGCTCGACCGCACGGCCCAGCCGCTGCGGCAGGGTCTTGAGCCCGTGGCGCTGCAGCTCGGCGTCGAGCAGCGAGAGGTCGAAGGCTGCGTTGTAGGCGACCACGGGCACGCCCTCGGCGAGCTGCTCGGCGAGGGCGGCGGCGATCTCCTCCAGCGCCTCCAGCGGCGCCACGCCGTGGGCGCGCGCGTGCTCGGTGGAGATGCCGTGGATCGCGGCGGCCTCCTCCGGGATCTCCACACCCGGGTCCATCAGCCAGGTGCGGACCTCGGTGCCCGTTCCGGGCGTGCGCAGCACGAGGGCTGCCGTGACGATGCGGTCGCCCGTGACGTCGACCCCTGTGGTCTCGGTGTCGAAGCCCAGCAGCGGCCTCTGGATCCAGGTCTCGTTCATGATGTCCTCCCTGCTCGGCCGGGTTTCCCGGTGCGTCCAGGGAGAACCCTGCCACCGGTCACTGACACTGTGGTTCGTGCCACCCCGCACATCACGAGACGCTGCGCGCCGTGTCGGCTGCGATGGGTAGGCTTGCCGGGTGAGCAACGAGATCGAGATCGGACGCGGCAAGCGTGGGCGACGCGCCTATTCCTTCGACGACATCGCGGTGGTGCCGTCCCGTCGCACCCGCGACCCGAAGGACGTCTCGGTCGGCTGGCAGATCGACGCGTACCACTTCGACCTGCCGATCCTCGCGGCCCCCATGGACTCGGTGATGAGCCCCGACAGCGCCGTCGCGCTGGGCCGCTTCGGCGGGCTGGGCGTGCTCGACCTCGAGGGCCTGTGGACCCGCTACGAGTCGCCCGAGACCCTGCTCGCCGAGATCGCGGCCCTGCCGGTCGACGAGGCGACGCACCGGATGCAGGAGATCTACTCCGAGCCGATCAAGCCGGAGCTCATCACGCAGCGCCTCAAGGAGATCCGGGCCGCGGGCGTCACCGTCGCCGGCGCGCTCACCCCGCAGCGCACGCAGGAGTTCTACAAGACGGTGGTCGACGCCGGCGTCGACCTGTTCGTCATCCGCGGCACCACGGTCTCGGCGGAGCACGTCTCGGGCAACGCCGAGCCGCTGAACCTCAAGCGCTTCATCTACGAGCTCGACGTGCCCGTCGTCGTCGGCGGGGCCTCGACGTACACCGCGGCCCTGCACCTGATGCGCACGGGCGCCGCGGGCGTGCTGGTCGGCTTCGGCGGCGGCGCCGCGCACACCACGCGCGTCAGCCTCGGCATCCACGCGCCCATGGCCACGTCGGTGGCCGACGTCGCCGCGGCGCGCCGCGACTACCTCGACGAGTCGGGCGGCCGCTACGTGCACGTGATCGCCGACGGCGGCGTGGGGCACTCCGGGGACATCGTCAAGGCCGTGGCCTGCGGCGCCGATGCCGTCATGCTCGGCGCGGCGCTCGCCCGGGCCGACGAGGCGCCCGGCAGGGGCTTCCACTGGGGCCCCGAGGCGCACCACCCGCAGCTTCCCCGCGGCGAGCGCGTCGAGGTGGGCACGGTCGGCACGCTGGAGGAGATCCTCTTCGGGCCGGGCAAGCAGGCCGACGGCACCCTCAACCTCGTGGGTGCCCTGCGCCGCGCCATGGCCACGACCGGCTACTCCGACCTGAAGGAGTTCCAGCGGGTCGAGGTCGTCGTGTCGCCGTACCAGCCTCGGTGACGCCCGTGACCAGCGGTGAGCCGCTCGCCCCGGTCCTGGCCGCGGCGCCCGTGGCCGACGGCGAGTTCGTCGAGGTCACGGACGCCGACGTCGACCAAGTGGTTGAGCTGTGGCGCGAGTGCGGCCTGACCCGGCCGTGGAACGACCCGCACCTCGACATCGCCGACGCCCGCGCGGGCAGCACCTCGACGGTGCTGGTGGCGCGGGCTGACGGCCGGGTGGCGGCGTCCGCGATGGCCGGGCTCGACGGGCACCGCGGCTGGCTGTACTACGTGGCGGTCGCACCCGGGCTGCAGGGCACGGGTCTGGGCCGGGCGGCCGTCGTCGCGGCCGAGGCGTGGCTCGTGGCGCGCGGCGCCCGCAAGATCCAGCTCATGGTGCGGACGACGAACACGGACGTGCTGGGGTTCTACCAGGAGCTCGGCTACGCCGACCAGGAGTGCACGGTGCTCGGCCGCTGGGTCGAGTCGAACTAGCACCTGCGGCGGTCCCGTGCGAGGTCAGAGCCCTGCGGCTACCCGCTATGAAAGCCAGTTTCACACATCTATCAATACGTGGTGCAGGGTTTTGCGCGTAGGGTGGCCGCCATGATCGACGACACAGCAGCCGACGCGGCCGCGAGCGGCGCCGTCGGCGGGGTGCTCGACCCCGAGCACCCGCAGGGAACCTTCGTTCTCGAACCTGGCGTGATGGCACCGCTCGTGGCCCGGATCGCGACCTCCGAGGGGTCGGGTACGCACCGCTCGATGTGCCCGTTCACGGGCGCGCCGCTGGTGACCTTCCCGGTCTCCTCGGCCGACGACGTGGCGGCCAGTGTCGTCAGAGCCCGCGTCGCCCAACGCACCTGGGCGCGGCTCCCGGTGCGCGACCGCGCCGGTGTGCTCCAGCGGCTCGGCCGGATCGTCCTGGAGCGCCAGTCCGAGGCGCTCGACCTGATCCAGCTCGAGACCGGCAAGTCGCGCCGCGCGGCGTTCGAGGAGATCGCGGACATCGCGCAGGTCGCCCGCCACTACGCCGTCCGCGGCGAGCGCTACCTGGCGTCGCGCCGGGTCGGGGGCATGGTCCCGCTGCTCGCGGGCGTGCAGGTGCACCGCCGGCCCGTCGGCGTCGTCGGTGCGATCTCGCCCTGGAACTACCCGCTGGTGCTCGCGCTCTCGGAGGCGCTGCCCGCTCTCCTGGCCGGTAACGCCGTGGTGCTCAAGCCGGACCCGCAGACCACGCTGACCGCCCTGTGGGCGGCGGAGGCCCTGGACGACGCCGGCCTGCCCGCCGGTCTGTTCCAGGTGGTCGCCGGCGGGCCCGACGCGGGGGAGGCGCTGATCGAGCACGTCGACCACGTCGCGTTCACCGGGTCGACCGCCACCGGCCGCAAGGTCGCGGCCCGCGCCGGCGAGCGGCTCATCGGGGCCACGCTGGAGCTGGGCGGCAAGAACGCGCTGTACGTGGCGGAGGACGTCGACGTCGACGCCGTCGTGCCCGGCATCGTTCGGGCCTGCTTCTCGAACGCGGGCCAGCTGTGCGTCTCCGTCGAACGGCTCGTGGTGCACGAGGCGATCGCGGACGAGTTCGTGGCGAAGTTCGTGCGCGCCGTCCGGAACCTGCGGCTCAGCCCGGCCCTGGACTACTCGGCCGACATCGGCTCGCTCACCTCCGCCGCGCAGCTCGACAAGGTGACCGCCCACGTCGACGACGCCCTGGCGCGGGGCGCCCGCGTGCTCGCCGGCGGTGTGCACCGTGCCGACGTCGGCCCCTACTTCTACGCCCCGACCGTGCTCGACGACGTCCCGGCGCAGGCCGTCGTGGCGCGCGAGGAGACGTTCGGGCCGGTCGTCACGATCACGCGGGTCGACTGCGACGAGGACGCCGTCACCGTCATCAACGACACCCCGTACGGGCTGCACGCCGCCGTCTGGTCCCGCGACGTCCCCCGGGCGCGGCGCGTGGCCGCGCGCATCGAGACCGGGTCGGTCGCGATCAACGACGGGTACACGATGACCTGGGGCTCCGTCTCCGCGCCGATCGGCGGCTGGAAGGCCTCGGGGCTCGGCGGGCGGCACGGGGCGGCGTCGATCACGGGGCTCACGCGGCAGCAGACCGTGGTCACGTCGCGCGGCACCCGGATCGGGGCCACGCTCGACAACCTGTACGGCCTGGGCGGGGACACCCCGAGCAGGGTGCTCACGACGGCGCTGGGGGTCATGCGCAAGCTGCGCATGTCGTGAGGCCGGCGCGGTGGCCGTACGGTCGTCGAAGGAGTGAACGGCCGTCACCGGGGCGAGTACGCTCACCCGCATGACGACGCAGCTCCACGCCTTCTGGAAGTCCGCCAACTCGCTCCCGGTGATCGGCGGGCTGCTCGGCAAGCGGATCTTCAGCGTGGCCTACAGCCTCAAGGCGCCGTACTTCGGCACCATCGCGCCGCGCGTGGTGGACATGCGCCCCAACTACGGCGAGGTGGTCGTGCCCAACCGGTGGCGCAACCGCAACCACATCGGCACGGTGCACGCGATCGCCGTCTGCAACGGGCTGGAGATGGCGATGGGCTCGCTCGCCGAGGCCAGCGTGCCCGACGACAAGCGCTGGCTGCCCAAGGGCATGGAGGTGTCCTACCTCGCCAAGTCGACCGGCGACGTCACCTGCGTGGCCGAGACGGACCAGGCGCAGTGGGACGGCGACGACAAGGACCTGCCCGTGCGGGTACGCGGGGTGCTGGCGGACGGGACCGTGGTGGTCGAGGGCACGATCCACCTGTGGGTCACGCCGAAGAAGCGCTGACCTGTCAGACGGTCCCGCACGTGTCAGACCCACAGGTCCCTTGGGTGACCTGTACGTCTGACACGTCGCTGAGTGTCTGACAGGTCAGGAGGGGCGGCGTCGCGCGACGGAGCGGACGGCGGCCTTCCAGCTCGCGGGCAGCTCGCGCACATGCCACCAGGCCCACTGCGCCGGCCGGGCGCTGGCGGCGCTGACGCCGACGCCGACGGCGTCGAGCCCGGCCTCCACACAGGAGTAGAGGGTGCGGCGCAGGTGGTAGTCCTGCGTGACGACGACGGCGGTGCGGACGTCGTACAGGTCGTACGCGCGGCGGCAGGTGGCCGTGGTGTTGAAGCCCTCGCGGTCCAGCACGATCGCGTCGTCGGGGACGCCGAGGTCGTTGTCCAGGAGCCAGGCGCGCATCGAGCCGGGCTCGTCGTAGCGGGTGCCGTCGGGGTTGTCGTGGGCGTCGCCGCTCAGGATCACCGTGGGCGCGACGCCGGCGCGGTACAGCTCGGCGCCGCCCTCGACGCGGCGGCGCAGGTAGGTCGACGGCGTGCCGTCGGTGCGGAGGCCGGCGCCGAGCACGATGACGGCGTCGGCCTTCTCGATCTCGCTGGCGTCGCCGCGGACCCGGGCGTTCCCGGTGGCCTGGACGGCGACGACGGGGACGGTGAAGGCGACGGCGAGCACGCCCGCGACGATCGCGGCGACCTTGAGGGGAGTCACGACGGGAACGGTACCTGGTCCGGCGGGGGTGCTGGCGCGGGTTGGCTTCGCCTGTTGGTGAGTGGTCGGCAGAATGTCAGGTGGTCGGCACCCCGGACTACCGATCACCTGACATTCTGCCGACCACCCTGATCCGCCCTCCCGCAGCAGAACGGTCAGGGGGTCAGCAGGGTCAGTTCTGTGCGGAGGTTGGACTCGGCCGCCGTCTGCCAGCGAGTGGTGCCCGCGGCGGTGCGGAACAGGGGGCCGCCGGACAGGAGGGTGCGGAGCACCTCGGAGCGGCCGGCGCGGAACAGCGGGTCGGGCACGTCGCAGTACTCGGCCCTGACCTGGTGCGTGTACCGCGTGTAGACGACGGGGCTGCCGCCCAGCACGGCCAGGTCGGCGTCGCTGACCAGGCCGCCGACGACGTCGTCGGGCGCCGGGTCGTGATCGGCGGTGACCATGACGAGGCGTGCCGTCTCGTCGATGTCCTCGCTGGTGACGCCGGCCCCGGAGAGCGGCCCGAGCAGCTCCCCGACGAGCTCCGCGGACCGCTCCTCGTCCTGCTGCGCCACGCCGTCGTGCACCGCGTCGTGGAACCAGAGCGCGAGGCGCGCGCGCCAGAGCTCGCGCTCGGCGACGCCGCTCTCGCCCGCGACGACGTCGAACGCGTCCAGGGCCGCCGCCAGGTGGAACGTCGTGTGGTAGACCCGGTGCGGCTCGCGCCAGCGGTCGACCAGGTCCTCGCCAGCGCCGCGAGCCGCGATCGGGTCGGCCCATAGCGTGTCCCAGCCGGTCAGGAGCGCGGCGCGCTTGGCGCGGTTCCGCTCGGCGCCCGAGACGCGCAGACCGGAGCCGGCCAGCCGCCGGGCCAGGTTGCCGCCGTCGACGGGCACCGCGCCCGCTGCCACGAGGTCGTCGTACCGCTCGGCAGGGACGTCGTAGTGGTCGAGGTCGAGCGCGCGGTCGGGCACGCCGGCCGCGCGGGCGAAGAGGCGGAGCTCCTGCAGCGACCCGTCCGAGACCAGGTGGGAGAAGAGCGTCCCGTGCGCGGGCCAGGCCGGCGGGTCGATGAAGAGGGTCACGGGGTGAGGCTAGCGCTCCTTGGAGGGCGGGACGGTCCACGGGCGCAGCGGCTGATGCGGGTGATCTTCTGGGGGAAGGCCCGCTAGACGGCCGATCTGGTGATCGTCATGCCTGTCGACCCCTTATGGTCCTCCAGGCCAGTGCTGGCCCGCGACATCCACACCCACATCCACGACAAGGAACCACTGTGTCTGACGAAATCGTCGGCGTTGTCATCATCGTTCTCATGATCGCTCTCGCCGGTGTCGTGACGCAGTGGATCTTCAGGCGGCAGGCGGCGAGGCGCGCAGGCTCGGGAACCGTGGAGATCGTCGTCTGGGCGCGCTCCGGGAAGGTTCCCGGGCTGGCGCGGCAGAAGAAGTGGGTCAAGGCCAAGGTCAGCGCCGACGAGTCCGGCCGTCTGGTGTGGGTCAAGCCAGCGGGCGAGCCGCTGGCCCTGACCCTGCGCAGCCGCGAGTCCCGCCCGCGCAACAAGACCGACCTCTTCTTCCTGGACCCGGGTACTCCCGTCTGGGAGGCCGTCACGGCCGACGGCCAGGAGCTCGGCATCGTGATCCCGCACGCCCGCGAGCACGCGTTCGTCGAGCAGCTTCCGGTCGCGGAGCCCGCGCCTCAGCCGTAGCCGAGGCGCAGGGCACCTACCAGCCCCGCTCGGCCGCCTCCACCTCGCCGTCGGCAACAGCCGCGACCAGGTCCGCGTGGTCCGCACTTGTCTGGGCCGCGTACGCCCGGGCGTAGCCGAGGATGCCGGCCGCGAACGCCTCGCCCTTGCCGATGTACGCGGCGATGGCCTCGGGGTCACCGCTGCGCGCGTGCGACTTGGCCAGCGCGTGCCCGCACACCGCGGCGAACTGGGGCAGGTACCCCGCGATCTCGGTGCCGCTCGGGATGATCTTCATGTCGCGGTACTGGCGCACGTAGTAGTCCGTGCCGTCGACGCGCGTGTAGCCCAGGAAGATGTCGCTCGCCGACTGCATCAGGCGCTGCCCGACGACGACACGCTCGCCGTGGTTCTCGAACTCGCTCGGGCCGAGGAACTCCTCGTACACCGACGCCGTCGCCTGCTTGATCTGCGAGAACACCGGCTGCTGACCGCTGTCGCCCTCCAGCAGGTGCAGCCAGACGCGCATGCCGACGCTGCCCACGCCGACGATCTGCCGTACCGAGTCGACCCGCGTGAACCGCTCGACGAGCCGCCGCAGGTGCGCGGGGATCGACGCGAGGTACGTGTCGTACACCTGCTCGTAGGCGCGGATGCGCTCCTCGTGGCTCATGCCCTCGTCGACGCGCTTCATCGGGTCGAGGGTGATGCGGCGCACGCCGTCCTGCTCGGAGACGAGCCGCTGCGCGACGCCGTGGTGCGTGCGCTTCCGCGCCTGCTTCTCGATCGTGCGGGCGGCCGCCTCCGCGAACTCCGACGTGAGGTCGCGGAGCGGCACGTCGGAGGTGATCCGGTCGTACCAGACGTCCAGCTCGCCCATCTCGGCATAGCGCCGCATCGCGTCGCGGTACCCCGCCACCGCAGCCGCTGCCGCGTCCTGGGCGCACGCGTCGCCGAGCCGCTCCGTACCGGCGAGCACGTTGATGCTGGTCGCGAGCCGCTTCAGGTCCCACTCGAAGGGGCCCGGCAGCGTCTCGTCGAAGTCGCGCACGTCGAACAGGAACTGACGCTCCGGGGAGGCCCACAGCCCGAAGTTGAGCACGTGCGCGTCACCGCACATCTGCACGGTCAGCCCCGAGTGCGGCGCCGCCGCGAGATCGGCCGCCATGACGGCGGCAGCGCCGCGCAGGTACGCCCACGGCGACGACGCCATGCGGGCGTACCGCAGCGGCAGCAGCGCCTGGTCACGCACGGGCTCCTGCGCGCGCAGGCGGTCGAGCGCCCGCACCTCGCGCGCCTCGGCGCTCCAGTGCGCTGCGGCCCGGCGCGGTGCGCGCCGGCGGGCCCAGCGGCCGTCGTCGGCGTTCGCACTGACCCGGCCCGACGCGCGGACGCGCGGGCCCGTCGGTTCAAGGGCCGACGGCGAAGCCTCGTCCGGGCGGGACTCGACCGTGTCCGCGGAGACGTCGCTCATCGCCGCCTCCCTCACTCGCTCGCCCGGTTCGCCCGGCGAGCCTCCCTCGCCGCCGCGCGCTGCTCCTTCACGGCCTGGGTGACCTGTGCGATGTCGTCCCTGGCGGGCTGCCGGAACACGCCGCCCGCCGCCACGTACTCGTCGCCGTGCTTCTCCAGGTGCGCCGCGAACAGCGGGCACACCGGGACGACGACGATGTTCTTGCGGATGCTGTCGGCGAGGGCCTCGCGCACCAGGATGCCCGCGAGGCCGCGCCCGCCGTACTCCTCGTCGACCTCGGTGTGGAAGAAGACCCGGTCGCCGCCGGCCTCGCCGGCACCGCCGCCTCCGGCGGCGCCGTCGTCCCCGGAACCACCCGCGGCCCCGTCCACGAAGTCGGCCCGACCGACCACGGGCCCGTCGTCGACCTGCACGGCGTACGCGCCGATCGGACCACCCGTGTTCAGCGTGACGGTGACGGGGGCACCGGTCCTGTCCTTCATGAGGCCTCCAGAACGGTCGTTGTTGCGGGGGTATCCGTGAGCGTACGCAGTTCGTCCAGGCCGACGTTCGCGCCGAACGCCGGGGTGCCGGGCTCCAGCCGGGCGCCCGCCTCGAGGTCACCAATCACGAGCGGGTCGAACCCGAGCGCGTCGATCACGCCGGCAACGACCGAGAGGTCGTCGGGGGAGTCCCCGGCGAGCGCGATGGCCTTGCGCCCGACGGCGCCCGCGGGGCGGGAACCGTCCTCCAGGTCGTGATAGCCCATGTGGTTGAAGGCCTTCACGACCCGCGCGCCCGGCAGGAGCCGCGCCACGAACTCGCTCGACGAGAGGTCGCGCGGGACGATCCCGTCGCGCGGGCCGTCGACCTCCCACCAGTGGTTCATGGCGTCGACGACGAGCCTGCCCTCCAGTTCCGCGACCGGCAGCCCGTCGTGCTTGCCGAGCGGGAGCGCCAGGACGACGACGTCGGCCGCCGCGGCCTCGGCGGGCCACACCGCCGTCGCGCCGGGGGTGAGCACCTCGATGGTCAGCGCGATCTTCTCGGGATCGCCCGACCCCGAGATCAGCACGCGGTAGCCGGCGGCGACGGCCAGCCGCGCCAGGACGGTGCCGACCTTGCCGGCCCCGAGAATGCCGATCGTCGTGCCGGCTGGAGCCATCACAACGTCCCGACCGTGCTCGGCTGCTCGGCGAGCAGCTCGCGCACCCGCGGGATGACCTCGGTGCCGTACAGCTCGACCGAGCGCAGCCGCGCGTCGGCCGACACCGCGCCGGCCGAGGAGTAGATCATGTCGAACCGGCCGACATCCAGGACGCGGATCGCCCGCGCCATCTTGCGCGCGACCGTCTCGACCGACCCGACGTACAGGGAGCCCTGCTCCACGTCGGCGTCGAACTCGTCCTTGCGCAGGGGAGGCCAGCCGCGCAGGGCGCCGATGCGGTCGCGGATCTCGCGGTAGCCGGGGTAGAACAGCTCCTTCGCCTCCTCGTCCGTGGCGGCGACGAAGCCCGGGGAGTGCATGCCGACCGGCTGCGGCGTGGTGCCGAGCTTCTCGTGCGCCCGCCGGTACAACTCCACGTACTGCGCGAACCGGTCGGGCGGCCCGCCGATGATCGCGAGCATCAGACCGAACCCGTAGTAGGCGGTGCGGAGCACCGACTGCGGCGTCCCGCCCACGCCCACCCAGGTCTTGAGCCGCCCGGACTCGGTCTTCGGGAAGACGTCGGCGTTCTGGAGGGACGCGCGCATCGTGCCCTCCCAGGTGACCGGCTTCTCGTCGAGGAGGTGGCTGAAGAGGTCGATCTTCTCCTCGAACAGGGTGTCGTAGTCCTTCAGGTCGTACCCGAACAGCGGGAACGACTCGGTGAAGGAGCCGCGCCCGAGGATCACCTCGGCGCGTCCGTTCGAGAGCGCGTCGACGGTCGCGAACCGCTGGAAGACCCGGACCGGGTCGTCCGACGACAGCACCGTCACGCCCGACGCGAGCTTGATGCGCTTCGTCGCCGTGGCGATGCCGGCGAGGACCGTCTCCGGGGTGGAGATCGCGTACTCGGGGCGGTGGTGCTCGCCCAGCGCGATGACGTCGATGCCCACCTGATCCGCCAGGACCGCCTCGGCGACGACGGCCCGGATCGCCTCCGCGTGCGAGACGAGGTCGCCGTCCGCGTTGCGCGGCAGGTCGCCGAAGCTGTCGATACCGAACTCGATCTGCGAGACATCCACCGTGACCAGCCCCTTCAGGGTGCTCATTTGATTGACACGTGAATCATCTCGCCATATAGTTCACATGTCAACTACTCATGGAGGAGGGTCGATGACGACGTCGAAGCGCCGCAGGATTCCCACGCGCCGCGAGCTCGACATCTGGCGGGGGCACATCGAGACCTACGACATCCTGCGCAACCGCGTCGAGACGCGCCTGCACCGCGACTCGCAGCTCTCCACCGGCGACTACCGGGTGCTGCTCGCGCTGAGCGAGGCGGAGGACCACACACTCCGTTCGTCCACGCTCGCCGCGCACATCGAGTGGGAGCGCAGCCGGCTGTCCGGCCACCTGGGCCGCATGGAGAAGCGCGGGCTGGTGCGGCGCGAGCCGTGCGCCGAGGACGCCCGTGGGTCGCAGGTCGTGCTCACCGAGGAGGGCGCGCGCGCGTTCCACGCGAGCACCGTCCCGCACCTCCAGGCGATCAAGGAGATCTTCGTCGACGCGTTCACCGACGAGCAGCTCGACGTCCTGGGCGAGGCGACGACGGCGCTGCGCGCGCACCTCGGGCTTCCCCCGGTCGTTCCTGGCGGGAAGAGCCCGAGGCCCGAGAACCGGACGAGCGAGGCCTAGTCGGCCGCGACCAGGTCCGCGGCGAACCGCGCGATCGCCAGCTCCTCGTTGGTGGGGACGACCATGACGAGGGGGGTCCCGACTGGCGAGGTCTCGACAGGCTCGACCAGCGGCGAGGCCGAGATCACCCGCGCCTCGCCCGACGGCGCCTCGTTGGCCGCCGGGTCGATCGCAAGCCCCAGGAACCCCAGGTCCCGCACCACGCCGGACCGGATGGTGTAGTCGTTCTCGCCGACCCCCGCGGTGAACGTCAGCACGTCGATGCCGCCGAGCACCGCCGCGTACGCGCCCACGTACTTGCGCAGCCGGTGCAGGTAGACGTCGCGGGCCAGGCGCGCGTCGGCGTCGCCCGCGGCGACGAGCCCGCGCAGCTCGCGCATATCGCTCACGCCGGACAGGCCCAGCACGCCGGACTTCTTGTTGAGCAGCGTGTCGACGTCGGCGCCGGACAGCCCGCCGCGCATCAGGTGGAAGACGACGCCGGGGTCGACGTCGCCGGAGCGCGTGCCCATGACCAGCCCTTCGAGCGGCGTCAGGCCCATCGAGGTGTCCACGGGCCTCCCGCCCAGGACCGCCGACGCCGACGCGCCGTTGCCCAGGTGGAGCACCACCTGCCGCAGCGTCTCGGGCCCGCGCCCCTCGGCCGCGAGCTTGGCGACGACGGCGGGGTGCGCGGCGACCGCCGTCGACACGAACTGGTGTGACGTGCCGTGGAAGCCGTACCGCCGCACCCCGTGCTCCGCGGCGATCTTGCGGTCCAGCGCGTAGGTCGAGGCGGCGGCCGGAAGCGATGCGAAGAACGCGGTGTCGAACACCGCGACGTGCGGCACGTGCAGCAGCTCGCGCGCCACCTCGATGCCGGTCACGTTGGCCGGGTTGTGCAGCGGCGCCAGCGGGATGAGGTCCCGGATGCCGGCCACGACGTCGTCGTCGACCAGGGTGGGCGCCGAGAAGATCTCGCCGCCGTGGACGACGCGATGCCCGACGGCGATCACGTCGGCGTCCGCGAGCTTGGGGCCCACCTCGTCGAACATGCCCTTGACCACGCGCAGCGCCTCGCCGTGGTCGGGCACGTCGAGGTCGCGGACGACCTTCTCGCCGCCCGTCTCGTGCTTGACCGTGCCCGAGGACTGGCCGATCCGGTCGACCATGCCGCCCGCGACGGCGTCGCCCGACTCGGGGTCGACGAGCTGGTACTTCAGCGACGAGGAACCGGAGTTGAGGACGAGGACGGTGCTCATGCGTTCGGCTCCTTGGTCTCGACAGGCTCGACCCGCGACGCGTCAGGCTCGACCCGCGAGGACGTCTGCGCCTGGATGGCGGTGATCGCCACGGTGTTCACGATGTCCTGCACCAGCGCCCCGCGCGAGAGGTCGTTGACCGGCTTGTTCAGGCCCTGCAGCACCGGCCCGACGGCGACCGCGCCCGCCGAGCGCTGCACCGCCTTGTAGGTGTTGTTGCCCGTGTTCAGGTCGGGGAAGACGAACACCGTGGCGCGCCCGGCGACGTCGGACCCGGGCAGCTTGGACGCCGCGACCGAGGCGTCGACGGCGGCGTCGTACTGGATGGGGCCCTCGACGTCGAGCTCGGGCGTGCGCTCGCGGACCAGGCCCGTGGCGGTGCGCACCTTGTCGACGTCGGCGCCCGTGCCGGACTCGCCCGTCGAGTAGGACAGCATCGCGATGCGCGGCTCGACGCCGAACTGCCGTGCGGTGGCGGCCGAGGAGACGGCGATGTCGGCGAGCTCCTCCGACGTCGGGTCGGGGATGACGGCGCAGTCGCCGTACACGAGCACCCGGTCCTCCAGGCACATGAGGAACACCGAGGACACCGATGACGTGCCGGGCTTGGTCTTGATGATCTCGAACGACGGCCGGATGGTGTGCGCCGTCGAGTGGGCCGCGCCGGAGACCATGCCGTCGGCGAGCCCGAGGTGCACCATCATCGTGCCGAAGTAGGAGACGTCGGTGACGATCTCCCGCGCCCGCTCGACCGTCATGCCCTTGTGGGCGCGCAGCCGTGCGTACTCGGTGGCGAACTTCTCGACGTACTCGGGGTCGTGCGGCGACAGGACGCGCGCGGCCTCGATGTCCAGGCCGAGCTCGGCGGCGCGGGCGCGGATCGGCTCCTCGTCGCCCAGGATCGTCAGGTTCGCGATCTGCCGGGCCAGGACCGTGGAGCCGGCGCGCAGGATGCGGTCGTCGGTGCCCTCCGGGAGCACGATGTGCCGCCGGTCGGCCCGCGCCCGCTCGATGAGCTGGTACTCGAACATCAGCGGCGTGACCACCTGCGGTCGCGGCAGGTCGAGGCGCGCGGCGAGCGCGGCGGAGTCGACGTTCCGCTCGAACAGCGCGCGGGCCGTCTCGACCTTGCGCACCGAGTTCTTGTCCACCCGGCCGCGGGTCGTCGCCGCCGCGCGGGCCGTGCGGTACGTGCCGAGATCGGTGGTGATGATCGGCAGCTTGGGGCGCATCGCCTCCAGGAGCTGCGCGGGACGGCCCTGCGGGTAGAACCCGCCGTTCAGGATCAGCCCCGCCAGCGACGGGAACGACGGCGTCATGTGCGTCGCGAGCAGGCCGATGAGCAGGTCGGTGCGGTCGCCCGGCGTGATCACGACGCCGCCGTCGGTCAGCCGCTCCAGCAGGTGCTCGAAGCTCATGGCCCCCACCTGCACGTCCAGCGCCTCGCGGCCCAGCAGCTCCGGGTCGCCCAGCACGAGCGTGCCGTCCACGGCCTCCAGGAGCTGCCCCACCGTCGGGGCCGTCAGGAACGGCTCCTCGGGGATGGTCCACACGGGCAGGTCGGGCTGCGCCTCGGTCAGCGTCGTCCGGATCTCGCGCGCGCTGTGCGTGTCCGCGCGGTTGACGACCAGGCCGACCGCCTGCGCGTGGTGCGCCGCCAGCTCGGCGAGGCTCACGTCCACGAGCGCGCGAATACCGTCCGCGGTGCGCTCGCGGCCCGACACGACCAGCAGGACCGGCGCGCCCAGGTTCGCGGCGATGCGCGCGTTGAACGAGAGCTCGGTGGGCCCGGCGACGTCGGTGTAGTCGGTGCCGAGGATCACCACCGAGTCGCAGCGCGCCGCCAGGTCGTGGAACCGGGACACGATGCGGCTCAGCGCGTCCTCGGGGTCGTTGTGCAGGTCGGCGTAGGTCACGCCGACGGCGTCGTCGTACGCGATGTCGACGCCGTCGTGCTCCAGGAGGAGCTCCAGCACGTGGTCGCGCTCGTCGCCCGATTCCTCGGTGGCGCTCGCGCGCGAGACGGGCCGGTAGACGCCGACCCGCTGGCCCTTGCGGACCAGCAGGTCGAGGACGCCCAGTGCGACCGTCGACTTTCCGCTCTCGCCCTCCGGGCTCGCGATGACGATGCTGCGGGTTGCGCCGGTCACGTGTCGCTCCGTGTTCACTTCGTGGGATTTGCTGCTACTCGTTGTCTCCACCGGTGTCGAGCGTAGCGGCAACCTGACCCTCGTCGGACTGGTCCTGGGCGTCCGGCCAGACCCAGTCGCGCACTTCGGGGATGTCGTCGCCGTGCTCACGGGTCCATGCACGCGCACGAAGTCGCGCGTCCTGCATGCGCTGGCGCAGCCCGGCCTGGGCCGTACCGAGCGACGGCACCCGGTCGATGACATCGATCACAAGGTGGTACCGGTCCAGGTCGTTGAGCATGACCATGTCGAACGGCGTCGTCGTCGTGCCCTCCTCCTTGTACCCGCGCACGTGCCAGTTGACGTGACCCGTGCGGCGGTAGGTGAGGCGGTGGATGAGCCACGGGTAGCCGTGGTACGCGAAGACGACGGGCCGGTCGGGCGTGAACAGGCCGTCGAACTCGGAGTCGGTCAGGCCGTGCGGGTGCTCCTTGGCGTCCTGCAGCCGCATGAGGTCCACGACGTTGACCACGCGCACCTTCAGGCCGGGCAGCTCCTGGCGCAGGATGTCGGCCGCGGCGAGCACCTCCAGGGTGGGCACGTCGCCCGCGCAGCCCAGGACGACGTCGGGCTTCTCGCCGGACACCTCCGTGCCCGCCCACTCCCAGATGCCCAGGCCACGCGTGCAGTGCTCGATCGCGGTGGGCATGTCCAGGAAGTTCGGCGCGGGTTGCTTGCCGGCAACCACCACGTTGACGTACTGCCGGCTGCGCAGGCAGTGGTCGTACGTGGAGAGCAGGGTGTTGGCGTCCGGCGGCAGGTAGACCCGCACGATCTCGGCCTTCTTGTTCACCACGTGGTCGACGAACCCCGGGTCCTGGTGGCTGAACCCGTTGTGGTCCTGGCGCCACACGTGGCTCGACAGCAGGTAGTTCAGGGAGGCGATGGGCCGCCGCCACGGGATGTGGTTGGTGACCTTGAGCCACTTGGCGTGCTGGTTGAACATCGAGTCGACGATGTGGATGAACGCCTCGTAGCTGGTCAGCAGCCCGTGCCGGCCGGTCAGGAGGTAGCCCTCCAGCCAGCCCTGCACCTGGTGCTCGCTCAGCATCTCCATGACGCGGCCCGCGCGGGCCATGTGCTCGTCCACTTCGGGGCCGATGTACTCGGCGTTCCACTGCTTGTCCGTCACCTCGTACACGGCCTGCAGGCGGTTCGACGCCGTCTCGTCCGGCCCGAAGATGCGGAAGTTGTCGGGGTTCAGCCGGATCACGTCGGTGAGCCACTGGCCCAGCACGCGCGGCGCCTCCGACGTCGAACCGCCGGGCACGGGCACGTCCACCGCGTAGTCGCGGAAGTCCGGCAGCCGCAGGTCCTTGAGCAGCAGGCCGCCGTTCGCGTGCGGGTTGGCGCTCATCCGCAGCGCGCCCTCCGGCGCCAGCGCGGCGACGTCGGCCAGCACGTGGCCCTCGTCGTCGAACAGCTCCTCCGGGCGGTACGACCGCAGCCAGGTCTCCAGGACCTTGAGGTGCTCGTCGGTGTCGCGGGCGTTCGCGAGCGGCACCTGGTGCGCGCGCCACGACCCCGTCGTCTTCTTGCCGTCGATCTCCGCCGGGCCGCTCCACCCCTTGGGGGTGCGGAAAACGATCATGGGCCACGCCGGGCGGGTGAGGTCGCCCTGCGCCGCCCGCGCCTTGATCGCGGCGATCTCGTCGAGCACCTCGTCCAGCAGCGTCGCGAACCGGCGGTGCGTGTCCAGCGGCGACTCGCTCTCGTCGTACCCGCCGTCGAAGAAGTACGGCTTGTGGCCGTAGCCGACCATGAGGTCGTTCAGCTCCTGCTGCGAGATGCGCGCCAGGACCGTCGGGTTGGCGATCTTGTAGCCGTTGAGGTGCAGGATCGGCAGCACGACGCCGTCCTGGGCCGGGTTGAGGAACTTGTTCGAGTGCCACGACGTGGCCAGCGGGCCGGTCTCGGCCTCGCCGTCGCCCACCACGGCCGCGACCAGCAGGTCCGGGTTGTCGAAGGCCGCGCCGTACGCGTGGCTCAGGGCGTAGCCGAGCTCACCGCCCTCGTGGATCGACCCCGGTGTCTCCGGCGCGACGTGGCTCGGGATGCCGCCCGGGAAGGAGAACTGCCGGAACAGGCGCTTGACGCCCTCCGTGTCCTGCGTGATGTCGCTGTAGACCTCGGAGTACGTGCCGTCCAGGTACGCGGAGGCGACCAGCCCGGGGCCGCCGTGACCGGGGCCCGTGACGTAGACGGTCTGCTGCTCGCGCTCCTTGATGGCGCGGTTCAGGTGCGCGTACAGGAAGTTCAGCCCCGGTGTGGTGCCCCAGTGGCCCAGCAGACGCGGCTTCACGTGGTCCGCGGTCAGGGGCTCGCGCAGGAGCGGGTTGTCCAGGAGGTAGATCTGGCCGACCGAGAGGTAGTTGGCGGCTCGCCACCACGCGTCGATCCGCTCCAGGTCGGCGGGGGCCGGGTCGGCGACACCTGTGGTGCGCCAGCCGGTGGTCGGGGAGTCGGGGACAGTTGTCGTCGTCATCGCTCACGCTCCTGCTGGGGATGCCTGTGGAACCGTGCCGGTGCTGCTGCCCGTTCATTCGAACGCACAACCGCTCTACCCGCGAGACGACCGCGCGGCCCCGTGATCTGTGACGCGTCCGACAGATCGTGCCGGTGACCTGTGCCGCTGACCCGCCGGCGGCGGTTACCGTTGAGGCTATGCCCGTCAGTGCCCCCAGCACATCCCCGTCGAAGGTGATCGACGTCGACACCGTCACCGAGCGCCGCAGCTTTCTCCAGGTGGCCAGGCAGCCCCGGATGATCGGACTGCTGCTCGTGTTCGTGCTGGCGGCGTTCGTGTGCGGGCGGCTGGGTGCCTGGCAGCTCGACCGCGCCTACGAGCGGGCCGCGCTGGCCGCGCAGCAGGAGGCGGCTGAGGCCGTCGCCGCCGGGCCGGCCTGGCTGGGCGACGTGCTCGTGCCGCAGGAGAGCTTCCCGGGCGAGCTCGTCGGCCGCGAGGTCCGGGTCACCGGGGCGTTCGAGCCGTCCGGCACGCTCCTGGTCCCCGGCCGCGCCCTGGAGGGGCGCGTCGGCTACCTCGTCCTGACCCCCTTCCGCGTGTCCGACGACGGGACCGGCGGCGCCTCCTGGGCCGACCTGTCCGGTCCGCCGGTGCTCGCGCTCGTCCAGGGCTGGGTGGCCGACCCCGCCGACGCCGACGCGCTGTCCCTGCCCGAGGGCGAGGTCACCGTGACGGGCTGGCTGCAGGCGGGGGAGTCGACGGTGGGCAGCGCCGCCGTGGTGGACGGGCAGACCGAGCAGATCGCCCTGAGCGCGCTGGTCAACGAGTGGGGCGGGCCCATCTACACGGGCTACCTCGTCGCGACGTCCGGTCCGGGATCGCCCGAGGAGGGCGGGGTCGCCGCCCTGCCGCGCCCCACGATCGACGGCGGCACGGGCGCCAACCTGCAGAACATCTTCTACGCGCTGCAGTGGTGGCTGTTCGGCGGCTTCGCCGTGCTGCTGTGGGTGCGCCTGGTGCGCGACGAGATGGCCGGCGGGCGTCGCGGCGGCGCCCCGACCGACGCCGACACAGGCATCGCGGGGCTCCCGGCGGCGTGACCGTCAGTGGGTCAGCGTGAGCTCGGCCTCGACGAAGCCCGTGTCCTCGACGGTGACGAAGCCCAGGTCCGGCGCCTCGACGCCGTAGTCGGCGAAGGTGACCGGCACGGTCGCGGCGAGCTCGGCGACGACGTCGCCGCCGTCGTCCGCCAGCCGGATCTCCAGGCCGGCCGTGACCTCCTGGGCCACGCCCTTGATGGTCATCGTGCCGGGGGCGTCCACGCTGACGGTCTCGCCGTCGGCCACGGCCGCGATGTCCACGGGACCGGTGAGCTCGAAGGTCGCCGTGGGGAAGGTGCGCGTGTCGAGGATGCCCTGGAACTGGCCGTCCCGTGCTGACTCGTCGGTGGTGATGCTGGCGAGGTCGACCTCGATGCCCGCGGCGGTGAGCTCGCCGTCGGCCACCGTGCCGGTGCCCGTCACCTGCGGGGTGCGGCCGACGACGGTGACGTCCTGCCCGGAGAGCACCTCGTCCACGCGGTAGCCGGCCTCGGAGCCGTCGGCCCCGGTCCACTCGCCGTCGAGGTCCGCGACGTCGGCGGTCGCGGCGGGCGCGGACGAGCCGACGGCGGGCGCGGGCACGTCGCCGCCCGTCTGCATCGACGCGTAGATCCGCGTGCTGAGGAAGCCGAGGCCCGCCAGGACGACGAGCACACCTACCACGACGACGATCTTGCGGCCCATGGGTGGTCGCCCTCTCAGGACAGGTAGCGCGTCAGGACAGGTAGCGCGCCTCGAGCGCGGCGAGCTTCGCCTCGGCCTCGCCGTGCACCTTCTTCTCCAGCACGAACGACATCACCGGGATGACGCCCGCGATCACCATGGTGACCAGGCGGCCGAAGCCCCAGCGCATCTTGGACCACAGGTCGGCGACCGTGACCAGGTACACCACGTAGATCCAGCCGTGGGCGAACGGCACCCACGCGATGAACGGCATGACGCCGTCGACGTCGGTCACCGCGCCGAGGCCGTACTTGATGCCCAGCTCGACGCAGAGGATCAGCAGCATGACGCCGGTGACCAGGGCCATGAAGCGGTAGCGGGCCATGGCGCCGCGCGCCTTGCGGATCGCGGTGGCCGCCGCCTCGGCGATGATCTCGGGGGTGGTCTGAGGGGTGCTCACAAGCATCGAGGATATGTCGTCCACGGGGCCTGCCGGGACCCTGTGGATAAAGCGTGGCTCGATGTCAGTGGTGCTCCGTACGGTGGTTGTCGTGCGCCCCCTCCCCTTCGCCGATCCCGGCACACCGCCGCTGCGCGGTCCGCTCACCCTGCTCCTGTGGCTCGCCCGGAAGCAGATCCGCGTGCTGCTCGTCGCGGTGTTCTTCGGCGTGGTCGGGTTCACCTGCAGCGCGTTCCAGCCGTTCCTGCTGGGAAAGATCATCGACAGCGCGACCGACTCCGGGCTGGACCGGGAGACGTGGACGTGGGCCGGGGTCATGGTCGCCGTCGGCCTCGTCTGGATCACCGCGAACGCCATCGGCCACCGGTGGGACATCACCGCCTGGATGCACGCGGCGTTCCGTACCTCACAGCTCGTGACCCGCACCGTGGCCCGGTCGGGGCACAACATCACCAAGGAGCTGCCCACCGGCGAGGTCGTCTCGTCGGTCGCGAACGACACCATGCGCATCGGCGAGGTCTTCGGCATCGCCGCGCAGACCATCGGCAGCGTCGCCACGTACGGCATCGTCGTGGTGCTGATGTTCGACCAGTCGCTCCGGCTCGGGCTCGTCATCGCGCTCGGCCTGCCGGTCGTCGCGGCGGTCCTCGCGCTGCTGGTCAAGCCGCTGCAGAGGCACCAGAAGAACCAGCGCGACGCGCAGGGGCGGCTCACCACCCTCGGCGCGGACACCGTCTCCGGCCTGCGCATCCTGCGCGGGATCGGCGGCGAGAAGGTCTTCACCGGCCGCTACCAGGTGCAGTCGCAGAAGGTCCGGGAGGCCGGGGTCGCGGTCGCCGGCACGCAGTCGGTGCTGGACGCCCTGCAGATCCTGCTGCCCGGGCTGTTCATCGCGCTCGTCGTGTACCTGGGCGCGGCCGAGGCCATCGCCGGGCGGATCACGACCGGCCAGCTCGTCGCGTTCTACGGGTACGCCTCGTTCCTGTCCTGGCCGGTGCACCTGCTGGTGCAGTCGGTCAACGTGGTCACCAAGGCGCACGTCGCCGCGGGCAAGGTCGTCAAGGTGCTGCAGGTCGTGCCCGCGACCGGCGCCGAGGGACCGACCGCCGAGATGCCGCCGGCCGGCGTGCCGCTGGTCGACGAGACCACGGGCGTCACGCTCCGCCCCGGCCGGGTCGTCGCGCTGGTCAGCGCGGACCCGGACGAGTCGGCACAGGTCGCGATCCGGATGGGCCGGTTCGACGACGAGGCGGAGACCGGCACCCCGGTTACGCTCGGCGGCGTCCGGCTGGCCGACCTCGACAAGCAGGAGCTGCGGGAACGGATCGTGGTCGCCGACGCGACCCCGGCCCTGTTCTCCGGGCGGCTCGCGGGCGAGCTCGACGTACGGGACTCCGCGAACGCCGAGGCGCTGCTGCGGGCCATGCACGTCGCCGACGCGCACGACGTGCTGGACTCGCTGCCCGACGGCATCGAGGGCGAGATCCCCGAGAAGGGGCGCTCGCTGTCCGGCGGTCAGCGGCAGCGGGTCGCGCTCGCGCGGGCGCTGCTCACCGACCCTGAGGTGCTGGTGCTCATCGAGCCGACCTCGGCGGTCGACGCCCACACCGAGGCGCGCATCGCGCAGCGGCTCACGGACTGGCGCCAGGGCCGGGCCACGCTGATCGTCACCGCCAGCCCGCTGGTGCTTGACCACGTGGACGACGTGATCTTCCTGGACGGCGGCAGCGTGGTCACCCACGGGACCCACCGCGAGCTGCTGGACCTGCCCACGAGCGCACCGGGCGGGCGCGAGGCCGCCCGCTACCGCAAGGTCGTGGGCCGCTCGATGGACGAGGACGACCTGGACGCCGAGCTCGACGAGCTGCTGGGCGCCACCAACGCAGGCAACACGAACGCAGGCACCAACGCAGGCACCACGAACGCAGGGGAAGGAGGCAAGGCATGAGCACGGGAAAGATCCTGCCGATCGCCGACGCCGCCGAGACCTGGCGGTACACGCGCACGCTGCTCGGACGGCACCGCAGGCCGCTGATCGTCATCACCGTGGCGAACACGGTGGCTGCCGTCGCGGGCCTGGTCGGCCCGTTCGTGCTGGGCAGGCTCGTCGACGCCGTGACCGACGGGACCACCCTGGAGGTGGCGCGGAACCTGGTGCTCGTTGCCGTCGCGGCAGTGCTGGTGCAGTCGCTGATCACCCGGTTCGCGCAGCGCCGCGCCATGGTGTTCGGCGAGACGGTGTTCGCCGACATGCGCGAGGAGTTCGTCGAGACGGTCACGGCGCTGCCGCTGTCCACGGTCGAGACCGCGGGCACCGGCGACCTCATCGCGCGGACCACGCGCGACGTCAGCCGCATCCAGAACGCCGTGCGCTTCGGTGTGCCGCGGCTGGTCATCGCGGTGGTCACGCTCGTGCTGACGTCCGTGGCCAGCATCGTGGTCTCGCCGCTGGTGGCGGTCGCGATGTTCGTGGGCGTGCCGGTGCTCGTGTGGGTCGCGCGCTGGTACCTGAAGCGCGCGACGCCCGCCTACCAGCGGGAGTCCGCGGCGTACGCCCTGCTCGACGGCACGGTCACCGAGTCCGTCGAGGGCGCGCGCACGATCGACGCGCTCAAGATCGGCCGCCGTCGTACCTCGCGCGGCGACGACGACCTGCGCGAGGCCTTCGAGGCCGAGCGCGGGACGCTCAACCTGCGGACCGTGCTGTTCCCGGGCGTGGACTTCGCGTTCATGATCGCGCCGATCTCGGTGCTCGTCTGGGGCGGGTTCCTGGCCTCCGAGGGCACCGTGACCATCGGCATGGTCGCCACGATCGTCATGTACACGTACCAGCTCCAGGGCCCGGTCTGGGAGCTCATCTTCTGGCTGGACGAGATCCAGGTGGCCGCGACGTCCCTGTCGCGCATCATCGGCGTCCGGCTGGTGCCGATGGACCGCACGGCGGGCGACGCCGAGCCCGACGACGAGGAGGTGCGCGGCACCGACGTCCGGTACGCGTACCGGGCGGGCACGGACGTGCTGCACGGCATCGACCTCGACCTCAAGGTGGGGGAGCGGCTCGCGATCGTGGGGCCGTCCGGGTCGGGCAAGTCGACGCTCGGCCGCATGCTCGCCGGCATCCACCCGCCCACGGGCGGCTCGGTGCAGGTCGGCGGCGTGCCGCTGGTCGACCTGCCGCTGGAGGACCTGCGCAAGCACGTGGCGCTCGTGACCCAGGAGCACCACGTGTTCGTGGGGTCGCTCGCGGACAACCTGCGGCTCGCCAAGGTCGAGGCCGACGACGCCGAGCTGATGGACGCGCTGCGCGCCGTCGACGCACACGGCTGGGTGGAGGCGCTGGAGGAGGGCCTCGCCACCGAGGTCGGCTCCGGCGGGTACAAGCTCACGCCGGCGCAGGCGCAGCAGATCGCGCTCGCGCGGCTCGTGCTGCTCGACCCGCACACGCTCGTGCTCGACGAGGCGACCTCGCTGCTGGACCCGCGCGCGGCCCGGCACCTGGAGCGCTCGCTCAACGCGGTGCTCGACGGGCGCACGGTCGTCGCGATCGCGCACCGGCTGCACACGGCGCACGACGCCGATCGCGTGGCCGTGCTCGACGGCGGCCGCATCACGGAGATCGGCCCGCACGACGAGCTGGTCGCGGCGAACGGTGAGTACGCCAGCCTCTGGCACAGCTGGCAACACGAGTAACCCCCCTCGTTGAGTGCTGGGTATTTGCGCCTTCCGGGCCGCGAAGAGCGCAAATAGCCAGCACTCAACGAGGGCGGTGGCCTAGGGCGGCCGAGATGCTCGAGGCCGCCTCGCGGACTACCGGGGTCAGGGTCTCCAGGCGTTCCGGGGGCATGTACGGGCGGGTCGCCGTGACGCTGATCGCGGCGACGATCGCGCCCGACGTGTCGCGCACCGGCGCCGCGACGCAGAGGATGCCCGGCTCGTTCTCCTCCAGGTCGAAGGCCACCCCGCGGTCCGCGGACGTCGTCATGACCCGCACGAACTCCTCGGCGGTGAGCACGTCCCGGTCCAGCCCGTGCCCCGCGCCGGCGGGCTGCTCGGCGAGGAACCGCTCGCCCCAGCGCCCCGGTTCGTCCAGGAGCAGCGCCTTGCCGATGCCCGTCCGGGTCAGCGGCATGCGGTGCCCGATCTGCGAGCGCATCACCGCCCCGCGCGTCCCCGGGATCTTGTCGAGGTAGAGCACCTGCCCGCGGTCCTCGATCGCGAGGTGCACGGTGTCGTGCACGCGGTCGGCCAGCGCGCGCAGCACGGGGCCGGCCACCCCGGTCACCGGGTTCTCCTGCAGGGCCTGGTAGCCGAGCTCGATCAGGGCGGGGCCCAGCGCGTAGGCGCCGTCGTCGAGCTGGCGCAGGTAGCCGGTGGACAGCAGGAGCTGGAGCAGGCGGTGCGTGGTGCTGCGCCCGACCCCGGTCTCCGCCGAGATCTCCCGCAGGCGCGTGTGGCCCCGGGCGACGGCGTTCACGACGGCGATGCCCCGCGCGAGGGTCTGCGTGCCCGGCGGCGCGGCGTGCGGCGCGGCGGATTCGGGTGCGGCGGTCATCGGCCCACGCTATCCCGATAATAGGGATGGGGTTCGGATTATCGGGACTCTCGATCTAGCGTCCAGGACATGGCAGACGACGCACCGCGGCGCGACGCAGCGCTGGTGGCCCTGGACTGGGGTACGACGACGTTCCGCGCCTGGCTCCTGGACGGCACCGGTGCGGTCCTGGACGAGGTCCGGTCGGCGGACGGCGCGCTCACGCTGTCGGCGCGGGCCGACTCCGCCCGCGCCCGGGCCGCCGCGTTCGAGGCGACGTTCGCCCGGCTGTGCCGGTCCTGGCTCGACGAGCACCCCGGCATCCCCGTGCTGTGCTCCGGGATGGCGGGGTCGAACCTCGGCTGGGCCGACGCCGGCTACCTGGACGTGCCGGCGGAGCTCGGCGGCCTCGCCTACCGGCTGACCGTGGTGCCCGCCGGCGACTCCGTGGTCCACCTCGTGCCCGGGCTGCGGGCCACCGGCGCCCACCCGGACGTCATACGGGGCGAGGAGGTCCAGCTCGTCGGGGCGCTGGCGGCGACGTCGACCGGCCGCGACGCGGCCGCGACGTCGGACGAGCGCGACGCGGCAGCGACGTCGGACGAGCGCGACGCGGGCACGGACCGCCGTCGGACCGTCGTTCTCCCAGGCACCCACTCGAAGTGGGTGCGCCTCGACGGCGGCTGCGTCGCGGGATTCAGCACCGCCATGACCGGCGAGCTCTACGGCCTCCTGCTGCGGGACAGCATCCTCGGACGGCTCGCGGAGGGCGAGGCCGGCCCGGCGGCGTCGGACACCTTTACCTGGGGGCTGGAGGCCGAGGCCGGGCAGGGCGACGAGCGCGGCCTGCCGGCGCTGCTGTTCACGGCCCGCACCCTCGTGCTGGCGGACCGCCTCGCGGGTACCCAGGTCGCCGACTACCTGTCCGGGCTGCTGATCGGCGCCGAGGTGCGGCACGCGCTGCGCGCCGAGCCGGCCGACGTCGTCACCCTGTGCGGCTCGCCGTCCACCACCGACCGCTACCGCGTCGCGCTGGAACGGTCCGGCGTCATGGTCCGCGCCGTCGGCGAGGACGCCGCGGCCCACGGCCTGTGGCGGGTCGCCCTCGACGCCGGACTCGCCTCGCTCGACACCCCTGAGGAGCAGCTCGCATGAACACCCGACCCACCGGCCCCGGCCTGATCGCCATCCTGCGGGGCGTCACGCCCGACGGCGCCGTCGCCGTCGCGGAGGCCGCCTTCCAGGCGGGGTTCGACGCCGTCGAGGTGCCGCTCAACTCCCCGGACCCGCTGGAGTCCGTGCGCCGCATCCGCGCGGCCGGGCCGACGGACCGCCGCGTCGGGGCCGGCACCGTGCTCAGCCCCGACGACGTGCGCCGGGCGGCCGACGCCGGGGCCTCGCTGATCGTCTCGCCGAACACCCGGCCCGACGTGATCGCCGAGACGGTGCGGCTCGGCCTGGAGAGCTACCCCGGGGCGGCGACGCCCACCGAGGCCTTCGCTGCGCTGGACGCGGGCGCGCAGGCGATCAAGATCTTCCCCGGCTCCGCCGTCGGCATCGGCGGCATGCGGGCCTGGGCGAGCGTGCTGCCGTCGGGCACCGCGCTGGTCCCGGTGGGCGGCGTCGACGCCGGGAACCTCGCCGACTGGGCGCGGGCCGGCGCGTCCGGCGCCGGCCTCGGTACCTCGCTGTACCGGCCGGGCGACTCCCCGGAGACGGTCGGGGCGCGGGCCGCCGACCTCGTCCGGATCTGGCACGAGAACAGCAACGACTGAGAGGCCTGCCGTGAAGATCACGTCGATGACGACATTCGTCCTGCCGCCCCGGTGGCTCTTCCTCAAGATCGAGACCGACGAGGGCATCGTCGGCTGGGGCGAGCCCGTCCTGGAGGGCCGCGCGGCGAGCGTTGCCGCCGCCGTCGAGGAGCTGTCCGACTACCTGATCGGCAAGGACCCCCGCCGGATCGAGGAGCACTGGACCGTGCTGTACCGCTCCGGGTTCTACCGCGGCGGCGGCATCCACATGAGCGCCCTGGCCGGCATCGACCAGGCGCTGTGGGACATCAAGGGCAAGGCGCTCGGCGTGCCGGTGCACGACCTGCTCGGCGGCCGGCTGCGCGACCGGATCAAGGTCTACTCGTGGATCGGTGGCGACCGGCCCGCCGAGACCGCGGCGCAGGCCAAGGACGCCGTCGAGCGCGGCTTCTCGGCCGTCAAGATGAACGGGCCGGAGGAGCTGCAGTACGTCGACTCGCGGGACAAGGTCGAGAAGGTCGTCGCGAACGTGGCGGCCGTGCGCGACGCCGTCGGGCCGAACATCGGCATCGGCGTCGACTTCCACGGGCGCGTGCACCGGCCGATGGCGCGCGTGCTGCTCGACGCGCTGGCGCCCTATCACCTGATGTTCGTCGAGGAGCCCGTGCTGTCCGAGCACGTGGACGGGATCGCCGACGTGCTGCGGAACTCGACCACGCCCATCGCGCTCGGGGAGCGGCTGTACTCCCGGTGGGACTTCAAGAACGTCATCACCACGGGCGTCGTCGACATCATCCAGCCCGACCTGTCCCACGCCGGCGGCATCACCGAGGTGCGCAAGATCGCCGCCATGGCCGAGGCGTACGACATCGCCGTCGCGCCGCACTGCCCGCTCGGCCCGATCGCGCTCGCCGCCTGCCTGCAGCTCGACGCCGTCGCGTACAACGCGGTGATCCAGGAGCAGAGCCTGGGCATCCACTACAACAAGGCGAACGACCTGCTGGACTACGTCGTCGACCCGGGCGTCTTCGCCTACGAGGACGGCTCCGTCGCCATCCCGCAAGGGCCCGGCCTGGGCATCGAGGTGAACGAGGACTACGTGCGGGAGCGCGCGGTCGAGGGGCACCGCTGGCGCAACCCGGTCTGGCGGCACGACGACGGGTCGTTCGCCGAGTGGTGAGCGCGGGGAGCCCGGCGCCCGACGTGCGGGACGTAACTCAACCGTGGGGCGCCGGGGCGCCGTCGGGCACTTAGACTTGCCGCGTGTCGTCCACTGCCCCTGAGAACCAGCCGCAGACCCCCCGCCCGGTCATCGTCGTCGACTTCGGCGCGCAGTACGCCCAGCTGATCGCGCGCCGCGTGCGCGAGGCCAAGGTGTACTCGGAGATCGTGCCGCACACGTTCACGGTCGAGCAGATGCTCGCCAAGGACCCCGCGGCCATCATCCTGTCCGGCGGGCCCTCCTCCGTGTACGCGGCCGGCGCCCCGTTCGTGGACCCCAAGCTGTTCGAGGCCGGCGTGCCGGTCATGGGCATCTGCTACGGCTTCCAGGCCATGGCGCAGGCCCTCGGTGGCGAGGTCGCGCAGACCGGGGTGAGCGAGTTCGGCGGCACCGAGGTCGAGGTCTGCTCCTCGGGCGTGCTGCTCGCCGACACCCCCGAGCACCAGACCGCCTGGATGAGCCACGGCGACGCCGTGCACCGCGCCCCGGTCGGCTTCGAGGTGCTCGCGACGTCGGACGGCTCGCCCGTCGCCGCCTTCGAGGACACCCGCCGCCGCCTCTTCGGCGTGCAGTGGCACCCCGAGGTGCGGCACTCGGCGCACGGCCAGACCGTGCTGGAGCACTTCCTGTACGAGGGCGCCGGGCTCAAGCCCGACTGGACCCCCGGCAACGTCATCGCCGACCAGGTCGCGGCCATCAAGGCCCAGATCGGCAGCGCCCGCGTGATCTGCGCGCTGTCCGGCGGCGTCGACTCCGCCGTCGCCGCCGCGCTCGTGCAGCAGGCCGTGGGCGACCAGCTCACCTGCGTGCACGTGGACCACGGCCTCATGCGGGCCGGCGAGGTCGAGCAGATCGAGACCGACTTCGTCGCCTCGACCGGCGTCAACCTCGTCATCCGCGACGAGAAGGAGCGCTTCCTGACGGCGCTCGCCGGCGTCAGCGACCCGGAGACCAAGCGCAAGATCATCGGCCGCGAGTTCATCCGCGTGTTCGAGGACGCGCAGCGGGACATCGTCGCCGAGGCGGGCGCGCACGGCGAAGAGGTCAAGTTCCTGGTGCAGGGCACGCTGTACCCCGACGTCGTCGAGTCCGGCGGCGGCGAGGGCGCGGCCAACATCAAGAGCCACCACAACGTGGGCGGCCTGCCCGACGACCTGGACTTCGAGCTCGTCGAGCCCCTGCGCACCCTGTTCAAGGACGAGGTCCGCGCGGTGGGCCGCGAGCTCGGCGTGCCCGAGGAGATCGTCTCGCGCCAGCCGTTCCCCGGGCCCGGCCTGGGCATCCGGATCGTCGGCGAGATCACGGCCGAGCGCCTGGAGATCCTGCGCCGCGCCGACGCGATCGCCCGCGAGGAGCTGACCAAGGCCGGCCTGGACAACGAGATCTGGCAGTGCCCCGTGGTGCTGCTCGCCGACGTCCGCTCGGTGGGCGTCCAGGGCGACGGCCGCACCTACGGCCACCCGATCGTGCTGCGCCCGGTCTCGTCCGAGGACGCCATGACGGCGGACTGGACGCGCCTGCCGTACGACGTGCTGTCGGTCATCTCGACGCGCATCACCAACGAGGTGCGTGAGGTCAACCGCGTGGTGCTCGACGTGACGAGCAAGCCGCCGGGCACCATCGAGTGGGAGTGACGTCCCGCGGCCCCGTCCCACTCGAGGGGCGGGGCCGCGGTTCTTTCTGATCGCCTCGCAGGGAAGATCAGGAGATGGCGAACGAGCTCGCCTTGTCGTTGAAGGTGCCGACGTTGTTGTCCCGGTCGATGAACCCGGTCGACGCCCCGGTCTTCCCGGTCCCGTCGAAGAGCTTCACGTCGCAGCTGTTGTACGTCTTCACGGAGCTGACCGCGTTCTGGTAGGCGCCGAGGTTGGCGCCACCCTCGTTGTCACCGGTGCCGCCGCTGCACCCGACGGAGTAGGACGGGTTGAAGACGACGACGCGCCACCCGCCGAAGTCGGCATGCTGGTAGAGCTCGGCGACCACGAGGCCGGTGCCCGGGGTGCCGGCCCGGCAGCCGAAGGTGCCGTCGGCGACGGCACAGTAGTACGTCGCCGTGACGGCGGCCGGGGCCGCTGCCAGGTCCTCGACCAGCACGGGCGCCGCGGACGCGACCTGCTGGGTCCGCACCCCCGCGTCGCCCGCGCCGTCGCCGGTCCCTGCCGCCGCGGGGCCGGCCGCCCCGAGCGCCACCAGCACGATCGCCCCCGAGACGACGGCGGTCAGCCGGGTCCGGAAGCTACGGGTCGCTGCGTCTGCGTACCTCATGAGTGCTCCTCATGTCTGCCGGCGACGCTGTTGTCGCCGGTCATACATAGGCGAGGATTTCACCCGGTCGCTGATACCTGAAAACTAGTTTTCATCGCGTGATCGACCGGTTATGGGGTCTTATTCGTGGAAACGGCTTTTGGGGTCGCTTAATGGCATGAAGGCGGATGTGGATTAGCCGGCGAGGCGCGCCCAGGTCAGCCCGATCGCGGTGCCGAGCAGCATGTACGGGCCGAACGCGATGCCCGTCTTCCACCCCGCGCGCCGACCGAGCACCAGGACCACGGCCACGAGGCCGGCCACCAGATGCGTGGCGAACACGCCGATCAGGAGCGTGGTCCACGAGTGCCACGTGAGGAAGGCGCCCAGGCTCAGGGAGAGCTTGACGTCCCCGTACCCGATCCCGCCGCGCGGCGACACCAGGTACAGCACCTGGTAGAAGGCGAAGAACGCGAGCCCGCCCAGCGCCGCCCGGCCCAGGTCTGCCCACGAGCTCGTGCCGAGGGCGGCGACCACGAGCAGCACGCCCGTCGCCCAGGTCAGGGGGAAGACCAGCGCGTTCGGCAGCCGGTGCGTGTGCGCGTCGATCACGCCGAGCGCCGCGCCGACGACGGCGAGCACCAGGTACGCGGGCGTGAGCCAGCCCGGTCCGCTCGCCCAGACGCCCCACACCGCCGCGAGCACGGCCACGATGCCGATGGTCCGCGCGTAGGGCGTCACCTCGGCACGCGCACGCCGGAGGTGCCGGACGGCGAAGGGCTCGACCGGGCTGGTCGCGGCCGGTTCGGTGGGGCTCACCCGGGGAGGCTATCGGCGGGCCGGTGCGGCCGCACCCCCTCTCGGGCTGCGGACGGCCGTGCCGTCGTCGGGCCGTCGTCGGATCGCGGTCCAAGCGGGCCCCGGACTCGCCGCAGTGGCCCCGGGGGTTCTCCTTTGAGACCTAAGTTTCTTCGCTTTGGGGCGCTCCAAAGCGAAGAAACTTAGGTCTCGAAGGGGATCGGGCGGACGGCGGTGCGGAGTCGCGCGGTCGGCGGGTTCTCTTCGAGACCCGACTTTTCTCGTCTTTGAGCCGCCCCAAAGCGAAGAAACTTAGGTCTCAAAGGAGAAGAGAGGGATCCGGGATTCGGCGTCCAGCGGTTCGGGCCGGGCGCCGGTCAGCGGCTCGGGAGGGTTGCCGCCTCCGTGTAGGCGGCGTGCGTCGTCTTCAGGACCTCCGGCCAGTCCATGCCCGACGGCGGCGTCGTGGCGGCGGCCAGCAGGCCGTCGAGCAGTCCCGGCTCGGTCGCGAGCCGCACGAGGGCGGCGGTCAATGCGGCGTCGTCGGGCACGAGGAGGCCGGTCGCACCGTCGACCACCCGCTCGGCGACGCCCGACCGGGAGTGGGCGATCACGGTCAGCCCGGCGGCCTGGGCCTCCAGCGCCGCGATGCCGAAGGCCTCGTCGGAGGAGGGCGCCGCGAACACGTCGGCGCGCGCGTAGAGCCGCTTGAGCTCGGTCGCGGTGAGACGTCCGGGCAGGGAGACGACGTCGCCCAGGCCGTGCTCGGCGACGAACCGGCGGGCCGCGGCGCGCTCGGGGCCGTCGCCGGCGAGCGTGACGAACAGGGCGCCGTCGGGCAGGGCGCGCACCGCGGAGGCGACGGCGGCGAGCAGCGGCAGCATGCGCTTGCGGGGCGCGAACCGCGCGGCCGCCACCACGTGGACGGCGGAGCCCTCGGGCCGGTCGGCGCGCTCCGTGCGCGGCACGCGCCAGGCGTCGAGGTCGAGCCCGTTGGGCAGGATCGCCACGTCGGTGCGCACGAGCCGGCGCAGCGGCGCCGCCGTCAGCTCGCTGACCGCCGACCAGCGCACGGGCCAGCGGGACCAGCGGGCCACGGCGTCGGCGGCGGCGAACAGACGCGACGCCCCGCCCCAGACGCTGTGCACGGTCAGCACGGCGGGCAGCCCCAGCCGGGTCACCGGCCGCAGCGCGGCCTGCACGGTCGGGGCGAGCACCCCCATGTGCAGGTGCACGACGTCGGGCCGCTCGCCCCGGGCGATCGCCGCCCGCAGGCGGGCGGTCACGTGGGCGGTGGAGCGCGGGTGGACCGGCCAGCCGCCGGGGACGCGCGCCGCGACCCGGTGCACGACGACGCCGTCCTCGACGGCGGTGCTCACCCCGTGGGCGCCGGGGGCGGCGGGCGTCGTCGTGATGACCTCGACGTCGTGCCCGGCCGCGACCTGCTGGGCGGCCAGGCGGCTCACCTGGGCCTCGATCCCGCCGAGGAGCGGAAGGTAGGTGTCGGACACGTGGGTGATGCGCACGCCCGTCATCCTCGCACCGAGGGGTGCCCTGCCCGGTGCTCCGCCGCGCGCACCGGGCGAGCCGTACCTAGCGTTGCAGCATGAGCAGCTACACGAACGTCCCTGCCAGAGGCGTCAAGGGTGCTGGCGTGTTCGTGATCGTCGCGGGGATCGTCATGATCCTGGCGGGGATCGCCGTGTGGATCCTCGTCGCGACCCAGCTCTCGGCGGAGAAGATCACAGTCTCGGACGACTCCACGTTCATGGGAGGCGTCTTTGCAGGTCAGCAGGTTCAGGGCCCGTTCACGGCCTACGCGCAGGCCGACATCATCAACCACCACGCCCTCGAGGCCTCCGGCGGTGCGACCTACGCCGAGCTGGCACAGGACGACCCCGTCCGCGACACCGTGATGGACGCGTCGTTCCTGCGCGCGTCGCTGTTCACCTCGGTGGTCGCGTTCGGGGTCTGTGCCCTTGTGATCGGGCTCGGGATCGTCCTGGGCGTGATCGGGGGAGCACTACGCCGGCTGGCCCGGACCCCCTAGCGCCGTCGGACGCTGGAGATCACGGAGCCCGCCACCAGGATGACGCCCGCGGCGCCGAGCAGGACGATCAGGGCCACGCCCAGGTCGAACACCACGCCCGCGGCGACCGCGAGGATGCCCAGCCCGACCGCGATCACGACCAGGCCCCACACCGCCGTCCCCACCCGCGGGCCGCGCTTGGGAGCGGCCTGGGCCGGCGGCGCCGGCTGGACGGCCTGGCCCGGCTGGCCCGGCTGACCCGGCACGGGCTGGGCCGGGGCCGGGCTGCCCGACGCCGGGGCCTCGGGCGCGGACGACGTCGACCGCGCCGGCTCCCGCAGCGCCGCGAGCGGGTCGGAGTCGTCGTGCACGGGGGCGTCGTGGACCTCGGCCGAACGGGCCTCGGCCGCGCGGGCCTCCGCCTCGACCCGGGCCGCGGCGACGCCGTAGGCGGGGTGCACCTCGCCCTCCGGTGCGGAGGCAGCGGGCACCTGCTGGGTCTGCTGGAGGTCGCCCAGCACGATCTGCTGCGTCGGCGGGGTCGCCTGCGCCGGGAGCACCTCGGTGGTGTCCGGGTCCTGCGGTGTCTTCTCGCTCATGTTCTCGCTCGTGTCCTGGCCCTCGGGCCCGCCGGGGATCTCGCTCGGGTTCTTCCGGTCGTTCGTCTGGTCGGTCATGGCGTGCTCCCTCAGTTGCTCTCGGTGACGATGACCTCGCCCGCGCCGGCCTCGATCTGGAGGCTGAGCACGGCGCCCTCGTCGCCGACCTCGTCGCTCGCGAAGTAGTTGGTCGAGCCGACGCCGCTCGTCGAGCGGTCCTGGTCGTCGACCGTCCACCGGACGACGCCGGCGGCGACGTAGGCGTCCGCCTCGACGGCGGCGTCCTGCGGCACGACCACGACCGTCTGGCCGGCGCCGAGCTGGATCGGCACCACGACCGGGTCGCCGGGCTCGGTGCGGGACAGGTCGAGCTCGGAGAGGTCGATCGTCGGGTCGCCCCACTGCACGTAGAAGCCGTTCTCCGCCTCGCGCACCGTCTGGACGGCGATGGTGCCCTCGGTGATGGTGGCGGCGTCCGGGTTGTTGTTCTCGTTCACGAGACCTTCGATCTGGCGGCCGCTCACGACGGCGTCGTCGACCCAGCGCGGGCCCGCCGTACCGGCGATGCCCACGTACCCGACCCCGAACACGAGGGCGACGATCGCGAAGAAGCCCAGCCAGCCGCTGGTGCGCCCGCGCAGACCCGAGACGAGGATCGCGACGCCGAGCGCCACGGTGCCGATGCCCAGCCAGGCGGCCAGGAACGTCGCGCCGCCGTCGAGCAGGTAGCTGGGCTCGCCCAGGCGGTGGGCCGCCAGGAGCAGCGCGCCCGCCAGCAGGATCACGCCGAGCGTGATGCCGACCGCGGCGCCGCCCGGACCGCGCGACGTGCGCACCCGGGGTGCGGCGTAGACCGGCTGCGGCGGGAGCGTCGCGGTCGGGGCCGGGCGGTACTGGGACTGGAGCGGCTGGCCCTGGTGCCGGGGTCCGGCGCCCGTCGCGTAGACGAGGCCCCCGTTGCGGCGGTAGTCGACCTGCGGCGCCGGGGTGAAGTGCGCGCTCGTACCCGTCCCGGGGCCCGACGGCGCACCCGGGGTGGGCGTGCCGGTGGACGTGCCGGGCGCGCCAGGCGTACCCGTGGGGGCACCGGGCGTACCCGGGTTGCCGGGGTTGCCCGGGGTGCCGACCGGGCCGGGCACGTAGCCCTGGCCGCGGGCCACGTTGTTGTCCCGGGCGCGCTGCACGCCCTGGACGATCAGGTACAGCGTCACGCCCAGGACAGCCAGCCAGAAGAGGACGACGAGCCAGTGCCAGCCGCCGTCGTCCCACCAGCCGAGCGGGCCGCCCCAGGAGAAGCCGATCAGGAACACGGCCACCGCGCCGAGCATGGCGACGTCGAAGTTGCCGCGGATCGCCTCCTGCAGGTGGATGCGGCCGTCACGCTCGGGCAGGAGCGCCCAGCCCAGGCCGTACAGGATGAGGCCGAGGCCGCCCAGGAAAAAGCTGACGATCAGCAGGCCGCGCACCAGCAGCGGGTCCCAGCCGATGCGCTCGGCGAGGCCGCCGGCGACACCGCCCACCCAGCGCTGGTCGGAGCGCGGGAAGAGGCCGCGGCGGATCGAGGCGAAGAAGCCGGTCTCCGGGTAGGGCTTGGGGCCGGGCGCGGCGGGGGCGCCGGGCGCTCCCGGTGCTCCGGACGTGGGGCCGGTGCCAGGGGCGCCGGGGCCGGCGGGTGCAGGGCCGGGATTCGGGCCGGCGGCCGCGTCAGGTGCGGCGTGGGCGGCGGGCTGTACGGGGTCGGGGCCGAACGAGCCGGCGTCGGCCGGGCCACCCGGTTCTCTCGTGGCGTCCTCGGGACGCGTCTCGTCGGTGCTCATGACAACCATGCTTGTCGACCGGCGGCGCTTCCGGCATCGGGACCTGCCCTGAACCGACCCTGGTTACCCCCGCGCGGGACCCTGAGATCCCGGCCCAGCCGTGTTCAGGGGGCCCCGGACATGTGACGATCAGGGTGTGAACCAAAGACTCACCCTCCGCAGACCCGGCAAGGCCGGGCCCGGGTACAGCGGCCGCTGGGTGGCCGGCGTGGCCGCCGGCCTGGCGGCGCACACCGGCCTGCCGGTGTGGCTGGTCCGGCTCGCGTTCGTCGTGCTGACCGGGTTCGCCGGGGCCGGGGTGGTCGCCTACGTCTTCTGGTGGGTGACCGTCCCCGCGGGCGTGCCCACCGTGCCCGTCGCCGCGGTACCCACCGACCGTGCCCGGCTCGCGCCCCGCCTCACCACCGACGCGGACGCCGACGCCGGCTCGCAGGAACGCAACGCCGCCTCCCTCGCCGAGCGCATGCGGCTGTCCGGACCCGTGTCGCGGCTCGCCGCCCGGGACATCTGGCTCGGCGTCGCCCTGCTGTCGGGCGCGGCGCTGCTCGTCGCGTACCGCGCGGGCTGGGACCCCGTCGCCTCCTGGGTGCTGCCCGCCCTCATCGGGCTCGGCGGCGTGGCCCTGGCCTGGAGCCAGATCGACGCGACCGACCGGGACCGCTGGGTGGGCGGGTCGGGAACCGGCTCGCTCCTGCGCTCGCGGACGGCGCTGCTGCGGCTCGCCGGCGGCGTGGTGCTGACGATGCTCGGCGTGCTGATGCTCGTGGGCCAGGACACGCCACTGACGGTGCTGATGCAGGCCACCGTCGCGTCCCTCGCGATGGTGGCGGGTCTCGTGCTCGTCTCGGTGCCCTGGTGGATCCGGCTCGTACGGCAGCTCGGCGACGAGCGCGCCGCCCGCGCGCGGGAGTCCGAGCGCGCCGACATCGCCGCCCACCTGCACGACTCCGTGCTCCAGACCCTCGCCCTCATCCGGGCGCAGGCGAACGACCCCGAGGCGGTCTCCCGCATGGCCCGGGCCCAGGAGCGCGAGCTGCGCGGCTGGCTCTACGACGACCGGCAGGAGCCCGGCACGTCCGTGGCCGCCGAGCTGAAGGACCTGGTCGCCGAGATCGAGGACGCCGTCGCGCCGCTCACCGTCGAGACCGTCGTCGTGGGCGACTGCCCGCCCACCGAGTGCACCGCCGCGCTGCTCCAGGCCGCGCGCGAGGCCATGCTCAACGCGTTCAAGCACGGCAAGCCGCCGGTCTCGGTGTACCTGGAGGTCACCGACTCCGTGGCCGAGGTGTTCGTCCGCGACCGCGGCGAGGGGTTCGACCTCGACGAGATCGCCGTCGACCGGTTCGGCGTCCGGGAGTCGATCCTCGGCCGGGTGCGTCGGCGCGGCGGCACCGCCGAGGTCGTCAGTCGGGCAGGCTGGGGCACCGAGGTCCGGCTGCGGATGCCGCTGGACAAGCCCGCGAACGGCGACCGGAAGCCCGCCAACGGTGACCGCAAGCCCGGCAACGGTGAGAAGAAGCCGGCGAACGGCGAGAAGAAGACCGAGAAGAACGGCAGGGCGCGGGCCGCGACGGCCCCCGACTCCGTGCCCACCACGGCGGAAGGTGCGACGAGATGACAACCCAGGCGACGGCGTCGGGCGGCGGGCTGGTGCCGCTCCCGGTACCGGTGGTGCTCGTGGACGACCACCACCTGTTCCGGACGGGCGTACGCGCCTCCCTCGACCACCGCGTGACCGTGGTGGGCGAGGCCTCCGACGTCGATACCGCGGTGGCGCAGGTGCACGAGCACCGCCCGCCCGTGGTGCTGCTCGACGTGCACCTGCCCGGCGGCAACGGCGGCGGTGGCGCCGAGGTCGTGCAGCGCTGCGCCGACCTGCTGACCGAGGGCGTGCGGTTCCTGGCGCTGTCCGTGTCCGACGCCGCGGAGGACGTCGTCTCCGTCATCCGCGCGGGTGCCCGCGGCTACGTCACCAAGAACATCGCGCCGTCCGAGCTGTCGTCCGCGGTGGTGCAGGTGGCGGGCGGCGACGCCGTGTTCTCGCCGCGGCTGGCCGGCTTCGTGCTGGACGCGTTCGGCGCCTCCGCGAACGACATCGCCGTGGCCGACGACGAGCTCGACCGCCTCTCGAAGCGCGAGCAGGAGGTCATGCGGCTCATCGCGCGCGGGTACTCGTACCGCGAGGTGGCGAGCGAGCTGTTCATCTCGATCAAGACGGTCGAGACGCACGTGAGCGCGGTGCTCCGCAAGCTCCAGCTCAGTTCGCGCTACGAGCTGACGCGCTGGGCGGTGGCCCGCCGCCTGCTCTAGTAGTTCCGTTGAGTGCTGGGTATTTGCGGGTTGATGGCCTTCGCGCCGACAAATACCCAGCACTCAACGAGCTTTAGGTGGGCCAGGCCGGGGAGAGGCGGACGACGTCGCCGATCACGATGATGGCCGGGGGTTTGACGCCCGCCGCCGCGGCGCGGGCCGCGATCGTGGACAGCGTGCCGACCGTGACGCGCTGGCGCGGGCCGTAGCCGTCCTCGACGACGGCGGCCGGGGTGTCCGCCGGGCGGTCGTCGGTGATCAGCGCCGCCGCGGTGTCGGCCAGGTGGGTCACGCCCATGAGCAGCACGAGGGTGTGGTCGGGGCCGCCTGGGACGTTCGCCGCGCCGTCGTGCCCGGTCAGCACGCTGAAGCCGCGTGCGACGCCGCGGTGCGTCACCGGGATGCCGACCGCCGCGGGAACCGACACGGCCGACGTCACGCCCGGCACCACCTCGACCTCGACGCCCGCGTCGCGGCACGCCGCGAGCTCCTCGCCGCCCCGGCCGAACACGTACGGGTCGCCGCCCTTGAGCCGCACGACGTCGTGCCCCGCCAGCGCGTGCTGCACCAGCAGCGCGTTGATCTCGTGCTGCGGCACGGGGTGGTTGCCGCTCGTCTTGCCGACGTCGATCACCTCGACCTCGGGGGCGAGCTCCTCCAGCAGGGCGCGGGGGCCGAGCCGGTCCACGACGACGACGTCGGCCTGCGCCAGAACCGATCGACCGCGGGCCGTGATGAGGCCCGTGTCGCCGGGGCCGCCGCCGACGAGCCAGACGCGGCCCGCGCGGGTTGAGCCGGCGCGGGTTGAGCCTGTCGAAACCTGGGTCTCGACAGGCTCGACCAGCGGGGCGGTCTCGACAGGCTCGACCAGCGGGGCGGTCTCGACAGGCTCGACCAGCGATTCCTTGCGCGGCCGGCGCCGGCGCAGCGGCAGGGTGCCCGAGGCGAGCTGGCCCGCGACCGCGTCCCGGATCGCCCGCGCACGCCGCGGGTCCCGGCCGGCGGTCACCGCGACGGTCACCTCGGCGTCGTCGGTCAGGGTGGTACGGGCGACGGCGGGGACCCACGCGCTGCCCACAGACGCGTCGCCCGCGGTGACGCAGAAGATCCGGGCGCGCTCGGCGTCGTCGGCCACCTGGCGGTCCGTCGCGGCGGAACCCGTCGCGGTGTGCGCGAGCCACGCCCCGTCGAGGTCGCCCGTGCGGTACTCGCGCCGGACCCACTCGATCGTGCCCGGCTGCGGTTCGCCCGCGGGCCCGCTCAAAGGTTCGAGCGTCTCCGCCGCGACCGGGATCTCCTGCTCCCCGAGCACGGCGTGCGGCGCGACGACGCGCACGCGCGCCCCGGCGTCGACGAGCGAGTGGACCCGGCGCGCGGCGACGGGTCCGCCGCCCACCACGACGACGAGCCGGCCCGCGACCTGGAGGCCCAGCGGATAGATCTGCGCGGCGTCGGACTGTGCGGCGTCAGACATGGAGACCGCACTCGTCCTTGTCGCGCCCGGCCCAGCGCCCGGAGCGCGCGTCCTGCCCCGGCAGCGGGCGCGCGGTGCAGGGCTCGCAGCCGACCGACGGGTAGCCGTCGGCCAGGAGCGGGTTGACCACGAGGCCGTGCCGGGCGGCGTAGTCGGCGACCTGCTCGTCGGACCAGGCGGCGATCGGGTTGATCTTGACCACGCCGTTGCGCTCGTCCCAGGTGATGAGCGGCGCGTTGGCGCGGGCCGCCGTCTCGCTGCGGCGCACGCCCGTGGCCCACGCCTCGTAGCCCTGCAGGGCCTGCTTCATCGGCGCGACCTTGCGCATCGCGCAGCACGCCTCCGGGTCGCGGTCGTGCAGCCTCGGCCCGTACGCGGCGTCCTGCTCGGCGACGGTGAGCTCGGGGCGCACGTCCACGACGTTCACGTCCAGCTCGATGTCGACGGCGCCGCGCGTGCCGAGCGTCTCCGCGAAGTGGTAGCCCGTGTCGCCGAACAGCACGTCGACGAACGGGAGCTGCTGCGCCACGAGGTGCGACAGCACGGTGTCCTGCATCGAGGAGGCCACGGCCAGCCACGGGCCGAACTCGCGGACGGCCCAGGCGATGACGGCCTCGGCGTCCGCCTCGGGGCTGCCGGCCGAGGCGTGGAGCTGGGCCTGCCCGCGCTCCACGACGGCCCGCAGCTCCTCCGGCGTCCGACGGCGGCGCGTGGCCCGGGCGTCCCGGCGCGCGTCATGGATGCTCTCGCGGGCCGCCGCCCGGGCGCGGACCCGCGCGAGGCGCGGGTTCTCGCCCGGGACGAGCCCGGAGAGCCGGAGAGAGGAGGTCGGCGCCTCGTTGAGGGCCGTCATCGGAGGGCCTCCTCGTCGGCGCGGTGCGCCCACTGGGCGAACGACTCCTCGCCGTCGTGGTCGGCGTCGTACCGGCGCACGACCCGCTCCACGTAGTCGCCGATGCCGTCGGCGGTCACCTTGAGCCCGCGCACGGTGCGCCCGAGCCCGGCGTCGTCCCGCTCCTCCGAGGTCAGGCCGCCGCCCAGGTGTACCTGGAAGCCGGGCACCTGGTTGCCGTCGTCGTCCATGACGAGCTGGCCCTTGAGGCCGATGTCGGCGGTCTGGATGCGGGCGCACGAGTTGGGGCAGCCGTTGACGTGCAGGCTCAGGGGCTTCAGGTTCGACAGGTCCCCGAGGCGCTCCTCGAGCTGCGTGATCGCAGCCGCCGACGTCGCCTTGGTCTCGACGATCGCGAGCTTGCAGTACTCGATGCCCGTGCAGGCGATGGTGTTGCGGCGGAAGGGGCTCGGCCGGGCCTGCAGGCCGAGCTCGGCCAGGCCCGTGATCAGGGGCTCGACCTGCTCCTGCTCGACGTCGAGCACCAGCAGCTTCTGGTGCGGCGTCAGGCGGACGCGGCTGCTGCCGTGCGCCTCGACGAGGTCGGCCAGCCGGGTCAGGGCCTCGCCCGAGACCCGCCCGACGGTCGGCGCGGCGCCGACGTAGAACCGGCCGTCGTGCTGCTCGTGCACGCCCACGTGGTCGCCGCGGTCGTCCAGCCCCAGGGAGGCGGGCGACGGCGGGGCGACGCCGTCGGGCAGCTCGTAGCCCAGGTACTCGTCCTGCAGCACCTGGCGGAACTTCTCCGTGCCCCAGTCGGCGAGCAGGAACTTCAGACGGGCCTTGTTGCGCAGCCGGCGGTAGCCGTAGTCGCGGAAGATCCGGATGACGCCGTGCCAGACGTCGGGCGCCTCCTGCTCCGTGACGAACACGCCCAGCCGCTCGGCGAGGCGCGGCGCCGTCGACAGGCCGCCGCCCACCCACAGGTCGTAGCCGATGCCGAGCTCCGGGTGGTCGACGGCGACGAAGGAGATGTCGTTGATCTCGTGCACGACGTCGAGGCTCGGGTGGCCGGTGATCGCCGACTTGAACTTGCGCGGCAGGTTGGCCAGGGCGGGATCGCCGATGAAGCGCTCCTGGATCTGCTCGATCACGGGCGTCGGGTCGATCAGCTCGTCCTTCGCGACGCCGGCGACCGGGCTGCCGAGGATGACGCGCGGCACGTCGCCGCAGGCCTCCGTGGTGCTCAGCCCCACGGCCTCCAGACGGCGCCAGATCTCCGGCACCGACTCGACCTCGATCCAGTGGAGCTGCAGGTTCTGCCGGTCGGTGATGTCCGCCGACCCGCGGCCGAACTCCGTGCTGATGCCCGCGATGGTGCGCAGCTGCTCGGTGGTCAGCGCGCCGCCGTCGATCCGGACGCGCAGCATGAAGAACTTGTCCTCGAGCTCGTGCGGCTCCAGCGTGGCCGTCTTGCCGCCGTCGATCCCGGGCTTGCGCTGCGTGTACAGGCCCCACCAGCGGAACCGGCCGTGCAGGTCGTCGCCGGGGATCGAGTCGAAGCCGTCCTTGGCGTAGACCTGTTCGATGCGGTCGCGGACCGCCAGCGGGTCCGACTCCTGCTTGAACTCCTCGTTGTGGTTCAGCGGTGCGGTGCCGTCGACCTTCCACTGGCCGTTCGGGCGGGCGGGGCGCTTCGACGTCGTGGGCGTGCGCCGTGCAGGGGTGCGGGTCTCGGGCGGGGTGGGGGCCGTGTTCACCATGTGCGGGGTCCTGTTCGTGCGGGGCGCGCGGGCGTGGAACGTGCTGGGGGAGTGGTGCGCGACGTACGGGCACAGGAGGCCGTTTCCCGGGGATGACCAGGGACTCAGCGCTGCGGGCCGGCGGCGCGCGCTGACCTTGCGGGTGCGAGGGGCGCGTCAGGGCTGACAGCTGCGACAGCGGTCGCAGGCACAGGTCGGCATGGCACACATGGGCATCTCGTGACGCCGTGTCACGAGGGAGATGCGCGCTGCCTTGGTCATGGCGAAGACGGTAACCGCGGCTCAGAACGGACGGAAGACCATGTCCATATAGTGGATGTCTATTGGGTGCATCAATGTTGCCTATGTATTTCCCTACCTAAAGGGTCGGGAATTCGGGCTGGTGGCCGTCGTCGCCTGGAGGCGGGGCGGCGCGGGTCGGCGGTTGGCGGGTCCCCTTCGAGACCTAGGTTTGTTCGCTTTGCGGCGCTCCAAAGCGAAGAAACCTAGGTCTCGAAGGAGGGTGTGGCCGGGCGGTTGCGAGGGGCGTGCGACGGCGGCCGGCGGGTGGGCTCGTGAAAATTGTCACTAACGTCCCGGGGGCGCGGTTTACGGCCGTTTCGAACCCCTGCCGCGGATAGGCTGACCAGCATGGAGTTCCTTTACAACGTCTTCGTGTTCCTGCACTTCGCGAGCTGGGCCCTGGTCTTCGGCGGGTCGATCGCGTCGCTGCGCACCAAGGCCCTCTACAAGGGGGTCTCGCACGGCGCCATGGGTGCCGTCGTGGCGGGCGTCATCATGGTCGGCATCGCGGAGATGGCCGGCCTCTGGGACGACGGCGGTCCGTCGATGGCGAAGATCGGCGTGAAGCTGATCATCGCGCTCGCCGTCGCCGTGGTCGCCGTGATCGCGGTCCGCAAGGGCGAGAACGTCTCGCAGGGCCTCAAGGGCTCCGTGCTCGGGCTCACCCTGGTGAACATCGCGGTCGCGGTGTTCTGGAACTGACCTTCTTCAGCCGGGAAGCAGACCGCTAGCGGCTCGCCACCCAGGCGTGGTGCGCCGTGAGGCTGCGGTCGAACAGGCCGCGCAAGGCGTCGTCGTCGATGCCGTCCAGTGCGATGCCGAGCGACCGCAGCCCGTCCCGCCAGTCGTCGTACGTCGTCAGCTCGACCCGCTCGGGCCGCGCGCCGGTCCGGATGAACAGGCAGCCGCGCAACGTCTCCGCGGCGTCGGGCAGACGGCGTTGCACCACCAGCGTGCGGGCGTACGCCCCGCCGTCGGGCGCGGTCAGCCGGCGGTGGGCGGCGTCCGCGCGCTCCGGCGTGAGCACCTCGTCGAAGAGGTCGACGGCGCCGAAGCTGCCCTGGGCGTCGTGGTGGAACGTCCAGCCGCCGTCGCGCACCTCCAGCCGGTAGGTGAACGGGCCCTGCCGGTACTTGCCCGCGACGAGGGGGAGCGGCTCGTGCAGGCCGTCGCCGCAGCCGACGTCGGGCCACCAGACGCCGCCCGGGTTGTCCTCGGTCGGCAGGCCGCGCACCGACAGCGCCAGGTGCCCGACGTACGGGTCCCGGCGCTCGGCCTCGGAGTCCCAGTTGTGGCCCCACGCAGGGACGACGTCGTACCCGAGCGCCCGCAGCGCCGCCGTCAGGATGCCGTTGTGGTGGAAGCAGTACCCCGCGTTGCCGCCCGCCGCGACGCGCGCCAGGGTCGACGTCGCGTCGATGGCGGGCGGGTCGCCGAGCATGGTGTGCAGGTTCTCGTAAGGGATGCGCTCGGCGTGCCGCCGGTGGATCTCGGCCAGCGTGCCGGCCGTCGCGGGCGGCCGCTCGTCCAGGCCCAGCCGGGTCAGGTAGCCGGCCGCCTCGTGCGTCATGCCGAGCAGGATATACACCCGCTTTGTGTCCGATTTGCTCCAGCAGGCTAGTGTGCGGCCGTGGACGTTTGGGCAGAGGTACTCGTCGGTGTGGCAATCCTGGTCGGACTCATCGGCATCGTGGTCCAGGTGCTGCCCGGGGCGGTGCTCGTGCTCGGCGGCATCCTGGTGTGGGCCATCTTCACCGGCGGCGTCGAGGCGTGGGTCGTGTTCGGCATCGCCGCCGCCGCCATCGCGATCGCCGAGGTCGCGCAGTGGCTCATCGCGGGCAAGCACCTGCGCAAGGCGAACGTGCCGTGGCTGACCCTGGCCGTGGGCGGCATCGCGGGCATCATCGGCTTCTTCGTGATCCCGGTGCTCGGCCTGTTCCTGTTCTTCGTCGGCGCGATCTTCCTGATGGAGTGGGCGCGGCACCGCGAGGTCCCGGCGGCGTGGGCCTCCACCAAGGCCGCCGTCCAGGCCACGCTGATCACGATCGGCGTGCAGCTCGTCGGCTCGCTGGTCGCGGCGGGCACGTGGGTCGTGGGCCTCTTCTTCACCTGACGACGCCGGGCTGCCGCGGCGCTTGGGCCGACGACGCCGGGCTGGTCGAGGCGTCGCCGTCGGCCGCCGCGAGAGTGCGCTTCTACCCCGTCATTGCGCCCGGAAACAGCGTGATTCCGGGCCCAATGGCTGGGTAGAAGCGCACTGTTGCGTTGCGGCGGCGCGGGCTGGTGCGGGCCGGCGCGCGCTCCGCGGGCCGATGACGCCGGGCTGGTCGCGGCCGCCCTGGCCAGGTCGCGGCGACGGTGCGCTTCTACCCAGTCATTGCGCCCCGAAACAGTGTGATTCCGGGCCTAATGGCGGGGTAGAAGCGCACCTTTGCGTTGGGGGCGGGCCGGGGCGCGGCGGGGCCAGCCGGCGCGGGCGCGCTCCGGGGGCCGACGACGGCGTCAGGCCTGCGGCGTCGGCGTCGGGAGGTCGAAGATCAGCAGGGTGCTCGACGCCGTTGCGACCACCGCGCCCGTCGCGTCCCGGACCACGCCCTCGGTGAAGCCGACGCGGGAGCCTGCCTTGACCACGGTGCCCTCGGCGCTGAGCGGCCCGCCGCCGCCGCGCACGGCCTTGACGTAGCTGACCTTGATCTCGATCGAGGTGTAGCCCTTGCCCTGCGGCAGCACCGACTGGATGGCGCAGCCGCACACCGTGTCGAGCAGCGTGCAGAGCACGCCGCCGTGGATGGTGCCGATCGGGTTGTAGCCGGACTCGTCGGGCGTGCACCGGAAGGTCACGCGCCCCTCCTCGACCTCGTCGATGTCGAGGCCGAAGTGCGAGGCGATGGGCGGCGGCGGGATGAGGCCGTCGCGCATCCGGCGCAGGAACTCGACGCCGGACATCAGCGGCGCCTGTGCCGCGGTCTGGATCGGGTCGTACCAGGTCAGGTCGCGGCTGCGCGGTGCGCCCCAGGCCTCGTGCGCGCTGGTGGCCTCGTGAGCGTCGGGCGCGTCGGTCTGCTGTGTTTCGGACATGTTCGCAAGGGTAATGTCCGGGTCATGCAGGCAGCCGACCTTCCCCTGATCCGTACCGTCTCCCGGCCCGCCGTCCACCCGGACGGTACGTGGGCCGTCGTGTCGGTGACCCGCCCCGACCTGGAGGCGGACGCCGTCGTCGGGCAGCTCTGGCGGGTGCCCCTGGTCTCGACAAGCTCGACCAGCGAAGCGACGCCCACCCGCCTCACCCGCGGCTTCCGCGACACCGAGCCGCGCTTCTCGCCCGACGGCGCCCTGGTCGCCTTCCTGCGCGCCGCGCCGCAGGCCGCCCCGCAGCTCTGGGTGCTCCCGGTCGCGGGCGGCGAGGCCGTGCAGGTCACGGACCGCACGCTCGGCGTCAGCGGCTTCCGCTGGTCGCCCGACGGCAAGCGTCTGGCGTTCCTGAGCCGCGAGCCCGAGGCGGGCCGCTACGGCTCCGTCGAGGGCATCGCGCCCGCCGCCGAGGGCCCCCGCCGCATCACGGAGTGGAGCTGGACGCGCAACGGCCTGGGCTACCACCGCGACCGCCCGCAGCACGTCTATCTCGTCGACGTGCCCGACGTCGCGGCCGAGCCCGTGGTCCAGCCCGTCGCGACCGCGCAGGGCCCGGCCGAGCCCCGTCCCACCGTGCGCGAGCCGCGCCGCCTGACCACGGACGACGTCGACCACAGCGGGATCGCCTTCACGCCCGACGGCGCTTCGATCGCCGTGCTCGCCGAACGCGAGCAGGGCGCGGGCCAGGTGGGCCGCAGCATCCTTCGGGTGCTGCCCCTGGCCGCCGGGGCGGCGGGCGGCGGCTCCGAGGTCGAGCTCGGCACGCTCGGACCGCAGGCGGTCGCGTTCGGCCCGGGCGGCGAGCTGTACGTGCTCGCCCAGGACCACGGCCCCGACGGCAAGGACTTCGTGGCCCGCAACGCCGCGCTCTACGTGCTGTCCGCGTGGGCCGACCCGGCACCCCGTCGTCTGACCGACCCCGAGACGCAGGAGCTCGGCCACGAGCCCGTCCCGCTGGCCGACGGCGGCGTGCTGCTCGTGCTCGCGAGCCGCGGCACCCAGCAGGTGGTCCACGTCGCCGACGACGGCGTCACAACCCAGCTGACCAGCGGAGACGTGGTCGTCACGGACATCGGCGTCGGCGTCGGCGCCGGCGGCGGGACGATCGCCGTCTCGTACGGAGACCCGGGCAGTTACGGCGAGGTGGGCGTCGTCGCCGACGGCGCGATCCGGCGTCGGACGGACTTCTCCGCGCCGCTGCGCGCGGCCGGCGTCGTCACCCCCACGGAGCTGACGGTCACGGGCCGCGACGGGTACCCGGTGCACGGCTGGGTCGCGGTGCCCGAGGGGACCGGCACCCACCCGACCCTGCTGATGATCCACGGCGGCCCGTACTCGTCGTACGGCGTCGGGCTGTTCGACGAGACGCAGGTGCTGGTCGACGCCGGGTACGCCGTCGTCTACTGCAACCCGCGCGGCTCCGCGGGCTACGGGCAGGCGCACGGCCGCACGATCAAGCAGGCCATGGGCACCGTGGACCTGCACGACGTGCTCGACTTCCTGGACGGGGCGGTCGCCGCGGACGGGCGCCTGGACGGGTCGCGCGTGGGGGTGCTGGGCGGCTCGTACGGCGGGTACCTCACGGCCTGGACCATCGCGCACGACCACCGGTTCGCCGGGGCGGTCGTGGAGCGCGGGTTCCTCGACCCGGAGACGTTCTTCGGCACCAGCGACATCGGCTCGTTCTTCGGCCTGGAGTACGTGGGCGAGAAGCCCGAGCAGGTGGCCGCGCAGTCGCCGCAGGCCGTCGCCGGCCAGGTGACGACGCCCACGCTCGTGCTGCACTCCGAGCTGGACCTGCGCTGCCCGCTGTCTCAGGCGGAGCGCTACTACTCGACGCTCAAGGGGCACGGCGTGGAGACGGAGCTGGTGGTCTTCCCCGGGGAGAACCACGAGCTGTCCCGCTCCGGGCGCCCGCGCCACCGGCAGCAGCGGTTCGAGATCCTCCTCGACTGGTGGAAGCGGTACCTCCCGGTCGCCTAACGACGTGTCAGACGTACAGGTCCCTCGGGTGACCTGTATGTCTGACACGGGAGGGGCTTGGGCGTGCGAGGATCGATGCGTGCAGATCATCACCGCCCCGCTCGCCCAGCTCGACGTCGTCATCGCCTACGGGGTCTGGAAGCTGCGCCAGGACGTCTTCGTCGTCGAGCAGGACTGCCCGTACCACGACCTCGACGGGCGCGACGTCGAGCCGGGCGCCGTGCAGGTGGTCCTGCTGGCCGAGGCCGCACCCGACTCCGTGTCCGACGGCGGCACCCGCGTGCTCGGCACGGCCCGCGTGCTCGACGACGGCGACGTGTGGCGCATCGGCCGGGTCGCGCTGGCCAAGGAGGCGCGCGGCAAGGGCCTCTCCGACGAGGTCATGCGCGCCGCCCTGGCGTACATCGCCGACGCCGACGACACCCGGGACATCGTGCTGGACGCGCAGTCGCCCCTGACGGGCTGGTACGGCAAGCACGGGTTCGTGGCCGACGGCGCCGACTTCCTCGACGACGGCATCCCGCACACGCCGATGCGCCGCACGGTGCGCGCCACGGCCTGAGCCTCGGAAAAGAGGGTGAGCCGACGCCGCCGTCGGGCATAGCGTCGGGCGCGTGACCGACGACGCACACACCACGGACCTGCGTGCCCACCACCCCGGCGACGACCCCGCCGACGGCCAGTTCCCCGAGAGCGTGGCCGCCGGCTACGACGGCCCGGGCGGCGCGAACGACCCGGCGGTCGTGACGCCCGCCGTGGACCTGCTGGAACGGCTCGCGGACGGCGGGCCCGTGCTGGAGCTCGCCGTCGGCACCGGGCGGATCGCGGCGCCGCTGGCCGCCCGCGGCCTCCAGGTGGGCGGCATCGAGCTGAGCCGGGCCATGGCCGCGCGGATCGCCGGCAAGCCCGGCGGGGCCGACGTCGCCGTCACGGTCGGCGACATGACGTCCACCCGGTTCGACGGGTTCGACGGCGCCGTCGGGCCGGGGGACTTCTCGCTGGCCTACCTCGTGTTCAACACGATCAGCAACGTCACGTCCCAGGACGGGCAGGTCGACGTCTTCCGCAACGCCGCGGCGCACCTGCGGCCCGGCGGGCTGTTCCTGGTCGAGGTCGGCGTGCCCGGCCTGCGCCGGCTCCCGCCCGGGCAGGACACCGTGCCGTTCACCGTCGCGCCGGAGGCGGGGGACAGCGGCTACGTGGGCTTCGACCGGTACGACGTCGTCACGCAGCTCTTCACGTCGAACCACGTGACCGTGCGGCCCGACGGCACCGGCCAGTTCCGGGTGGCCCCGTTCCGGTACGCCTGGCCCGCCGAGATGGACCTCATGGCCCGGATCGCCGGGCTCCGCCTCCGGGACCGGTGGGCGGACTGGGACCGGTCGCCGTTCACCGCCGACTCCGAGAAGCACGTCTCCGTGTGGGAGAAGGCCTGAGGGCGGGCGGACCGGGCCGGGTAGGCGGCCGGGCCCGCCCGCCCGGTCTCAGTAGGCCCCGCGGCCCGACACGACGGCGCGGGCCGTCTGCCCGAGGATGGCGAGGTCCTGCAGCGGCGTCCAGTTCTCCGCGTAGTACACGTCGAGCCGGACGGCCTCCTCCCAGGGCAGGTCGGAGCGGCCGGAGACCTGCCACATGCCCGTCATCCCGGGCTTGACCAGCAGGCGCCGCCGCATGCGCTCCTCGTACGCCGCCACCTCGTGCGGCAGGGCCGGCCGGGGGCCCACGAGGCTCATGTGGCCGCCGAGGACGTTGAGGAGCTGGGGCAGCTCGTCGAGCGAGTACCGCCGCAGCACGCGGCCCACGCGGGTGATGCGCGGGTCGGTGCGCATCTTGAACAGGGGTCCGGCCCCGTCGTTGTCCTCGGTCAGCGCCTTCACCTCACGGTCGGCGCCGACCCGCATGGTGCGGAACTTGAACATCCGGAAGATCTTGCCGTCCCGGCCCACCCGCTCCGACAGGTAGAACAGCGGGCCCTGGCTGGTCAGCGCGACCGCCAGCCCCACGCCGAGCAGCACCGGCGACGCGAGCAGGGTCAGCACGGCGGCCAGCACCCAGTCCATGGCCTGCTTCACGCGGAACTTGCTCCCCCGGAACCGGGGCGCGGCCACGTGCAGCAGCGAGAGACCCGCCGCGGGGGCGACGCTGACGCGCGCCGGGGCGACGTCGGCCAGCTCCGTGGTGAGCATCAGGTCGACGCCGACCCGCTCGAGCTGCCAGCCGAGCTGGCGCACGACCTCCGTCGTGATGCTGCCGGACGCGCTCACCGCCACGGCGCTCGCGCGGACCAGGGCCGCTGCCTCGCCCACCCGGGACAGGTCGCCGAGCACGGGCACGCCGCCCACCTCGTCGCCGGGCAGACCGTCCAGCGGCGGGGTCTCGCCGGGGGCGGTCTCGCCCGCCGGCGTCTCGTCGGACGGCAGGCAGGCGCCCACCACCACGAACCCCCGGTACGGGGCGTCGTTGAGCCGGCGGATGACCCGCTCGGCGTGCTCGCGGTGCCCGGCCACCAGGACCGGCGTCATGCAGCCCGTGCCGCGCCGCCGCGTGCGCGCCACCCACTGGCGCCAGGCGTACCGCGAGCCGATCAGCCCGACGAGCCCGAGCGGCAGCGCGACGGCCAGCGCGAGAACGTCGCGTGGCCCGACGGACGCGGTGAGCCAGGCCACCACGACGAGGAGGCTCATCGACGTCCAGGTGGCGCCGACGATGCGCCGGTACTCCGTGTGGTCGCGGCCCACGACGCGCAGGTCGTAGGAGCTGCGCGCGGTCAGCGCCGCGATCCAGACCACCGCGACCAGCGCCGGCGCGACGGCCGACCAGAGCGGTCCGGGATGGCCGGGGGTGCCGGCCAGCAGGGTCGCGTCGAGCACGTACGCGAGGACCGCCGAGGCGATCACGACGGCCGTGTCGGTGAAGCGCAGCCGGGCGCGGTAACGCACCTGCCACTCAGGATGAGCGCGCCTCGCGCGGACGTCGTGAAAACCACGCGACGCCGCATTCTTCACCCGTCTCTCGGGGGTTCGAGGGCGAATTTCGAAACCGCCACCTATTGTCTGGCTCGCCACGTCGAATCCTTCCTTACCTCTTGCCAAGGATGAGTTTTCGGGCGCATTCGATCGTGACGCGTCGACGCGCTCTGGTGGAGCCGGGGGTGGTGGTCCGGGCCTTGCTACAGCAGCCACGGGGCGTTGTGTGTGCCCGGTTCTCGGTGCTATTTCCTCAACTCGATAATATGAGGAGCGATGCTTTCTGTCGTGCGCCGGGTGCCCCTTTCACCCAAGCCTTCACCCGCGACCTCACCCTTCTCAAGGAATGGGTGAGGAAAAGCGGACGGCGCGCGTCGGAAAGAAATAACGGAACGTGGTTCAGCGAGGAAAAGACGCGTTCGACGCGGCCTCGGTGAGCACGCCGTCCGCCTCGGTGAACTCGTCACCGGTGACCGGACATCGCCAGCCGTCGCCCTCGGTCCGCTCCAGCGGGACGCCGGCCCGGCCGACCCAGCGGATGCGCCGGGCCGGGACGCCGGCGACGAGCGCGAAGTCCGGCACGTCGGCGGTCACGACGGCGCCCGCCGCGACGGTCGCCCACCGGCCGATCGTCACCGGGGCCACGCAGACCGCCCGGGCGCCGACGGCGGCACCGGTGCGGATCGTGACGCCCACGGCCTCCCAGTCGTCGCCGGTCTTGACGGTCCCGTCCGGGGTCACCGCGCGCGGGTAGAGATCGTTGGTGAGCACGGCGGCGGGGCCGACGAAGACACCGTCCTCCAGCACCGCCGGCTCGTAGACCAGGGCGTAGTTCTGCAGCTTGCAGCCGTCACCCAGGTGTACGCCGGGCCCGACGTAGGCGCCCCGTCCCACGATGCAGCCGGACCCCACGACGGCGTCCTCGCGCACCTGGGCCAGGTGCCAGATGGTGGTGCCGTCGCCGATCGTCGCGCGCTCGTCGACGTCCGCGGAGTCCAGGACCCGCGCCGCCCCCTGCTCACCGGTGCTCATGGTGTCCCCGTCACCGAGCCCGCTCGCTGACGAACGCGTGCAGGCTGCCCGCGGTCTCCAGCAGGCCGCCGGCGAGCTCGTCGTCCTCGACCGTGATGCCGAACCGGTCCTCGAGGGCGGTCACGAGCTCCAGGACGGCGAGCGAGTCGAGCTCGGGCACGTCGCCGAAGAGGGGGGTGGCGGCGTCGAACGTGCGCACCCGGTCCTCGATGCCGAGCACCCTGCCGAGCACCTCGAGCACGTCGGCGAGGGCCACGCCGCTCGTGGTGGTGCCCGCGGGGCTGTCTGTCACGTCGCTGGTCATGAGGGTCTCCTGTCGTGGCTTCACACTGTGTCTTTGTGGTGTGAGACTGCGGTTCCGCTACGGGCGGGTGCCTCGTTCCTCGGCCCCCACCCTTCGCTGCACCTCCGCCTCACACCAGTACTTCGGCGGGCGCCGGGTGGCCCAGGAAGGCGGTCGGGCTGGCCGTGAGGCCGTAGGCCCCCGCCTGCAGCACGACCACCAGGTCGTCGGGCTCGGCCCGGGGCAGGGGCACGTCGTCGGCCAGCAGGTCGAGCGGGGTGCAGAGGCAGCCGACGACGGTCGCCTGCTCGACGTCGGACGACGCCATCCGGTTGCCGACGAGCACCGGGTAGTTGCGCCGGATCACCTGGCCGAGGTTCCCGGAGGCGGCGAGCTGGTGGTGCATGCCGCCGTCGACCACCAGGTAGGTGCGGCCGCGGGAGACCTTGCGGTCGATGACGCGGGTCACGTAGCTGCCCGCCTCGCCGACGAGGTAGCGGCCCAGCTCGATGTGCACGTCGGCCTCGGGCAGCGCCGGGGCGATCTGGTCGGCGACGACGGCCGCGAGGCTCTCGCCGACGCGGGCCAGGTCCACCGGCCGGTCCTTGGGGAAGTACGGGATGCCCAGGCCGCCGCCCAGGTTCACGTACCGCACCGGGGCGGGCGCGTGCTCGGCGAGCGCGACGACGAGGTCGGCCGTGGCGCGCTGCGCGCCCGCGATCAGCTCCGCGTCGAGGTTCTGCGAGCCGGCGAAGATGTGGAACCCGGTCACGTCCGCGCCCGTGGTGCCCAGGTAGGACAGCAGGTCGGGGACCTGCTCGGCGTCGACGCCGAACTGCTGCGGGCCGCCGGACATGCGCATGCCCGAGCCGCGCACTGCGAAGTCCGGGTTGACGCGGATCGCCACGCGCGGGACGACGCCGAGTGCCTCGCCGGCCGCGACGACGCGGCGGGCCTCGGTGTACGACTCGAGCTCGATCAGCACGCCTGCGGCGACCGCCGACCGGATCTCCGCCGGCGTCTTGCCGGGGCCGGCGAAGCTGATCCGGCCCGGGTCCGTCCCGGTGTCCAGGGCGGTGTGCATCTCGTGCGCGGAGGCGACGTCGAGCGCGTCCACCAGCCCGGACAGGTGCTGCACGACGGCGGGCATCGGGTTGGCCTTGACGGCGTACCCGAGCCGGACGGCGTCACCGAGCGCGGCCTTGACCTCGCGGACCCGGTCGGTGATGCGCTGCCGGTCGTAGGCGAAGAAGGGCGTGGACCCCACGCGGGCGGCGAGGCGCTCGAGCGGGACGCCGCCCACGAGGATCTCGTCGCCGGACACGGGCATCGCGGCGACGGCCGGGTGCGGGGTGGGTGTTGCCGGGGCGGGGGCCGCGGGGCTCGCCGGGGCGGGCGCCGTGGCGCCGACGGGGGCCTCGGCCAGGGGCTGGGCGGTCACTGGGACACCTCCGCGACCAGCTCCGCGCGGATGGCGGGGCGGTCGAGCTTTCCGTTGGGGTTGCGGGGGAACGCGGCGGCGACGTGGACCTGTGCCGGCAGCATGAAGGTGGGCAGGGTCTGCCGCATCTCCTTGAGCAGCCGGTCGGTGTCGACCGCCTCGGGGGCCAGGACGGCGAGCTCGATCCGCTGCCCCAGGCGCTCGTCCGGCACGCCGATCGCGACGGCCTCGCGCACCAGGCCGGAGGCCAGGGCGGCCTCCTCCACCTCGGTGGGGCTGACGCGGTACCCGGAGGTCTTGATCATCTCGTCCTCGCGGCCCACGAAGTACAGGTAGCCGTCGGCGTCGCGCACCACGGTGTCGCCCGACCACACGGCGGGCTCCGGCACGGCACGCCACGGCTCGTCGTAGCCCGGCACGGGGCGGAACCGTGCCGCCGTCCGCTCCGGGTCGTTCCAGTAGCCGAGCGCGACGAGGCTGCCGCGGTGCACCAGCTCGCCGGGCTCGTCGGGCGCGCACGGGGTGCCGTCCGGGCGCAGCACCAGCACCTCGGCGTTCGGGATCGCCCTGCCGATCGAGCCGGGGCGCGCGTCCACCTGCGCGGGGTCCAGGTAGGTGGACCGGAACGACTCGGTCAGCCCGTACATCAGGTACGGCGCGGCCGTGGGGAACAGCTCGCGCAGCTCGCCCAGGAGCGCGCCCGACATGCGGCCGCCGGTGTTGGCGAAGTACCGCAGCGCGAACCGGGCGCCGGACGGCCACTCGACCGAGGCGAGCTGGGTCCACAGCGGCGGCACACCCGTGATGCCGGTGACGCCGTACTTCTCGCACGCGGCGGTGACGTTCCGGGGGAGCAGGTAGTCGAGCAGCACCGCGTGGGCGCCGACGGCGAACGCGGTGGTGAGCTGGCTCAGCCCGGCGTCGAAGCTCAGCGGCAGGACCGCCAGGAGCACGTCGTCGGCCGTGTTGTGCAGGTAGCCCGAGACGCTCGTGGCGCCCACGACCAGGTTGCGGTGCGACAGGACGACGCCCTTCGGGGCGCCGGTGCTGCCGGACGTGTACAGGATCGCGGCGATGTCGGTGTCGGGGCCGTCGTGCAGCTCGGGGGCGGCCGCCGGGGCCTCGTCGTCGGACGCCGTGCCGCCGGGCGCCTCGCCGTCGGCGACGTCGTTCCAGCGCCGCACCTCCAGGCCGGGTACCTGGGGCAGGTCGTCCGCGGCGCCGCCGTCGGGCTGGTCGACGAGCAGCACCGTGACCAGCCCGGTGTCGCCGAGGTGGTCGCGGACGGCGCTCAGCCGACCCGTGGAGGTGACCAGCACGCGCGCGCCGGAGTCGCGCACGACGTGGGCGACCTGCTTGCCCTTCAGCAGCGGGTTGACGGGGACGAAGACGCCGCCGGCCACGGAGGTGCCCCACAGGGCCTCGACCGTCTCGAACCGCTTCTCCAGGAAGACCGCCACCCGGTCGTGCCGCGCCACGCCGAGCCCGGCGAGGCGGACGCCGGCCCGCCGCACGGCGCGCCACAGCTCCGCGTACGTCAGGGTCGCGTCGCGGGCCGACAGCGCGGGGGCGTCCGGCCGCAGGCGCGCCTGATGCTCCAGATGCTGATGGATGGTGGTCACGAACATCACGGTAAAGCGCGCACGATCATTTTCGGCAGGCCAGGCGAGGGTGAATAGGGCCGAAAAGCGGGTGAACCGCGGGAGAGGTGAAAAAGGCGAGGTCACAACGCGTGTGCAGTGTTATGTCAATCACATCCACGAGGCGCAGGAGGTGAATTACCGTGCATGGACCCGATGTCATCCCCTGTTCAAGGAAAGCAAATGGTGAATTAGGCCCCGCCGTGCCCTTTTCACCTCGCGGGATTCACCCGGCCGGATTCACCACGGCACCTGGGTGAGCTCGCTGTAGAGGTAGGACACCGTCTCCGGCGGCTCGCCGGTCCGGCTCAGGTACATCGTCGGCCGCTGCGCCGGCAGGGGCACCGAGTGCCACGGCCGGGGGCCGCTGACGCGGGTCTGCAGCAGGGTGAACGGCAGCCCGTGGGCGAGCAGCACGTGCCGGTAGACCGCGGGCGCGGCGGCGCGGAACAGGTCGCGGTCGCTCACGTGCAGCACCGAGGCGAACAGCCGCACCCGCTTGCGGCGCACGGCGCGGAACACCACCCAGCACGGCCGCCCGTCGACGACCGCGACGACGTGCCGGGCGGCGGCGGAGTCGGCGTGGTCCCGGTAAGCGGCCAGGTCAGCGCCGCTGAGCACGGCCTCGATGTCGGCGCGCCCGGTCAGCAGGCGTACGCCCGGCGTGGGCAGCGGGAGGTTCGCCACCAGGGCGCCCGAGGTGTCGAGGTGGTGGAACCCGAGCCGCTCGTTCAGGGGGATCACGGTGCCGCTCGGGGACAGGTCGGTGAGCTCCCGGTCGCGCTGGGCGAGCATCGCGCGCAGCAGCCGGAGCGAGTGGTGCCGGAACTCGTCGAGCACGCACCACGCCGCGACGTTGCACACGGCGCGCCCCTCGGTCTCCGAGTACAGGGCGGCGTAGACGCCCACGACGGTGCCCTCGGACTCCAGCAGGAACCCGTGGTCGGGATGGCTCGTGGTCCACGTGGGGCGCAGCGAGCGCGCCCATTGCCCGGGCGTCAGGGTGCTGTCCAGGTGCACGCTGAGAAATTCGCCCACACGCGGCAGGTCACCTGTCGTGACGGGGGCGAGACTGACCTCTTTCGAATGTGCCACGTCGGTGAGTATGACCCCGGAAATAGTCGCCGTCCGGGGTGGGGCGGGGTGAAAGGAACAACGCGCGTCAATTTCATCCGGTGATTTGCGTAAGCGTGCCGCGAGGCATTTATCACCCCAGCGTTCACCCGGGAGGCGCGTGCTTCTGCGGACGCCAGCCGTCACTATCGGGGTGTGGTCGTCTTTGATGGAGCCGGGTCCGCCCGCAGGGCCCACGTGCTGCTCGTCGCACCCGCGTGCGACGGCAACGACGTGGGCGAGTCGTGGCTCGCACACCAGTGGGCGGAGCGCCTGTCGCGGCGGTTCGAGGTGACCCTGCTGTCCACCTGGAAGAAGGGCCACGTGCCGCCGTCCCGGCAGCTGCCCGGGGTGCGGGTCGTGGAGTGGCCCGAGCCGCCGCTCGTGCACCGCGCCGAGCGGCTGAACAGCCTGCTCCAGCCGGCGTACGTCCCGTTCTACGCGCGGGCCCGGCGGTGGGTCCGCGCGCGCCTCGCGGAGGGCGAGCGGTTCGACGTCGCGCACCAGGCGACGCCCGTGGCGCTGCGCTACCCGTCGCCCGTCGTCGGCCTGGGCATCCCGCTCGTGATCGGTCCGGTGGGCGGCAGCCTGGAGTCGCCGCCCGCGTTCGCCGCCGAGGAGGCGGCCACGCCCTGGTACCAGCAGCTCCGCCGGCTCGACCGGGTGCGGCTGCGGCGCGACCCGTTGCTGCGCTCCACCTACGAGCAGGCCGACTGCGTGGTGGGCATCGCGCCCTACGTGCGCGAGCTCCTGGGCGACCTGCGGCTGCGCCGGTTCGAGACGATCGGCGACGTGTCCGTCGACGCCGTGCGGCCCGCCGTCGACCGCACGGGGCGTCCCGGGCCGGTCCGGCTGCTGCACGTCGGGCGGCTGGTGCGCACCAAGGGCGCCCGGGACGCGATCCGCGCCATGGCCGAGCTGCGCGACCTGCCCGTGGTGCTCGACGTCGTCGGCGACGGCAACGACCGCCAGGCCTGCGACGACCTCGTGCGCGAGCTCGGGCTCGCCGACCGGGTGACGGTGCACGGCGCCGTGCCGCGCGCCGAGGTCGACGGGTTCTACGAGCGCGCCGACGTCTTCGTCTTCCCCAGCTACCGGGAGCCGGGCGGCGCCGTCGTGCTGGAGGCGATGGCGTACGGGCTGCCGCTCGTCGTCTGCGATCGGGGCGGCCCGGGCGCCAACGTGTCGGACGAGTGCGCCGTCCGGGTGCCCGCACTGTCCCCGGACCAGCTCGCCCGCGACGTGGCCGCGGCGGTCCGCCGCCTGGTCACCGCCCCGGACCAGCGCCTCAAGATGGGGGAGGCCGCGCGCGAGCACGTGGCCGCCACCCACCTGTGGGAGCGCAAGGTCGACCGCATGGTGGAGCTGTACGAGCAGGTCGCGGCGACGCGGCTCACCTCGGGATCACAGGCGTCCGGATGAGCGAGAACGACCGGCGTGTGAGGATGACCGGCATGGGCACCTCGTCGTGGCGGTCACCGCTCCGCTGGGCCGTCGGCGCGCTGTTCGCCGCCGCGCTGACCACCGTCGCCACCACCGCTCCGGGCACCGACCCGGCCGGCTCGGGCGCCTCCGCGCCCGCCGAGAGCCCGGTGTCCACCGAGGCGCCGTCGCCGCCCGCGAGCGTGGTCGAGAAGGGCGAGGCCCTGGAGTTCCCGACGCCGGCGACCGCGGGCCTGCCCGAGGGCTGGAAGCCCAAGGAGACCCACACTGGCGACCTGTTCATCCGCGAGGCCGGGACCGTCGTCAGCGACCTGCGGATCACGGACGGCGTCATCTACGTCGAGGCCGACAACGTGACGCTGCGTCGCGTCCAGGCCCTCGGGTCGCGGGTCGTCAACGACGCGACCCCGGGGGTGTGCGGGTCCGGGATGGTGGTCGAGCAGTCCGAGTTCCTGCGCAGCTCGGTGCAGACCCGCGACACCGACCAGCCGATCATCGGGAACGGCGGGTTCACCGTGCGCGACGTGGTGATCGACGAGCTGCCCGAGGGCATCCGGGTCGGCGCCAAGGAGTGCGGCGACGTCGTCGTCGAGGACACGTACGTCAAGATCGTCCCGCCCGACGTGTGCGAGGACTGGCACGGCGACGGCATCCAGGGCTACGGCGGTGGCAGCGTGACCGTCCGGAACGTCCGGATCATCATGGAGGAGGCCCCCGACTGCTACGGGACCGCGCCGTTCTTCTACCCGAGCGGCCAGGGCAACACGTCGCTGACCGTCGACGGGCTGCTGGTCGAGGGCGGCGGCTACGCGTTCCGCGCGGGCACCCCGGGCAGCGTGCGCAACCTCCAGATCGTGCAGGACGCCTGGGGCTACGGCCCGGTCGACGTCCTGTGCGGGGCCCTCACCGAGTGGCAGGCGAACACCGTGACGGTCGGCAGCAGCGGCACGCGGCCGGGCGACCCGATCGAGTGCGCGGGCAGCGGCAACTGACGTCCGCTGATCGAGGCCTGCCGTACGGCGTCGTCCGCTCTGCCCCGATCTGTCCCCAACGCCCTGGGTGACGATCTCCTTCGAGGCCTAAGTTTCTTCGCTTTGGGCCGCCCCAAAGCGAAGAAACTTAGGTCTCAAAGGAGAGGGCGGCAGCCGCCCTGAGGCGTGCAGCGGAGGGCGGCAGTCGGCCTCAGGCGCGAGGGGACCAGGCAGCCGCCCCTCACGCCCGCGAGCTGGCGTCGCGTTCCCAGGTCGTGAAGTCGCCCGCGCGCACCGCGGCGCGCGAGCGCAGCCGCCCCGCGAGCACGACGCCGGCGAACACCGGCACCTTGGGCGCCAGCGCCGGGCGCTCCCGGACGACCCGCCAGAGGTCGCCGAGCGACGTCCGCGCCTCCGCCCCGCGCAGGCCCGCGCGGTCGGCCTGGACGTTGCCGGTCGTCACGCGCGCCCGGCGCCGGACGAGGTCGCCCAGGGTGCGGGCGGGGTGCACGACGACGGCGACGTCCGGCACGACGACGCGCTCGGCGGGGGCGAACGCCTCCGAGAGCACGAGGTCGTCCGCCATCACCGGCGGCAGGGCGGCGACCCGCGCGGCGGCGTCCCGCGACACGGCCAGCACCCCGCGCCCGAACAGCCCGGACCGCACGGTCGGCAGCGCCTCCCACACGTCGTAGTACCAGCGGGCGAGCGGCGTCACCCCGGTACGGGGCAGGGTGCGCGACGGCGCCGCCACGGCGGCATCCCCTGGCCCGACGGCGGCCGCGAGCCGGGCCACGCCGTCGGCGGAGATCTCGACGTCGGCGTCCAGGTACACGCGGGGGAACGTCACGGCCACGTCGTCTGCGGCGCGCAGCGCGCGGGCCTTGGACGGCTCGGGCAGGTCCAGGACCGTCACGGGGTACCGCGCGGCCACGGCCGCCGTCCCGTCCGTGCACCCGTTGCACGCGACCACGACCTCCAGCAGCCCGGGGGTGGCGCACAGCGCGTCGAGCAGGCGGCCGATCGTGCGCTCCTCGTCGTGCGCGGGCACGACGACGGACGCGACGGGCCCGCTCATCGGGGCAGCACCGCGTCGCTCGCGCCGAGCGCCGCCGGCCGCAGGGAGGGCCGGACCAGCGCCCGCAGGGTGGGCCACGACGCGCGGTGCCCCAGGAGGGCCCGCCGGAGCTCCACGAGCAGGGTCACGCCGTAGTACGTCCAGGCCGCCGGGGTGCCGCGGCGGCGCCGGATCAGGCGCACGCGGTTGAGCATCTGCATGGTGTGCGTCGCGTGGCTGGTGCCCGACCCGCCGCCCACGTGCATGCCGCCGGCGTCCGGCGCGTACACCGACAGCCAGCCGCGGTCCCGGGCGCGCAGCGCGAAGTCCGTCTCCTCGGAGTAGAGGAAGTACGTCTCGTCGAACCCGCCGAGCGCGTCGAAGCACTCCCGGTCCACGAGCCAGATGGCGCCGACGGCCCAGTCCACCGGGTGCTCCGTGACGTAGGCGCGCGGGTCCTCGATCCGCTCCGCGAGCAGCGGCAGGCCCGTGAAGCTCAGGCCGCCGGCCCGGGCCAGGGTCGGCTCCCGGCGCAGCGTCGGGGACAGGCTCCCGTCGGCCTCGCGGGTGCGCGGCGCCACGATGCCGACCCCCGGCCGGCGCAGCACCGACAGCATCCGCGGCACCGACTCGGCGTCGAGCTCCACGTCCGGGTTGAGCACCAGGATCTCCGCGGCCTCCGGGGAGTGCCGCACCGCCCGGTTCATCCCCGCGCCGTAGCCGTCGTTCACGCTCTCCACGACGGTGCAGTCGCCGCGCCGGCGCAGCAGCGCCAGCGTGTCGTCCGTGGACCCGTTGTCCACCACCACGGTCGTGTACGGCACGTCGCCGAAGGCCGCGGGCAGGCTGTCCAGGAGGGCGTCGACGTGCTGGGCGCTGTTGTAGGTCACGACGACCGCCGCCACCTCGGCCCCCATCAGCGCAGCCCCTTGACGAAGGTCCGGGCCCGGTCCGCGGCGCGCACCGTGTAGCGGTCGCCGTGCCGGAGCCAGACGGCGACGTCGTCGGCCGTGTCGTTCGCGCGGAGGCTGAACCGGGCCTGCCGCCAGGAGTCCGGCCGGGCCAGCGCGCGGTCGCTGGTGTAGACACGCGTGTAGCGCAGCCTGCGCAGCGCGGCCAGGGTGGTCCGGTCGTAGCGGCCCAGCGGGCACGCGGCGGTGGTCACCGGCTCGTCCAGCACCTCCTCCAGCCGCTCCCGCGCCTCGACGAGCTCTTCGTGCACCTGGTCCGGGGTCAGCCGGCGCCACACCCGGTGGTGCATGCCGTGCGACCCGACGCCCATCCCCGACCGGCGCAGCGCGCGCACGTCGCCGGCGGACAGCGAGCCCGGCTGCCCGAGCCGGCCGGCGATCACGAAGAAGTCGGCGGCGCGCCCGCGCTCGACCAGCTCGGGGAGCGCCACCGTCAGGTCGGATGTGTTGCCGTCGTCGAAGCTGAGCCGCACGTCCGGCCGGACGGCCACCAGGTCGAGGACGCGCCGGAACGTGTCGGCGTCGACCCAGTAGGCGGCCTCCTCGGCCGGGACGTCGTCCGGCGGCGTCCCGATGCCGTGAAAGCAGAGATTGATCATTTGTTTATCGTGAACGACGGGCCGGGGCCGTGGAATGTATTACCGGGTGATTCTCCGGGTGATTCTCGGGACATAGCGGCAGGCCTATGCCCGGGTGCGCAGCGAGCCCGCGACACCGACCAGGAGAAAGAGCGCGCCCATCGTCATCGGGAACGCGAAGGCGTCGAAGAAGAACAGGCTGACGAACCCGACGAGCACCGCTGCCATGAGGGCCAGGGCCAGGTCGTAGGTGCGGGCGTCGGTGTCCGCGCTGCGCTTGCGCACCCGCACGAGCACCCGGACGGTCGCCACGCAGATGCCGAGGAACAGCACCGTGCCCACCAGGCCGACGGTCACCAGCAGCAGGAGGTACTGGTTGTCGAAGATCCGGTAGGTGGGCAGGAACGTGCCCAGCCCGCGCCCGAACAGGGGGTCGCGCGCGATGAACTCGCCCGCCAGCTCGAAGGAGCCGGTCCGGGAGGTGACGCTCGGGTCCTCCGAGGCGCCGGTGAACAGGCCGAGGATCGAGGACAGCATGTTGGGCGCGACCACGATGCCCGCCACGGCCCCGACGGCGGTGACGCCGAGCATGACCCGGCGCCGCGCGCCCCTCCAGCCGACCAGCATGACGATCAGGGCGACGGCGGCGCCCACGTAGGCGGACCGCGAACCCGTCGCGGGGACCAGGACGAGCGCCGCCGCGGCGGGCGCCCAGCGGACCACCGCCCTGCGCTCGGTGTGCTCGAAGCCGACGTGCAGCGTCAGCGGCAGCAGCATCGTGACGAGCACGCCGTACTCGATCGGGTGGGTCGCGGTGCCCTGCGGGCGGAACAGGCCGTTGCGCTGGCCCAGCTCGTACGGCGACGTGAGGGTCAGCCCCGGCAGGGTCAGCCGGTCCACGAAGAGCTCGCCGAAGGCGAACTGCGCCAGCCCGAGCACGGCCAGCGCGCCGCCGGCGAGGGCCAGCCGCCAGACGAGCTGGTCGCGCCGGGCGGCCGACGTGATGCCGTCGTGCGCCAGCAGGAGCACCCCGGACCAGGCGAGCAGCGCCAGGATCGCGACGTCGGCGGGGCTCACCTCGTTCGACACGACGGGCCGCGACATCGCCAGGACGTAGGTGACGCCGACGCTGAACAGGAACACGGAGAGCGAGACGCGGATCAGCCGCGGCCCGCTCAGCGTGGGCCGCGCCGCCCCGACGCCCATGAGCACCCACAGCAGCAGGCTCGCGAGGCCCACCACCATCGAGGGTGCGCCCGCGCTGCCGAGCGGCCCGATCACCAGCTTGGAGGGGATGGCGAACAGGAGGAGCAGGTAGATCGAGAGCCAGGTGACGACGTCGAACCGCACCGCCCCCCGCCGCAGCAGCGGCCGCGCCGGGGCGGCGTGCCGCTGGACGGCGACGGGCCGGGCCTGGGTCACCGGGACTCCGCGGAGGACGCCCGGGCGGCGGCCTCGTCGCGGCGTCGCTCACGGGACTCCAGCGGGGGGTTGTGCCAGGGTGGGAGGGACCGGTCGTCCGGGGCGGCGCCGCCCTGCGGCTGCACCGACGGCGGGCGGAGGGTGGGCAGCTTGACGGTCGGCGGCTTGGCGACGAACGGCTTCACGGTCTGCGCCCCGGCGTCGGCCGTGCTCGGCTCCGCCTGCTGCGCGGCGGCCTGCTCCGGGTCCGTCTTCTGCGGGGCCTCCGCCTTCGATCCGGCCGGTTTCGGCTCGGCCACCTTCGCGCCCGTCGCCTTCGCGCCGGACGTCGCGTCCGGCGCCTCCGGGTCGCCGTCGGACGGGTCCTTCGGCTCCGGCTTCGGCTTCGCCGGGCTTACCCGCTTGCGGCCCCGCATCCGGCTGCGCGCCATCCCGTCCACCGCCACGGCGCCGACGACGGTCACCACGAGCCCGACGCCGGCCGCGGCGATGATCATGCGCACCGTGCCGCTGTTGTCGGCCTCCGCCTCCTCGTCCTTGGCGAGGACCAGCGTCGAGACGATGGCGTTCTCGGGCGCGTCGACCTCCTCCTGGAGGCGGCGCAGCTCCACGGGCACCGACGTCGTGAGCTCCTCCAGCGTCGCGAGCGCGCCCTCGGGGCTGCTGTCGGTCACGTCGACAGAGATGACCGGGCCGCGCGTCGACTCCTCGATGGCCACGACGTACTCGGAGTCGGCCGAGCCGGAGGTGAACCGCGCCTTGGCGACGTCGCTCTCGTAGTACGCGACCACCACGCGGGCGGGCAGGTCGAGCCCGCCGAGGGCCAGGAACGGGTTGCCGCCCTTGCCGACCATCTGCTGGGACGGCACGAGCAGGACGAGGCCGCGCGCGGTGTACACCGGCGGCTCCAGCGTGCTCGCGCCGAGGAGCAGGGCGACCGTGGCGAACAGGCCCGCGACGGTCACGTACCACCGGCGGCCCAAGGCTGCTATCACGTCGAGGAATGACATTTGTTCACCCTTTCCGGGCGTATCACGCCGCGCTCGACAAAGGTATCGTGCCGAGGGCGGGCAAAGGAACGAGTCGCGGAACTCCGACGGGAATTTCGCCCGCTCCGAGAAATTGCGGGGAATCGATGACGGTGTGGGACCTGATACGTGCGGCGGTACGGCGGTGGCCCGTCCTGCTGGCCGGTGCCGTCGCCTCCCTGGGGCTCGTGTACACGACCACGCTGGACGACGGCGTCTACTGGAGCCGTACCCAGGTGGTCTTCCTGGCGCCCGCGAGCAAGGCCTACCCGAACGCCCTGCGCACCACCTCCGAGGACCTGATCATCACGGCCGGCGTGGTCGCGAAGGCCGTCTCCGGGCCCGCCGCGGTCACCAAGTACGCGTCGCCCGACGCGACCCTGGTCGGCGAGGGCATCCGCGACGGCTGGTCGGTCCGCCTGCCCGACACCGGCGGCCAGTGGGCCCCCAACTTCGCCCAGCAGGTGCTGTACGTCGAGGTCGTCGGCGCCACGGCCGAGCAGGTCGGCGCGCGGCAGGAGGAGATCATCGACCAGATCGAGCACGAGCTGGACCGCCTGCAGCGCGACGCCGGCGTGGCGCCCGTCAACGACATCACCGTGACGGTCGCCCCCGAGTCCACCGTGGTGCACCAGGTGGGCGGATCGAGCATGCGGGCCGCCGGCATGGCGGGCCTGCTCGGCGCGAGCGCGACGTTCACGCTCATCGCCGTGCTGGAGACCCGCGCCCGCCGGCGCGACGCCGCGGGGCGCGCCGCCGAGGCCGCAGCCGAGCCGGCCCCGGCGGAGCCCGCCGAGCCCGTCCCGGCAGAGCAGGTCCCCGCGGAGCCGGAACCGGCCGCCGCGCGCTGACCCGGGCCGCCGGCTGACGGCCGTGCCCCGGTCGTCAGCCACGCCCCGGCCGTCAGCCGTGCGCGGCGCCACGGACCTCGTCCTCCACGATGCGGGCGACCGACTCCTGCGCCGGGGCCCAGGACCGGCCCAGGACGCTCGCGGCGGCCTTGGCCGCGTACGCGGCGCCGTCGGGCCGCTCGACGGCGGCGGCGAGCTGCGCCGCGATCCCGGCGGCGGTCGGCTCGGCCCACCCGACGTACGGGTTGGGCAGGTCGGCGCGCGCCAGCGGCGAGTCGTTGACCACGGGCACGACGCCGGCGGCCAGCATCTCCTCGGCCACGAGCGAGATGTTGGTGAACGACATCGCCAGGCCCGCCACGACGCGCCCGTACAGGTCGTTGAGCTCCGCGGGCGTCAGGCGGCCGTGGTAGGTGACCGGGATCGTCAGGTCCGCCGGGCGCGAGCCGTAGACGTGGATCTCCTGCTCGGGGTGCGCGCGGTGGAAGCGTTCCAGGGCGAGCCGGGCCAGCAGGTAGCCCCGGCGGCCGACGTCGGGCTTCGCGTAGAGCACCACCCCGGACCGCGGCTTCTCGACCTCGGGCAGGTGGTACGTGTCGGTGTCGCAGCCGAACGGGACGACGTCGCTGCCCTGCCCCAGCTCGGAGGTGAGGCAGCCGGCCACCATGTCGCCGAGCGCGATGCGCCGGAACGGGAACCGGTAGGTCATCGCCGCCAGCTCGTACTCGGACCCGCGCGGGTAGAAGTACGGCTCGTAGTCCTGGATGAAGTAGAGGCGGTGCACGGGCCGGGCCGCGTTCGCCACGATGACGTGCGCGGACTCCCACGACGACGCGACGACGGCGTCCATCCCGGTGATGCCGGCGCGCGCGTCCCGTACCTCGGCGCGCACCCCGGGCCAGCCCGCCCGCAGCTCGGCGGTCCGCTGGGCGACGTCCAGGCCGTGCCGGTCGTAGAGGAACACGACGCACTTGTGCCCGCGGGCCTCCAGGCCCTCGACCATGCGGAACAGGGTGGTGTGGCCGCCGGAGCCCGCGGCGGGCGGCGACGTCACCCAGCCCACGGTCAGCGGCCGGTCGCCGAGCACAGGCTCCGGCGTCGGCAGCGCATCGGGCACGTCCTCGGCGATGTCGGCGGCGTCGAGCTGGAAGCCGAGCGAGGCGGCGTCCGTCGTCCGGTAGGCGCGGGCGGCGGCGCGCTGCGCCAGCCCGCGCGCGCCCACGCGGCGCAGGCGCCGGAGCTTCGCGGTGGCCTTGGTCAGCCGGTTCATCGGTAGGTCCCCTCGTTCACGGGCTCGTTCGGTGGCGCGGTCTCGGGCGGCGTCACAGGCCGGACGTCGCCCAGCGCAGGTACATCAGCTCGGCCCGGGCGCGGCGGGCGACCTTGCGGACGACGGCGCCGGACCCGGCCCGGCCCGTCCGCTCGGCGCGGACCGCCCGGCGGCCGATCCGCGCGGTCGAGGGCCAGGACGCCGACGCCGGCCAGACCTCGGCCGCGAGCTCCAGGTAGGGCGCGGGCGGCTCCGACCGGTCGGCGGCCGCCGCGGCGTACCGCAGGGCGTCCCGGGCCAGCGCCGACCGGGCGCGGTCGTGCAGCCCGCGCGCGCCGGTGATCCGGTCCCCGACGTTGGCGAACAGCCGGTCGTACGCGTCCACGCGGGCGCGCAGGTCCAGGAGCGCGCCCGAGCCCTCGTTCACGCTCAGGCTGCCCGCGTGCTCGCGGTGCAGCGCCTGGTCGGCGCCGCCCACGTAGGCGACGTCGCCGACGGCGGCCAGCCGCAGCCACATCTCGACGTCCATCGTGAACTTGAGGTGCGGGTCCAGCGGTCCGACGTCCTTGAGCAGGTCGGCGCGCATGACCACCTCGGGCGAGGTGATGGAGCTGACGCCCGTGCGGCACCGCTCGGACAGCCACGCGCGCCCGTCCCAGACGGTCCAGGACAGCTCGTGCAGCGCCCCGACGGGCGGCGTGCCGTCCTCGAAGTGCTGCGGGTGGCCGTAGACCAGCCCGACCCGCGGGTACTGCTCCATGACCGCCGTCGCCCGCGCGAGCGCGCCGGGCGGCAGCATGTCGTCGGCGTCCAGCCGCACGACGAACTCGCCCGTGCTCTGCTCCCAGCCGCGGTTGAACGACCCGACCTGGCCCAGGTTGTGCTCGTTCGCCAGCACCGTCACCGCCGGGTGCTCGGCCGCCAGGGCCCGCGCGACGGCGAGGCTGTCGTCGGTGGACGTGTCGTCGACGACGATCACCTCGACGTCGACCCCCTCCTGGGTCACCAGGCTGCCCACCGTCTGCGGCAGGAACCGGCCGTAGTTGTAGCAGGGCACCACCACGGAGACCTTCGGGCGCAGCTGCGGGGCGGCCGCGGGACGACGTCGGAAGGACTGCGCCGCGAGCGGCGACCGGACCCACGACCCGAGCGTCCGGACCACACGGGCGCCCGGACCCTGCCCGCCCGTGGCGTGCCGGTCCACCCACCCGCGCCAGGCGTTCGCCGCCCGGTCGAGCGTCCCGGCGCTCATCGCGGCACCCGCCTGGTGACGGCGTCGTGCAGCGTGCGCACCACGTGCTCCTGCTGGTCGGCGGTGATCCCCGGGAACATCGGCAGCGAGAGGATCTGGTCGGCGTGCGCCTCGGCGCGTGGCGCGGTGCCGGGGCGGAAGCCCAGGTGCTCGGTCGCGGGCAGCAGGTGCACGGGGGCCGGGTAGTGGATGCCGTGCCCGATCCCGGCGGCCGACAGCGCCGCGGACACCGCGGGCCGGTCCGGCGTCCGGACCACGTACAGGTGCCACACGTGCGTGGCGCCCGGCAGCTCGCGCGGCGCGACGAGCTCCGGCACGTCCGCGAACGCCTCGGCGATGAGCGCCCCGTACCGGGTCGCGGCCTCCGACCGCTGCTGGTTCCAGGCGTCCAGCCGGGTCAGCTTCGCGGACAGGACGGCGGCCTGCAGGGAGTCCAGGCGCGAGTTGGCGCCCACCTCCAGGTGCTCGTACCGGTTGATGCCGCCGTGGTTGCGCAGGCGGCGCGCCCGCTCGGCCACGTCGTCCGACGGCGTCATGACCGCGCCGCCGTCGCCGAACGCGCCCAGGTTCTTGCCCGGGTAGAAGCTCGTGGCGGCCACGTCGCCCGCCCCGCCCGAGCGGGCGCCGTCGCGGCTCGCGCCCTGCGACTGGGCGGCGTCCTCGACCACGAGGACGTCGGGGCCGACGACCTCGCGGAGCCGCGCCACCGGCGCCATCTGCCCGTACAGGTGCACGCCGACGACGGCGCGGGTGCGCGCCGACATCCGGCCGGCGACGTCCTCGGGGTCGATCAGGAAGTCGTCGTCCACGTCGGCGGGCACCAGCAGGGCGCCGCAGCGCAGCACCGCCTCCGCCGTCGCGAAGAACGTGTTGGCCGGGACGATCACCTCGTCGCCGGGGCCGATGCCGGCCGCGCGCAGGCCGATCTCCAGGGCGTCCGTGCCGTTGCCGACGCCGATCGCGTGGCGCACCCCGCTGTAGACGGCGAACTCGCGCTCGAACCGCTCGACGTCGGGCCCCAGCACGAAGCCGGAGGTGCGCAGGATCGCGTCCCAGCGCTCGCGGACGTCGGCCTCCACCTCGGCGGTCTGGACGCCCAGGTCCAGGAACGGCACGGGGGAGTGCGGGGGCGCGACGGGGATCGTCGCGGGAGCCGGGGCGGGGACCGCGGTGGGGGCGACGGCGGGGGTCGCGGTGGTGGTCTCGGTCATGAGGTCGTTCCTCTCGGTCGGGCAGCCGGGACGGCGTCCGGCAGAAGGTCCGGGGTCTGGTCGGTGGCTTCGGGCTCGGCGTCGGTCCCGGCGTCCGGCTCGGCCGGACCGTCGAGCGCCGTGCGGGCGGCGCGCCAGCGCGGCCGCACCCAGGCGAGGGTGCTGGCCGCGTAGAGCACGAGCGTGACGCCGCCGGCGAGGAGCCCGCCGAGCAGCGCGTTCTCGACCCGGTCGGCCGCGAGCATCCCCGCGGCGACGGAGGCCACGGCGGCGACCGCCGGCACGGTGAGCGCCCAGGCCAGGGCCCCGACCTCGTCGCGCGAGCGGCGCAGCAGCACCAGGTAGGCGGGCACCAGCACGCCGACGGCGACGGCCGCCTGCGCCACGGCGACGCCGATGCTGCCACCCGTCCGGGCGCCCACCACGGTGGCGGGGACCAGGGCGGCGAGCCAGACGATCTGCACCACGAGCACGCCGCGCGAGCGGCCGAGCGCGTAGAGGTATCCGGCCAGCACGTCGGCGATCACGCGCACGGCGCCGACGACGGCCAGCGGCACCAGGATCTGCGCGGCCGGCTCCCACCGGGAGCCGTAGACGAGCACGACGACCGGGTGGGCCAGTGCGGCGAGCATGGCGGCCGCCGCGGCGACGGCCCACCAGACGGGGCCGAGCAGCGGCACGAGCGCGGCCCGGGCGCGTTCGCGCACCTGTGAGAAGGCGGGCAGCGTGACCGAGCGCAGGGCCTGGCCCACGAGCGTCATCGGCCACGTCGAGATGTTCGCGGCGAGCACGTAGAAGCCGAGGGCGACGGCGCCGGCCGTGTTGCCGAGCACCACGCGGTCGACCGACAGGAGCACCCAGGACAGCAGGTTCGCGGCCGCGACGGGCAGGCCGAACGCGAGCACGGACCGGGCGACCGTGCGGTCCCACGAGAGCCGCAGCCGGGTCCGGGTGAGCCAGAACTGCATCGCGACGCCGCACGCCTGGCCGGCGACCCGGCCCACGGCGAGCCCCACCAGGCCGTAGCCGAACGCGGCGAAGGCGAGGGTCACGACGGCGCCGACGCCGAAGTCGAGCGCGGTGGAGCGGAACAGCCCGCGCTGGTCGAGGTTGCGCTGGAGCGTGGCGAACGGCACCACGCCGATGCCGGCCAGCAGGAACGTCGCGGCCAGGATCGCGATGGGCCCGGCCGCGCCGGGGCCGCCCATCGCGGAGGCGAGCGCGGGCGCGGACAGCGCCGTGATGACGGTCAGGGTGCCGCCGGTGACCAGGCCGAGGATCGCGACCGGGCCGGTGCGCCGCTGGAAGTCGGGGCTGCGGACCAGGTCGGCGCTCAGGCCGAGGTCGGCCAGGGCCATGACGACGCTCTGCACCGTCAGGGCGATCGCGTACAGGCCGAACTCCTCCGGCGACACGATGCGCGCGATGACGATGCCCAGGCCGAGGTTCCCCAGCCGCACCACGACGGTGCCGGTGGTGCTCCAGCGCAGGGCGCGCCCGACCTTGCCGCTCAGGGTGCCTTCGTCAGTCACGGGCCGGCCTCTCCCGCAGGCGGCCGCGGACGACGTCCCACGCGACGCGGGCGCCGAGCCGGGCCAGGTCGCGCGGGGAGCGGCGTCCGGTCGCCGCGGCGGCCCGGTAGACCTGCTCCATCCGCTCGGCCGACGCCACGAGCGAGTAGCGCTCGGTCACGACCCGGTGGCCGAACGCGCCGCGCTCCGCCCGCAGGCCGGCGTCGCGGACCAGCGGGCTCAGCGCGGCGGCCAGCGCCGCTGCCCCGGCGCCCCCGGCCCCGAACCAGCCCTGGCCGAGGAACACGGCCAGGCTCTGCTCGTCGAGCGCGCGCCAGTACCCGCGCTCGCCCTGGACGACGACGGGCTTCCCGAACGCCATCCCCTTGAGCACGGAGCTGCCCATGCCGATGACGACGTCGGCCGCGTCGTAGGCGGGCCGCGGGTCGTCCAGGGCTCCCGCCACGACGACCGCGGGCCGCCCGAGCTCGGCGTTGACCTTCTCGGCCCGCGCCACGACGGCGTCGGACCGGGGGCCGTCGCCCACGACGAGCAGGCGGACCGGGCTGGCCGGGCCGGCCTGCTCGACGACGTCCATCGCCTCCAGGACGCCCGCCGTCTTGTCGAGGTCGTCGGTGAGGCGGCAGACCACGGAGACCACGACGTCGTCGGGCCCGAAGCCCCAGCGGGCGCGCGCCACCGGGCCGCCCGCGACGCCCGGCGCGTTGGCGACGGTGTCCACGGGCGGCTCCAGGAGCTCGACCTGCCGGTAGCCCCGGCCCTCCGCGTCCTCGGCGAGGTCGCGGGTGCCGACGACGAGCGGCAGGTGCCGCGGGATGTAGCCGGAGACGTACATCGACATGGTCGTCACCACGGCCGGGGTGCCGAGCAGGAGGTGCGTGCCGAGCGCGACGTCGATCGCGGGGCCCCACTCGTGGGCGTGCACGACGTCGGCGCGGGTGCGGCGCACGGCCGACACCACCCGCGCCATGTTCCGGGGCGACGGCCAGGTCAGGTGGGTCGGCAGGGTCTCGGTGTCGAGCCCGAACCGGTCGGCCACCTCCCACAGGGCCCCGCCGGGCGGGGCGAGCACCAGCACGTCGTGGCCGCGGGCCATGGTCTCGCGGGCGAGCTCGAGCGCGCCGAGCTGGCTGCCGCCGATCTCCATGTGGTGCACGTACACGACGACTCTCATCGGGCCGCCCCCACGGCGCGGGACGTGATCCGCCGGGCCGGGACGCCGGCCCAGGTCTCGCCGTCGGGCACGTCGGTGAGCACCACGGCGCCCATGCCGACGACGGCGCCGGCACCGATCCGGACCCCGGGGTACACCGACGCGTTCATGCCGACGTAGGCCGCGCGGCCCACGCGCACGCCGCCGCCCAGGGAGACCCCGGCCGCCAGCGTCGCGAAGTCCCCGACCACGCAGTCGTGCGTGACCGTCACCCGCGGCATCGCGACGACGTGCGCGCCGAGCACGGCGTCCGCGGTGATCGTCACGCCGGCCAGCAGGATCGAGCCCTCCCCGACCGGGGACCCGGCGGGGTTGCGCACCGACGGGTCGACGACGCGCGCGTACGTCGACCCGTTCGTCAGCCGGCCGTGCACGGCGGCCCGGGTCAGGCTCGGGCCGACGCACAGCAGCAGCCGGGCGCCGGGGTGCTCGGCGGCCGAGGTCACCGGCCCGAGCACCGGCGCGCCGCCGACCGTGATCGACAGCTCCGCGAACCGGTCGTCGAGCACGCCGAGCACGTCGTGCCCGGCCTCGGCCACGACCGGGAGCACCTCTCGGGCGAGGCCGCTCGCCCCGACCAGCAGCAGCGGCCCGCCCCAGCTCGCTGCCACGTCACTCTCCTCCGTACCCGCGGAGGACGTCGACCACGCGGCCGAGCTCGTCGTCCGTCATCTGGTGGAACAGGGGCAGGATCAGCGTGCTGTCCGTGAGCTGCTCGGTCACCGGCAGCGGCACGTGCGTGCGGCCGGCGTGCGCGGGCTGACGGTGGGCGGCCATGATGCCGCGCCGCGCGGAGATGCCCGCCGAGGCCAGCGCGAGCAGCAGCCCCTCCCGGTCCAGCCGGTAGGCGGGCAGCACCTCGACCCAGAGCGACTGCGCGTTGCCGGCGCCCCAGGCGGGGTCGTCGACGAGGCGCAGGCCCGCGACGTCCGCCAGCTCGTGGCGGTAGCGGGCGGCGATCTCCCGCCGTCGGGCGACGATCGCGGGGAGGCGGCCGAGCTGCACGAGGCCGACGGCCGCCTGGAGGTCCGTCATCCGGAAGTTGAACCCGACCTCGCCGAACTCCTCGGGCGGTGACACGAGAGAGGCGTGCCGGTCCGCGGCCGAGACGCTCATCGCGTGCTCGCGCAGGCGGCGCGCACGGGAGGCCCAGTCGGGGCGGCTGGTGGTGATCATGCCGCCCTCGCCGGTGGTGAGGATCTTGCGGGGGTGGAAGGACCAGGCGGTGATCTCGGCGCCCGCCCCGACCGGCCGGTCGTGGTAGGTCGAGCCGGCGCCGCACGCGGCGTCCTCGATCACCACGATGCCGCGCGGGTCGCACAGCTCCCGGATGGGGGCGAGGTCCACCGGCACGCCGGCCTGGTCGACGGCGATGACGGCACGGGTGGCGGGCGTCAGGGCCGCGGCCACCGTCTCGGCGGTGAGGTTGCCGGTGGCGGCGTCCACGTCCGCGAAGACGGGGCGCGCGCCCACGTACGTCGGGGCGTTCGCCGTGGCGACGAACGAGAAGGACGGCACCACGACGTCGTCGCCGGCGCGGATGCCCGCGACGACCAGGGCGAGGTGGAGCGCCGTCGTGCAGCTCGACGTCGCGACGGCGGCGCGGGCGCGCATCGCGTCGGCGAACGCCGACTCGAACGCGGCCACGCGCGGACCCTGCGCGACCCAGCCGGACTCGATCACCTCGGTGACCGCGGCGACCTCCTCCGCGCCGAGCCACGGCTTCATGACGTCGACGCGCGGCAGGCCGGTCTCGACGGCGGTCATGCGACCACCCCCGCGGGTGCGGGCTCGTCGGCGGCGTCGGCCGTGTCGTTCGCGTCCGGGGTGTCGACGGCGTCCGCCGTGTCGGTCGCGTCCGGCGACGAGGCCACCCAGTTGCGGTCCTCGATCCGGCTCAGCATCTCCTCGGGGCTCTCCGGTCGGCTGCGGAACCAGTCGACCAGGTCGGCCACGCCCTGCTCGAAGCTCGTGCGCGGCTCGAAGCCGGTCAGCTCCTTGACCAGGGTGTTGTCCACCAGCAGGCGGCGGACGTCGCCCGGGCGCGCCTCCAGGCGCACCGGCTCGAGGTCGGGCCGCCCGGCGAGCCGGGCCACCGTGTCCACCAGCTCGTTGATGGTCACCTCGGCGCCCGATCCCACGTTGACCGTGCGGCCGACGGCGGCGTCCGCCTCGGCGATGTCGGCCAGCGCCCGCGCGGTGTCGGTGACGTGCAGGAAGTCGCGCGTCTGCTCGCCGTCGCCGTACACGAAGCCGGGCAGGCCGCACAGGGCGCGCACGATCGTGCGCGGCAGCACCTCGCCGCTGTCGCCCTCGAAGTGGCTGCGCGGGCCGAAGGTGTTGAACGGCCGGACCACGACCACGGGCATGCCGTGGGTGCGGAAGCCGGCGCGCGCGTACGCCTCGCCGGCCAGCTTGGAGCCGCCGTAGACGGTCTCGGGCCAGGTCGGGTGCTTCTCGTCCATCGGGGCGTACTGCGCGGTGCCGAACACCTCGCTGGAGCTCACGTGGACGAACCGGCCCACGCCCGCGGCGCGGGCCCGTTCGAGCAGCTCCAGCGTGGCGGTCGCGTTGACCTCGTGGTTCTCGCGCGGGTCGTGCAGGCTGTGCCGCACCCCGAGGCAGGCCAGGTGGAAGACGACGTCCGCGCCGTCGACCAGCGCCAGCGCGGCCTCGCTGCGGATGTCGTCGGCGACGAGCCGCACGGTGCCCGCGTGCGCGCCGGTGCCGTCCGCCCCGTTCGCGGCGGCGTCGTCCAGGTGGTGCGCCAGGTTCGCGCGCCGCCCGTTGACCAGGTTGTCCACCACGGTGACCGACGCCGCGCCGCGGCGCACCAGCTCGTCGACCAGGTGGCTGCCGATGAATCCCGCGCCGCCCGTGACCAGCACGTCCGCGCCCTTGAGACCGCTCGTGCGGTCGAGCCCGCTCATGCCGCACCGTTCCCGGCCGGCTCGCCCGCGAGCACCGGCGTGCGCGCGCCGGCCCCGACGGGGGACACCCCGCCGCCCGCCGCGAGGCTGCGGTCCGCCGCCTCCAGGACCTCCAGGACGCGCAGACCCGCGGAGCCGTCCGTCAGCGCCTGGCGCTCGCCGAGGATCGCCGAGGCGAGCTCGTCGACCATGGAGCCGAGCGCCTCGCGCTCCTCCAGCGCGGGCGACCAGGTGTCGCCCAGGCGGTAGGAGATGGTCGCGGCCCGGCGCTCCAGGCTGTCGAACGCCTGGGTCTCCAGGTCGACGCCGCGGTCGTAGACGCTGATCCGCTGCTGCGGGTTCAGGTCGTCCCACACCAGCGTGCGGCGCGACCCGCCGATCGTCATCCGCCGCACCTTGGTGGGGCTGAGCCAGTTCACGTGCACGCTCGCCACGGCGCCGCCGGGCAGCGGCAGCACAAGGTAGCCCACGCACGACTTGCCCGCGCCGATCGGGTCGGCGCCGTGCGCCGCCACGGACTCGGGCCGCAGCCCGCCGGGCAAGATGTGGTCGAGGACCGACAGGTCGTGCGGCGCCAGGTCCCAGAACACGTCGACGTCGGGCTGGACCAGGCCGAGGTTGATGCGCACGGAGTCGATGTAGAGGATGTCGCCCAGGTCACCGGCCGCCACGAGCTCGCGGATCTTGCTGACCGCGGGCGTGTAGCAGTAGGTGTGGTCGGTCATCAGCACCAGGCCGCGGGCCTTCGCCTCGGCGACCATCTCGGCGGCGGCCGCCGCGTTGTCCGCGATCGGCTTCTCGACGACCACGTGCTTGCCGGCGCGCAGGGCGGCCAGGGCGATGGCGTGGTGCGTCCGCGCCGGGGTGGCGATGGCCACCGCGTCGATGTCGTCGCGGGCGAGCAGCGCGTCGAGCGACGTCTCGACGTCGGCCCGGCCGTTCGCGCGGGCGACCTTGGCCGCCCGGTCCGCGTCGAGGTCGCAGACGGCGGCCAGCTCCCAGCGGTCCGACGCCGCGAGGTTCCGTGCCAGGTTGGGTCCCCAGTAGCCGGCGCCCACCACGGCCGCCCGCAAGATTCTCTGGTCCATGCTGCCTTCTTCCGGTATCAGCTCGGATCGGCCTGGAGTGTTGTCATCCTGGCTTCGATCAATGTACGTCCCGGCCTCACGGCGAACCCGCCGGTGCCTTTGGAAATCACCCGTGGCCGGTGCTTGTTTCACCCGGCGCGTGTTTCACCCGGGGGTGAAAGATGAATGCCCTCAATTGCCGTGGCCGGTATTCAGCCCTGCTTCTCCGAGAATGCGGGCGTGCGGCCCGTCAGCCCGTCGAAGACCCGCACGTAGGTCTCGGCCTGCCGGCGCCAGGACAGCTCGCCCTCGATCCGGGCGCGGCCCGCCAGGCCCATCTCCCGACCGCGGTCGGGGTCGTCGAGGATCTCGAGGATCGCGTCGCCGAACGCCGCCGGGTCGGTCCCGGGGACGTACCGCGCCGCCTCGCCCGCGCTGCGCCGCGTCTCGGTCAGGTCCGACGCCACCACGGGCAGCTCGTGCGCCATGTACTCCAGCGTCTTGTTCATGGTGGAGCGGTCGTTGAACTCGCTGGGCGGGTCGGGCGTGACGCCCAGGTCCGCGCTGGACAGCCAGCGGCCGATGGCCGCGTGGTCGACCCGGCCGGTGAACTGCACCCACAGGTCCAGCCCGCGGCGCGTGCAGTCGGCGCGCAGCTCCTCCAGCGCGTCCCCGAAGCCGAGCAGCGCGAAGCGCACGTCGGTGCGGCCGCGCACCTTGACCACGTGCTCGATGGCCGCGAGCAGCCGGTCGACGCCGTCCTGCGAGCCCATGATCCCGACGTAGCACACGAGGTGCTTGCCCAGGTCACGGGCCCCCGGCTCGGGGTCGCCGCGGTGCATCAGGTCGGCGTCGGGCGTGCTGAGCACCACGGAGCTGCGGCTCGGGTCCACGTGGCCCCGCTCCAGCGCGATCTGCTGGTAGGAGCCGTTGGTCGAGATCACGTGGTCCGCCGTGCGGTACGTCGCACGCTCCAGCAGGAGCAGGGCCTTGTAGAGGACGTCCCGCCGGCCGAACTTCGCGACGTACACCTCGGGGCACAGGTCGTGCTGGTCGTAGACGAAGCGCACCCCGCGCCGCAGCCGCCACAGCAGCGCGAGCAGCCAGTACGTGTCCGGCGGGTTGCACGCCTGGATCACCTGGAAGGGCGCGTCGCGGTGCACGCGGGCCGCGGCCCGGGCCGTGCGCCACCAGCAGACGACGAACTCGCGCACGTAGCCCATGACCCCGCGCGACTCGGGCGGGGGCGGGTAGGAGTGGACGGTCACCTCGTCGACCTGGAAGCTGGCGGGCTCGTCGCCGTTCTCCTGCGGGCAGACGACGCTCACGCGGTAGCCGGCGTCCGTCAGGGCGCGGCACTCGGACCGGACCCGGCGGTCGATCCGGAACGGTAGGTTCTGAATGATCACCAGAACGTGTGGAGCGTCGGAATGCATGACGAAAGTCTTGCCGCAGGTACGGCGTGCAGAAAGCCGGGGAGCGGGTGAGAACGGGGATTCACCCGCGGGCCTCGGTGATACGCCGGTGCGAGATATCACCCGAACATCACCCTCGCGGAGGTTGATTTATCCGTGCTCTTTCCGGGTAGGTCCAGGAAAAGGGGTCGCCGATATTTCATCCTGTGCTGTTTCCGGGGAATGCCCGGGGTGGGGTGCGGGCGGTGCCGGGGGCCGGAGCCCGGGGTCGTCCGGGCGGGGCCGACCCGGCGAACGGCGTCGTCCACGCGCTCGACCGGGGACCGCCTCCGGTCCGTGACGCTCGCGACCGCGCGGCCCGTCGGCAGTGTCGGTGAGCCCGCCTAGGCTTAGGGGCGATGACTTCCCTCTTCGACAGCCTCTCCCTGCCCGGCCTCGACCCCGCGTCGCCGGGGGACGGGGCGCGCCTGCCGCGCACCGCCCCGCGGTGGGACGACGGGGGCGAAGGCGACCCCGGCGAGGCGGCCGTGCCCGCCGAGCCGGACTGGCTGGCCGGCCTGCCGCACGAGTCCGAGGCGCCACGCGCCGGCGGGGCCTTCGCGCACCTGGACCCGGACGCCCTGCTCGACGGGCTGAACCCGGAGCAGCGCGCCGCCGTGGTCCACGAGGGCGGGCAGCTGCTCATCGTGGCCGGCGCCGGGTCGGGCAAGACGCGCGTGCTCACGCACCGCATCGCCTACCTGCTGGCCACCGGCCGTGCGCGCGCGGGCGAGATCCTCGCGATCACCTTCACGAACAAGGCCGCTGCCGAGATGCGCGAGCGCGTCGAGGGCCTGGTCGGCCCCGCCGCGAACCGCATGTGGGTGTCCACGTTCCACTCGGCGTGCGTGCGCATCTTGCGCCGCGAGGCGACGACGCTCGGCCTGCGGTCGAGCTTCAGCATCTACGACGCCGCGGACAGCCAGCGCCTCATCACGCTGGTCACGCGCGAGCTCAACCTGGACCCCAAGAAGTACCCGGCGCGCGGGCTGTCGAACAAGATCAGCGACCTGAAGAACGAGCTGGTCGACCCCGAGACCTACGCGCAGCAGGCCGGGGCGTACGCGGAGCAGGAGGCGCAGGCCGAGGCCGCGTCGGCGGCGTCCGGCGGCATCCGGCGGCCGTGGGGCGGGCAGTCGGCCGACGAGCGCAACACCGCCGTGCCCAAGTTCGACCAGGTGCTGGCCGACGTCTACACGCGCTACCAGGCGCGCCTCGCCCAGGCGAACGCCCTGGACTTCGACGACATCATCATGACCACGGTGAACCTGCTCCAGGCGTTCCCGAACGTCGCGGAGCACTACCGCCGCCGGTTCCGGCACATCATGGTCGACGAGTACCAGGACACCAACCACGCGCAGTACACGCTGGTGCGGGAGCTCGCGGGCGTGGGCGCGGACGACGACTCCGCCGGTTCGAACGGTGGCCTGGATCCCGCCGAGCTCACCGTCGTCGGCGACTCCGACCAGTCCATCTACGCGTTCCGCGGCGCCACGATCCGCAACATCCTGGAGTTCGAGAAGGACTACCCGGACGCCACCACGATCCTGCTGGAGCAGAACTACCGCTCCACGCAGAACATCCTGAGCGCCGCCAACGCCGTCATCTCCCGCAACGCGGGCCGCACGCCCAAGCGCCTGTGGACGGACTCGGGCGCCGGCGCCAAGATCACCGGCTACGTCGCCGACGACGAGCACCAGGAGGCGCGGTTCGTCGCCGACGAGATCGACAAGCTCGGTGACAGCGACGGCGTCCGGCCGGGCGACGTCGCCATCTTCTACCGCACCAACGCCCAGTCGCGGGCGCTGGAGGAGGTGCTGGTCCGCGTCGGCCTGCCGTACAAGGTGGTGGGCGGCACCCGGTTCTACGAGCGCCGTGAGGTCAAGGACGCCGTCGCCTACCTGCGCGCGCTGGCCAACGAGGACGACGACGTGAACCTGCGCCGGGTGCTCAACGTGCCCAAGCGCGGGCTGGGCGACCGCGCCGAGTCGCTCGTCGCGACGTTCGCGGAGCGGGAGCGCATCTCGTTCGGCGCCGCCCTGGAGCGCGCCGACGAGATCCCCGGCATGACCAACCGCTCGCTCAAGCCCCTGCTCGTGTTCCGCGACCTGATGCGCGAGCTGCGCGGCCTGGTCGACGACGGCGCGGCCCCGGCCGTGGTGCTCGGCGCCGTGCTCGACCGCACCGGCTACCTCGCCGAGCTGCGCGCGAGCGAGGACCCGCAGGACGAGGGCCGGGTCGAGAACCTGGCCGAGCTGCACGCCGTCGCCGTCGACTTCGGCGAGACCGACCCGGAGGGGTCGCTGGCCGACTTCCTGGAGCGGGTCTCGCTGGTCGCGGACAGCGACCAGATCCCCGCCGAGGACGTCGCCGACGGCGCCGCGGAGGAGGCGCCCCGGGAGAACCAGGGCGTCGTCACGCTGATGACCCTGCACACCGCCAAGGGCCTGGAGTTCCCGGTCGTGTTCCTCACCGGCATGGAGGACGGCACGTTCCCGCACATGCGCTCCCTGCACGACGACAGCGAGCTCGCCGAGGAGCGCCGCCTGGCCTACGTGGGCATCACGCGGGCGCGCGAGCGGCTCTACATCACGCGGTCGTCGGTGCGCGCGGCCTTCGGCATGGCCAACGAGTTCCCGGAGAGCCGGTTCCTCCAGGAGGTCCCCGAGGAGCTGTGGGACTGGCGGCGCCGCGAGTCGTCGACGGCCGCGATCCGCGCGGGCCGGGGCGGCTGGAGCGGCGGGTACGGCTCCGGCGGCTACGGTTCCGGCGGGCGCTCGGGCTCCGGGTCGGGGTCGGGGTCCGGGTCGAGCTGGTCCTCGGGCCGGTCGGGGTCCTCGCGCGCCGGCACGGCGTCGTCGTCGGGCGGCAGCCAGCCCAACCCGTTCTCCCCGCAGAAGAAGGCGGGCGCCAAGGGCGGGTTCGGCGGGCTCAACGTCCAGAAGGACGTCCCGAGCCTGGAGATCGGCGACCGCGTCACGCACGACTCGTACGGTCTGGGCACCGTCGTGGACGTCGAGGCCAACGCGGTGGTCAAGATCGACTTCGGCACCAACGGCACCAAGCGCATCGCGCTGAAGTACACGGCCATCACCAAGCTCTGACCGGACCTTCGGGATCGGGGCCGGGACTGGCCGCGGCCGCTCCTCTCCTTCGAGACCTAGGTTTCTTCGCTTTGCGGCGGCCCAAAGCGAAGAAACCTAGGTCTCGAAGGAGACGTCGGCGGACGCCGGACGCCCGGCGGGGCGGGGGCTTCACATTCCGGACTTTTTCGGTCTACGGAGGTTCGGTACCGTCCGCCCATGGTCCTGACCGACGACGCCCGGCCCGGCCTGGTCGCCGGGTCCGCCACGGCCGCAGCCCCGGCACCGGCCCCAGCCTTGGCACCGGGCGCAGCACCGGCCCCGGTACCGGCAGCCGGCCCGACGACGGCGGGCACTCCGGCAGCGGCCGCCGCCGTGGCACCGCACTCCCCGGCCGGCGTCCCGACCCACCAGCCCCCAGGGTCCCCGGCCGCCCGCAGCGCACGCATCCCCGGGCTCGACGGGCTGCGGGCACTTGCCGTGGTCGCCGTCGTGGCGTTCCACCTGGCGCCCGCGTGGGTGCCGGGCGGGTTCCTGGGCGTGGACGTGTTCTTCGTGGTCAGCGGGTTCCTGATCACCACGCTCCTGCTGCGCGAGGTCGCGGGCACGAGCTGGATCCGGCTCCCGCGGTTCTGGGTGCGCCGGGCCCGCCGGCTGCTGCCCGCCATCGCGCTGGTGCTGGTCGTCAGCATCCCCGTGGCGCGGGTGGTCGAGCCGGACCTGACGGTCGGGATCGGGCGGCAGATCCTCGGGGCGGTCACGTTCAGCACCAACTGGGTCGAGATCGCCGCGGGCACCGGCTACTTCGACGAGTCCCAGCCGGAGCTGCTCCGCATCCTGTGGTCGCTGGCCATCGAGGAGCAGTTCTATCTGGCGTGGCCGGTGCTGCTGGTGGTCCTGCTGATCGCGGTGCGCTCGGCGGCCTGGCGGGTGCGGGTCGTGGCCGTGGGCGCGCTCGTCTCGGCGGCGGCCATGGCGCTCCTGCTCATGCCGGCGTACGGCACCGGCGTCGACCCGACCCGCGTCTACTACGGCACCGACACCCACGCGTTCGGCCTGCTCCTGGGCGCCGCGGTGACGCTGCGCTGGGCCAAGGCCGGTCCCGCGCTGCGGGGTGCGCGCGCCCACCTGCTGCCGCCGCTGGCGCTGGCCGGCCTGGTCGCGCTCTTCCTGCTGCTGCGCAGCGACTCGCCGCTCACCTATCCGCTCGGGCTGCTGGCCGCGTCGCTGCTGGCCCTCGTCCTGGTGCTGGCGTGCGACGCCGCCCGCACCCAGCCCACCTGGTTCGTCGCCGCGCTGGAGCTTCCCGTCCTGCGCTGGGTGGGGGAGCGGTCGTACGGGATCTACCTGTGGCACTGGCCGGTCGCCTGCATCGTGACTGCGGCGGTCGGGGCGCAGCCCGGCACGCCGTGGTGGGGCGTCGGCACCGGCCTCGCCGTCGTGCTCACCCTCGGACTCGCGGCGGCGTCGTACCGGTGGGTGGAGATGCCGGTGCGGCGGCTCGGCTTCCGCGGCGCCCTGCGGGAGCTGCTCGGCGCGGTACGCACGTCCGCCGTCGTGCCGAAGGGTGCCGTGGTGGTCGCGGTGCTCGCGCTGGCCGGGACGGGCGCGGCGGTCACCTCCGCACCGGAGCGGACGGCGACGGAGCTCGCCATCGCCGCGGGCGTCCAGGCCGGGCAGGACGCCGCGGGCCCGCAGGCCGCCACTGCCGCGGCGCGGACCGGCACGCCCGAGCCGACGTCGCGCAGCGGCCGGCCGGGTCCGGAGCGTCTGCCCTTCGGCGCACGGGAGGGTGCCCAGGTCTCCGCCTTCGGCGACTCCGTGCTGGCCGCGGCCACCCCGGCGATCCTCGCGCGCTACCCGCGTGCCGAGGTCGAGGGCGTGGTGAGCACCGACTGGCTCGACGCCGAGCGCATGGTCCGGGCCGCGAAGCGTGAGGGCCGGCTGCGCGAGACGGTGCTGCTCAACTTCGGCACCAACGCTGGGTTCCAGCTCGACGGCTCGGCCGACGCCGCCCGGAACGTGCTCGACATGATCGGCCCGGACCGCCGCGTCGTGCTCGTCAACAGCGTGGGGATCAGCTACTGGGTGCCCGACGCGAACAAGACCCTCGACCAGGTCGCCGCGGGCCGGGAGAACGTCGCGGTCGCCGACTGGCACGCGCTCGTCGACCGCCACCCCGGCCTGCTGCACGCGGACGCGACCCACCCGAACCTCGACGGCGTCGAGGCCTACACGGACCTGGTGGAGAAGTCGTTCGCGACCCTGGAGTGACCCCGGAGTGACCCCGGAATGACACGGCTTGGCGCAGCCTGCCCGCTTTAGGCCACTATGTGTCGCCATGAGGATTCTGGTCTCCGCGGGTCGCCTGTTCGTGGCGCACTGGCCCGCGCTCCTGACGCTCGGCCTGCTCGGCGTCGCCGTCCGCAACGGCGCGATGTGGGGCGCGGTCGAGCTGAGCCAGTGGAACTCGTTCGTGGCGCAGCTCCTGCTGATCCTGAGCCCGCTCGGCTACCTGGTGCCCGTGGTCGGGATGCTGTGGGTCTGCCGGAACAGCCTGCCGAGCCTGGGCGGCTCGGACCTCGGCCGCCGGGAGCGCGCCGCGCAGGCGGCGATCCCCGGCATGCTGCCCACTCGGCGCGCGCCGATGATGCCCTCGGAGCGACGCGAGCGGCGCCTCATCGACATCGCCCTGTCCGTGCTGGTGCCGTTCCTGGTGGTCTACGAGGTCGAGGGCCTCATGGACGCCGACCGCCTGCGGTTCACCAACGAGGCCGCGGCCGACGAGCTGTTCAACGACACCTTCAGCGCCGAGGGCGTGGACTTCATGTCCCGCCTCGGCGTCTGGTCCGGCTGGACGCTCGTCGCCATCGTGGCGGGCGCGTTCGTGCTGCGCTGGCTGCTCGGCCGCCTGGAGGGCAAGGTCCAGTTCCTCGGGATCGCGGTGCTCGGCGGGTGCCTGGAGATCTACTGGACCAGCCAGGTCGCCGGCCAGATCGAGTCGCTCGAGGGTGGCCTCTGGTACCTCGCGGAGGAGCGGCAGCTCGTCGCGGCCGCCGTCGGCACCGTGGGCGCCGCGCAGGAGAGCGTGGGCGACGCCGGGAACGACGCCGCGGCCTTCGCCGCCAACGGCTTCGTCACCGTCCTGGAGTCGCTCGACGTCGTCCTCGTCGCGCCCGTGGCCTGGCTCGCCATCGGCGCCGTGGTGCTGGGGCACAAGCTGATGGACCCGCCGTCGTCGGAGCACCGCTGGCTCGACCGGATGACCTGGATCCCCGCCGGCCTGCGCTCGATCCTGGAGTCGCTCACCGAGGACCTCCGCGCCCGGTTCTCCGCGCTCTGGAACGGGCTGAAGCTGATCGTGCACGGCGGCCTCGGCCCCATGCTCGTGTTCTGCCTCGGCTACCTCGTGGTGATGCGCGCGCCGCTCGCCGTCGGCTGGCTGGTGCGTACCGTGACCGGGCCCGTCGAGACCAACGCCTGGATCGCGTTCAGCCCCTTCGAGGCGGCAGCGGGTCTCGTGATCTCGCTCGCGCTCGCCGCCGCGCTCATCGCGGCGACGGTCGAGGCGCTCGTCGAGCGCGGCCTCGCGGTCCGTGACCTGGACGACGACGCGACGCCCGTCGCCGGGAACCGCGCGGTCGCGGCCCCTGGCAGGCCGACCGCCCCCGGAACTCTGGCTACGGCAGCTCGACCGTGAGGTAGTCCGGGCCCCCGAACGACAGCCGCACCTGCTCGATCGCCGCGTCCGGGTCGGCCAGCACGAACGAGCTGACGTCCCACTCGGGCTGCTCGCTCACGAACCCGTCGGCGTCCGGGAGCGAGCACCGGTTGGAGTTGCCCAGCACGTCGGGCGACGCCTCCCCGTAGCGGGTGCCGTCGTCGGCCACGAGGGCGATCGAGCACAGCGACAGGTCTGTCTGGAGCTCGGCGGCGAAGTGCAGCTGCACCTCGTACGCGACCGAGCCCTCGGGGATCGGCACCGGGTCGCCGTACGACGGCGCCGGCAGCTCGTCCACCCGCTCGACGCCGGTCACCGTCGCGTCGAGCTCGCGCAGCACGGTGGTGTTGGCCCGCTCCGGCACGTCGAAGCCCATGTCGAGGTACTCGCTCGCCAGGTGCGCCGGCTCGCCCAGGCTGACCCGCTGGGACTCGTAGTGCACGCCCGCGGGCCACCAGAACGCCCAGACCCGGAACGACGACGCACCCGTCGCCACCACGATCGCGACCGGCAGCAGCACCAGCCAGACGGCGTTGCGCCGCCACCAGCCCCGCGGCCGCCCCGCCGTCGGGACGTCGGGCGGAACCGATCCCGGCAGCAGCCCCGGCTGCAGGCTCGGGGCGCCGCCCGGCGGCATACTCTGTGGCCCGCCCTGGGACGGTCCCGGCACGGCCGGGGTCACCAGCGTCGTCATCCCTCGTCACCCTCCGTGCTCGCCGTCGCATAGCCCGACGACTCCGGCGTCACCGTGTCGGTCGCCTCCCAGAGCGCGGTCGCGTCCTCGGCCGAGATGCCCAGGTCGACGACGCCGGCGGCGTCCCGCCGCTGCCCCGCGTGCTCCTCCGTCTGCCCGCCGCGCGCCAGGCGCACGCTCGCGCCGGCCAGCGCGTCCTTCGGCACGTCGAAGCAGTACGTGACGCGCCACGCGTAGCCCGGCTGGGCGTTGGCCGACGTCGAGCAGCCGGCCTGGTCGGTGGGCCAGAACGTGCGGCCCTCGGCGTCGGTGATCTCCGCGCCCACGAAGGTCGTGGCGCCCTGCGTCGCGCGCCAGGTCGCGTCCACCACCACGAACGTGCCGCCCGCCTGGGCGGCCTCCGAGAAGCTCTCCAGGGTGTCCGCCACCCGCACCTCGGTCACCGTGAGGTCGGCATAGGTCAGGTCGAGCGTCTCGCCCACCGTCCCCTCGACGACGAACGGCGTCTCCACGACGGCCTCCTGCGGCACGAGGGTGACGAGCGTGCAGCCCGCGACCACGCCCCCGACGACGAGGAGCGAGCCCTTCCAGGTGATCCGGCGGCGTCCGTGCCTCACTGCTGCCCCTGCCCGTCGCCGGTCCGGTCGGTGTTGTCCTTGAGCGGGAGGTCGCCCTGGAACGCGACCTCGCCGGGCAGCCAGTACCCGTTGTCCAGGGTCAGCCGGCTTTCGTCGATCCAGTCCAGCCCCACGACCTCGACCGGGATCTCGTCGCCCGTGAACTCGTCGCTCTGCTCCCAGATCAGCGCGACCTGATAGGTGACGCCCGGGTTGAAGATGCGGATGTTGCTCGCGTCGGCGACGTTCACGATGGTCGCGGAGGGCAGGTCGGGCTCCTCCTCGGCGTCCTCTTCCCCGGGCTCGGGGGAGGCGCTCGCGGACGGCTCGGCCTCGGGCTCCGCGCCGTCGTCGGCCCCGGAGTCCAGGTCCGTGTCCAGGCCCGCCAGCGGCTCCTGGGGCACGACGCCGACGCCCTTCGGCGCGGGGATCGCGCTGCCCAGCGTGCTGCTGTACTGGGGCTCGTCGCCGGTGTTCGTCACGTCCGCGACCACGGCGAGCATGTGGTTGCCCGGTGCGGGCGTGAGGTAGCCGAGGTCGCCGGTCTTCACCACGCGCACGACGGTCACGTCGAACGGGCCCACCTCGATGGCGGTGCCCGCCACGACCGGGTCGGCCTGCGCCTCGACCTTGCTCCACGCCCCGAACGGGGTCACGGCCACGAGCGCGGCGGCGACGCCCGCGCCGACGCGCTGCATCGTCGACATGTCGTCGGCGACGGCGGAGACGACGCGGCGGCCCAGCCGGAACGCGATGTCGGGGCCGCCGGTGCGGGCATGCTTCATGGCGCACGATCGTAGCGGTGCATCACGGACCAACCGGGCGAAAGTCCACGACCGCGACAAGCCCGCGACGGCCACCCTTTCGAGACCGGGGTTTCTTCGCTCTCAGCCTGCTGAAAGCGAAGAAACCCCGGTCTCGAAGGAGAGGTGCCGATCAGGTCCCGACGGCGACGTCAGCGCAGCCCGAACGCCCTCGTCAGCGTCTGTGCCACCCGGTTGCCCTCACCGTCCTCGACGACCGTCCGCAGGGTCGCGAACTGCGCGCCCCGCGGCGCCGACAGCCGCGCCGACCAGGCGTCCGGCCCGCCCGGCTGCCGGTCCCGCGTGAGGTCGAGCCGCTTCCAGGTCGCCCCGTCGTCGTACGACACCTCGACCGTGGGCCTGCCGACCCGCGCCTCGATGCCGGGCAGGTGCGACGGCGTCACCGCGAGCCGGGTGGTGCGCGACGCGCGTCCCGCCAGGTCGGTGTCCACGGCGTAGTCGAGCTGGATCAGCGGCAGCGGCTCGACGGCGTCCGGCCCGCTCGCCTCCGACGTGAAGTCCCACTCGGTGTGCGTGTGCGTCGAGTACGGCCCCGCCCAGCCGGCACGGTCGTTGTCGGCCACCACGCGGTACGGCAGCCGCTCGGCGGCCAGCCCGCCGTTGACGGGCAGGAACTCGGCGTTGCCCCACAGCAGCTCGGTGTCGCCCTGGTAGAGCGTCGCCCGGTTGCGGACGTCGAAGTTGCCGCCGCCCGTGCTGCCCACGTGCCCGCTGCCGGAGTCGCCCCAGCCCGGCACCGGCACGTACATCTGGTCCAGGTACCGGATCGGCTGGGAGCCCAGGCCCATGCGGGGGCGCAGGACCGGCCCGAACCACGTCACGTCGCTCGTCGTGCGCGCCCGGTACTCCAGCACGTCGACGTTCGCCTGCCCCATCTCGCCGGGCAGGTACGCGCTCTGCGTCCACGGCACGCCGGCCGCGACCCAGTCGGTCCGCTCGCCCTGCGCGGTCGCGACGAGCTGGTTGCCCGCCGTCCACCCGTGCCAGACGTCGAACCGCGCCTCCAGCGCCGGACCCTGCCGGTGGTGGCGGAACGACATGTCGACCCGGGCCAGGTCACGCGTCGTCGAGGTCCACGTAGGCCGGGCCGGCACCGCGCCCGTCCAGTGGTGCACGACGTCGTAGGCGTACTCCGTCGTCGGCTCCGCCGAGACCGTGACCTCCGGCCGACGCCGGTCCAGCGACCGCAGCAGCTCCGCGCCCTGGCCGGACGTGAGTGTCGCGACCGTGAGCGGCGCGGGCTCGCCCGGGATCCACGGCGACTCGTCCCACGGCGCCAGCCGCCCGGCGCCGTCGTGCACCACGAGCAGCAGACGCGCCCCGGCGTCCGCCGCGGCCTGCGCCAGCGCGGCGATCTCCCGCGTGTCCCCGGCACGCACGACGACGGCGGTGTCCTTCAGGCCGTGCCCGCCCCCCTGCCGCGCCAGGTCGGACGCGCTCTCGACCTCGACCACCCGCAGCGTGCGCTTCCCCGCCGGCAGCGGCGTCGCGCCCCGCTTGACCCGCAGGTCGCCCAGACCGTCGAAGCCGCCCCGGCCCCCGAGCACCGTGAGCGCCGGCTGCTCCAGCCGGAACTGCGCCCCGAACTCGAACAGGCCCGCGGTGACCTTCTTGCCGGTGGGCAGCGCCCACAGGCTGTCGTACTCGCCCGCCGGGAACATGGAGCTCGCCGTGTACCCGCCGTTCGGGAACTGCCGGATCACGTCCAGGCGCATGGAGCCCGGGTCCGTGTCCTGCGGCACCTCGGCCCGCACCTGGACCGCCTTGCGGGCGTCCAGCACGATGTCGCGGTCCTGGCTCAGGTCCACGTCCACGAAGCTCAGCAGCGCCGTGCCGAGCGAGCCCGCCCCGTTGGCGCCCTCGACGTCGACCGTCAGCCAGCCGCTGTAGCTGCCCACCGGCATCCGCAGCACGGCCGTGCCGTTCTCGTCCAGGTCCGCCCCGGAGAAGATCTCGTCCGACGTCACCAGCAGCTTGCCCACCGCGGGGTGCCCGTCGTCACCCTTCACGGTGACGGTCAGCTCCTGACGCTGGCCCTCGCGGGTCGCGCCCGTCAGGGTCCGGGCCCGCACGGCCCCGGCGTCGTCCGTCGCGACGACCGTCGCGCTCAGGTCCGCCTCGGCGGGCAGCAGCGAGAGGTCCGCCGTGAGGTCCACCGACGCCGTGCCCTGCGCGGGCACCGTCACGGTCTCCGAGGACAGCGTGAGGAAGCCCGCCGGGACCGCGCCGTCGACCGCGAGGTGCAGGTCCACCGGGGCGTCGCCCAGGTTCGTGTACGTGACCGGCTTCGACACGGGCTCGTCCGTGCCGGAGTCGTATGTGTGGAAGCCGAACCCGGCGCTCGCGGTGCCCAGCACGGTCGCCTCCACGGCGGCCGCGGCGTCGAGGCGACCGCTGCCGGCCTCGTACGGGGTGTAGTCGGGGGTCGGCGCCGCCGTGCCGACGATCGCCTCCTTGATCTGCTCCGCCGTCCAGTCGGGGTGCGCCGCGGCGACCAGGGCGGCCGTGCCCGCGACGTGCGGGGTCGCCATCGAGGTGCCGCTCATCGTCGTGTACATCCCGGAGCCGCGCACGAGCTGCGACCGGGCCGCGAGCACGTCGACGCCCGGGGCGGTGACCTCGGGCTTGATCCCGCCGCCGAGCGCGGGCCCGGTGCTGGAGAAGTCGGCCAGCGTGTCGGTCGCGTCGACGGCGCCCACGGCCAGCGCGGAGTCCGCCAGGGCGGGGGTGCCGATGGTGTGCGGGCCGCCGTTGCCGGCGGCGGTCACGAACAGTGCGCCGGTCTCGGCGGTGAGCTCGTCCAGGGCGGTCGCCATCGGGTCGTCGGCCCCGGCGGGGTCGCCGCCCAGGCTCATGCTGACGATGCGGGCGTCCTGGTCGCGGGCCGCCCACTCCATGCCGGCGATGATCCAGGACTCCATGCCCCGGCCGTTGCTGTCGAGCACGCGGCCGACGTGCAGCCGGGCGCCCGGCGCGACGCCGCGCTCCAGGCCCTCCGAGGCCGCGCCGGTGCCCGCGATCGTCGAGGCGACGTGGGTGCCGTGCCCCTGGTAGTCCTCGACGTAGTCCTCGGTCTCGACGAAGTTGGCCGCGTCCTCGACCTGGTCGGCCAGGTCGGGGTGCGTCGGGTCGATGCCCGTGTCGAGCACGGCGACGTCGACGCCCTCGCCGGTGTTGCCGCTGGCCCAGACGCCGGGCGCGCCGATCTGGGCGGTCGACTCGGCGAGGTCGGCCGTGACGGGTCCGTCGAGCCAGACCTTCTCGATGCCGCCGGCGAACGCGGGGGCGCCGCCTTCACGGCGGGCCCCGGCGGGGGAGCCGGTGTCGGTCAGGTCCGCCCAGAAGGTGGCGGCCCCGTCGCGGTCCTGCTCGACGGCGGCGCCGTCGACGCTGGGCAGCGCGCGGACGACGTCGGCGCCGTCGAGCGGCGTCGTGCCCCGCGACCGGGCCGCGGCCTCGGTGTAGCGGACGATGAGCGGCAGGGTGTCCGTGCTCGCGTCGTCGTAGCCGTTCGCGAGCAGGCTTGTGACGTCGAAGAGGCGGTCGTCGAGCGTGCCGGCCGTGACGTAGGGCAGCACGGCGTCGGGGTAGACGAAGGTGGCGCCGTCGCGCTCGGTGCGGTGGTAGGACGACGTCGTCCCGCCGGGGCCGGTGACGTTCGTGACGCTGGTGCCGTCCGCCGCCGTCGTGATGGTGACGGTGTCGCCGGTGATCAGGGTGACGCTGCGCGATCCCGCCGCCGATGGCGGGAGGGCGGCGGCGGTGCCGCCCGGCGGCACCGTGCCGCCGGGGTGCGCGGGCGCCGCGGCGGACGCCGTCGCGGACCCGACGGCCAGGGCCGCGGCCACACCGGCGGCGACGAACGCCCCGGCGCGGGTGGAGATGGTGAACACAGGTGTCCCTTTCGAGAGTGGTGTGCCCATTTCCTAACCCTCGGACGCGGTGCGCTGGGTTTCCCCCGTGTAACGGCAACGCCATTTCCTGGCCTACTCCGGACAGGTGGCAGGCAACGGCCACGCCCCGCACCCCGGGAGGGGGTACGGGGCGTGCCCGACGGCGCGGCTACGCCGCCCTGCTCGACCCCTCCGCGAGGTGCCGGACCCGGTCGACGTCCGCGCCGGCGTCGGACAGGAGGGTGCGGGCGGGGGACTCGCCCCGGGTGAGCCCGAGCAGGAGGTGCCCGCCGTGGATCTCCTTGGAGCCTAGGCGGATCGCCTCGCGCAGCGCGAGCTCCAGCGACTTCTTGGCGTCCGGGGTGAACGGGATGTGCTTGCGGCGTCCGCGCAGGGTGCGGCCCGCCCGGGCGAGCGCGCCCTCGCCGAACGTGGCCTCGGTGGCGCGGGTCACCTCGTCCAGGTCGATGCCGACGGCGGCCAGCGCGGCCGGGTCGAGCGCGTCGCCCGCCTCGATCCGGGCCCGGGCGCTCTCGACCAGGGCGGCGGTGTCCACCCCGCCGTCGGCGAGGGCGGTGCGGGCCGGGCCCGCGCACTCGGCGAGGGCGACGAGCAGGTGGCGGCTGTCGATCTGGTCGCTGTGCGCGTGCCGGGCGACCTGCTGGGCGTCGACGACGGCGGAGCGGGCGTCCTTCGTGAACCTCTCGAACATCAGATCCTCCTGTTGTGCTTCTTGTGCACCGCCTGCCGGCTGACGCCGAGCGCGTCGGCGATCTCCTGCCACGACCAGCCGAGGCGCCGCGCCCGCTCCACCTGGAGGGTCTCCAGGCGGTCGGCCAGCTCGCGCATGGCCTTCACGGCGCGCAGTCCCTCGGCGGGGTCGTCCCCGGCTGCGGATGCGGCGAGTGCTTGCTGGGTCATGTGTCAACCATGGTTGACAATCCGGCATCTTGTCAACCCTGGTTGACAGAATTCGCCGTACCGTCGCCGAACGAGACGTGTGCCACACACCTGCGCCGAAGAGGCCCGGAATACCGCCGCTCTCGTTCGGAACCACGGGCGATCCAGGGCTACTCTGTACGGGGATGTCTTGACGTCGAGACATCGCTTCAGCCGGGCTCCGGGCGACAACGACGTCCGAGGGCCGCATCCCGATGGAAGGACGCAGCAGGGTGGACCTGTTCGAATACCAGGCGCGCGACATCTTCGAGAAGCACGGCGTTCCCGTGCTGGGCGGGGTTGTCGCGACGACCCCCGAGGAGGCTCGCGAAGGCGCCGAGAAGCTGGGCGGCGGAACCGTCGTCGTGAAGGCCCAGGTCAAGACCGGTGGTCGCGGCAAGGCGGGCGGCGTCAAGCTGGCCCACTCGCCCGCGGAGGCGGCCGAGAAGGCCGGCGAGATCCTCGGCATGGACATCAAGGGCCACACGGTGCACCGCGTGATGATCGCCCAGGGCGCCAAGATCGCCGAGGAGTTCTACTTCTCCGTGCTCCTGGACCGGTCCAACCGCAACTACCTCGCCATGTGCTCCGTCGAGGGCGGCATGGAGATCGAGCAGCTCGCCGTCGAGCGGCCCGAGGCGCTCGCGCGCATCGCCGTCGACCCGGCCGTCGGCATCGACGAGGCCAAGGCCGCCGAGATCGTGGACGCCGCCGGCTTCGCCGAGGACATCAAGGGCAAGGTCGCCGAGGTCATCCAGGGCCTGTGGACCGTGTTCAAGGCCGAGGACGCCACGCTGGTCGAGGTGAACCCGCTGGTCAAGACCGAGGACGGCGAGATCGTCGCCCTCGACGGCAAGGTCACGCTCGACGAGAACGCCGGCTTCCGCCACGCGGACCACGCCGAGCTCGAGGACTCCGCCGCGGCCGACCCGCTGGAGGCGAAGGCCAAGGAGAACGACCTCAACTACGTGAAGCTCGACGGCGAGGTCGGCATCATCGGCAACGGCGCGGGCCTGGTCATGTCCACCCTCGACGTCGTCGCCTACGCGGGCGAGAAGCACGGCGGCGTCAAGCCCGCCAACTTCCTCGACATCGGTGGCGGCGCCAACGCGCAGGTCATGGCCAACGGCCTCGACGTGATCCTGAACGACGCGCAGGTCAAGGCGGTCTTCGTGAACGTCTTCGGCGGCATCACCGCCTGCGACGAGGTCGCCAACGGCATCGTGGGCGCGCTGGACATCCTTGGCGACGAGGCGTCCAAGCCGCTGGTCGTCCGCCTCGACGGCAACAACGTCGAGCTCGGCCGCCAGATCCTGAACGAGCGCAACCACCCGCTCGTCACCCTCGCCGACACCATGGACGGTGGCGCCGACCTTGCCGCCGCCAAGGCTGCCGCCGCCTGATCGCCCGCTGAAGACTTCGAAAGCAGAGACAAGAAGACAATGTCGATCTACCTGAACCAGGACTCGAAGATCATCGTCCAGGGCATCACGGGTGGCATGGGTGCCAAGCACACCGCCCTGATGCTGGACTCCGGCGCGACGATCGTCGGCGGCGTGAACGCCCGCAAGGCCGGCACCACGGTGACCCACAAGGACGCCACCGGCGCCGACGTGACCCTCCCCGTGTTCGGCACCGTCAAGGAGGCCATGGCCGAGACCGGCGCGGACGTCTCCGTCGTCTTCGTGCCGCCGGCCTTCACCAAGGACGCGGCCATCGAGGCCATCGACGCGGGCATCGGCCTGCTCGTGGTCATCACCGAGGGCGTGCCGGTGCAGGACACCGCCGAGGTGTGGGCGTACCTGCAGGGCAAGGAGACCCGGATGATCGGGCCGAACTGCCCCGGCATCATCACCCCGGGCGAGTCGCTCGCCGGCATCACCCCGCACACCATCACGGGCAAGGGCCCGATCGGTCTCGTGTCGAAGTCGGGCACGCTGACCTACCAGATGATGTACGAGCTGAAGGACTTCGGCTTCTCGACCGCCATCGGCATCGGCGGCGACCCGATCGTCGGCACCACGCACATCGACGCGCTCGAGGCCTTCGAGAACGACCCGGAGACCAAGGCGATCGTGATGATCGGCGAGATCGGCGGCGACGCCGAGGAGCGTGCCGCCGAGTACATCAAGGCGCACGTCACCAAGCCGGTCGTCGGCTACGTCGCGGGCTTCACCGCCCCCGAGGGCAAGACGATGGGCCACGCCGGCGCGATCGTGTCCGGCTCGGCCGGTACCGCGGCCGCCAAGAAGGAGGCCCTCGAGGCCGTCGGCGTGAAGGTCGGCAAGACGCCGTCCGAGACCGCCGACCTCATGCGGGAGATCCTGCAGGGGCTCTGACCCTGATCGGCGACGGCGGTTCCCTCTCTCGGGGGAGCCGCCGTCGTCGTCCTGTCCGGCGGCACGCAACCGAGCGGAGTGAGATCGTGAACGACGTCGAGATCGTGAACGACAGGGAGTCGATACTTCGGGTCCATCCGTTCTGGGGATCCCTCGTAGCTGCCGGAGCGGTGACGGTCCTCGGGATCGTGCTCCTGGTGCAGATGGGTTACAGCGCTGACGCGAGTGCTGAGAGCCTGCCCGAATGGCGATACCTCATCCCTTGGGCAGTTTTCGGCACCGGGGTGATCGGACTCGTTGCTCTGGGCGCGGCCGGGCCCGTTCTGCTGAAGCGACCGAGGGGCTCTTCGCAAAAGGGGCGTTCCTACACCAGTTCCCCCGGTGAACTCCATACCCGGCCGTAATATCTCCCGAAGTTCACCCGGGCCACGCCGAGGCAGGTCCCCGGGGTGACGCCGGGCCCCGGGTGAAGATTGCCGGGTGAGCGCACCACCCCGCCCGAGCACGGCCACCCGTTCCGCCGGCACCCGCACGACCCGTCCGGCCGGCAACCGGCCGGCGGCCCGCCGCGGCCGCGTGGTCGAGCAGGAACCCGCCCCCGAGCAGGCGTCGTCCGCGCTCGCCCACGTCGTCGCCGGGGTGCTCGCGGCCGCCCAGGCGCTGGTCCTGTCGCTTGCCGTCGTGGTGCTCCCGGCGGTGGTGGCCTTCCTCGTGGGCAACGCCGCGCTCGCCGCCCCGTCCGACGCCGCGGACGGCGGCACCCAGGTCCGCTCCGCGATCGACGTCGCCGCGGGCCTCTGGCTGCTGGGTCACGGCGTCCCGCTGACCGCGGACGACGTGACGGTCACCCTCGCGCCGCTCGGCATCGCTGCCCTGGCGCTGTTCACGACGTACGCCTGCGCCAAGCGGTTCGCCGCGGCCTCGGTCCGGGCCTGGGCGGCGGGCACCGTCACCTACGCCCTGGGCACGACGGCGGTCGCCGTCCTCGCGGGCAGCGCCCCCGGCTGGTCGCTGGCCCTGGCGCCGGTCGCGGGCCTGGTCATGGGCGGGCTCGGCACGGGCCTGGGTATCCTCGCGCGCCCGGACGCGCCGTCGGCCGCCGAGATCGGGGAGGGCGCGGAGACGCTGGCCCGCCGGCTCACCGGCGTCGACCTGGTCCCCGCGACGCTGCGCCTCGGGCTGCGCGGCGGCGCCGTCGTCGTCGCGCTGCTCGTCGGCGGAGCCGCGCTGCTCGTGGCGGCGTGGGCGCTGGCGGGCCGGGCGACGTCGTCGGACATCGTCACGTCCCTCGAACCCGGCTGGACCGGCGGCATCGTGTTCGCCGTGGCGCAGCTCGCGCTGCTGCCCAACCTGCTGCTCTGGGCGCTCGCCTGGCTCGCCGGGCCGGGCTTCGCCGTCGGCGAGGGGACGAGCTTCACGCCGTTCGGCACGGTCTCCGGGCCGCTGCCCGCCGTGCCGCTGCTCGGGTCGCTGCCGGGCGAGGACTGGGCCAACCCGGTCAGCGCCTGGTCGCCCGCGCTCGTCGTCGCGTGCGGCGTCGCCGCGGCCGTGTTCGCCTGGCGCCGGCTGGAGCCGTCGCTGGTGCGGTGGGCCGACGTCGGCTGGGTGCTCGGCGGGATCGTCCTCGTGCCGGGGGTGTTCGTGCTGCTCGGCCAGTGGGCCGCCGCGGGCGCGGTCGGCCCCGGGCGGCTGTCCGAGATCGGCGCCCAGCCCCTGGTGACCGCCGGGCTCGTCGCCGCCGAGGTGGGCGGGGGAGCGGCGGCCGTGCTGCTCGGCGCCAAGCTGGACGTGGTGGCGCGGCGCGGCGAGATCGGGGAGGACCTCGTGGCGTGGCTGCGGCGTCCTGGGGCTGTGGGTGGCGACGGTTCGGTGGGTGGTGACCGGGACGAAGCGGCTGGTGGCGCGGCTGATGGGGAGGTGCGCGACCTCGCGGCGGAGCTCGGGTTCGACGGCTCGCCCGCTTCGGACGGCGACGGCGACGACGGGGATGGGGGCGCGACGTCGGACGGCGATCCGGACCCGCGGGACGCCGTCGGCCCGGACGCGGGTTCGCCAGGTGAGGGCGCGGGTCCTGCCGGCGACTGGGCGCGGACCCAGGCGTACGCGGTCTCGGACCCGGACTCGGACCCGGGACCTGATCCCTGGCGAAAGCCGAGCGACGTCGGCGCCGACGCCGACGACGCACGCGGGACGGGCCCGGGAAAGTAGGCTGGGGCCCGTGCAGACGCCCTCCGGTCACCCCGTCGAGTCCACATCCGCCAAGCGCCTGGTGGTGCTCGCCTCGGGCGGCGGATCCAACCTCGCGGCACTCCTGGCCGCGCACGACGACGCCGCCTACGGCGCGCGCGTCGTCGGCCTCGTCACCGACCGGCCGGCCGCGGGGGCGCTCGACCTCGCGCGCGACGCCGGGGTGGCGTCCGCCGTCGTCGCGCTGAAGGACTTCGACGACCGCGCGGCCTGGAACGACGGCGTGCTCGAGGCGATCACGGTGTTCCAGCCCGACTACGTGATCCTGGCGGGGTTCATGCGCATCCTGGCGCCGGGCGTCGTCCGCAAGTTCGAGGGCCGGATGATCAACACGCACCCGGCGCTGCTGCCCAGCTTCCCCGGCGCGCACCCGGTGCGCGACACGCTCGCCCACGGGGTCAAGGTCACGGGCTGCACGGTGCACCTGGTCGACGACGGCGTCGACACCGGCCCGATCGTCGCCCAGACCGCCGTGCCCGTGCTCGACACCGACGACGAGCCCACCCTGACCGAGCGGATCAAGGTCGCCGAGCGCGCGCTGCTGGTCGAGACGGTCGGCCGCCTGGCCCGCGAGGGCCTCCACGTCACGGGCCGCAAGGCATCCATCGGCCACTGACGAGGCCGCGGCGCCCGAGTCACGCGGCGTCATCAGGCGGACATTTCACCCGGTACGTTGTGCAGCGTGACTGGGGAGACGACGACGGCGGGTTCTGCCGATCTTGAGAGTTCGGTGGTCGTGACGCCGGCTCTCGCGACCCCGGACCCGGGCACCCCCGAACCGCCCCTGCGGCGCAACACCGCCTATCTGCTGCTGACGACCGGGCGGTTCGCGCAGGCGATCGGCGCCGGGGTCGGTACGTTCGCGATCCCGCTGCTGGCGTTCGAGGTCACGGGCTCGGTGGGGCAGGCGGGGCTGATCAGCGGCATCGGCCAGGCGGGTGCGCTGCTGGCCACGCTCCCCGCGGGCGTCGTCGCGGACCGGGTCAACCGCCGCGCGCTCCTGGTGGTCGCCGCCGCGACGGGGACCGTCCTGTGGGCGACGGTCGTCGCGGCCGGGCTGGTGGGGACCCTCGGCGCGTGGCACCTGGCGGCGGTCCTGTTCGGGTCGTCGATGGTGAGCGCGTTCGTGAACCCGGCGTCGGGCGGCGCGCTGCGCGCCGTCGTCCCGCCCGCCCAGATGGCGAACGCGATGGCCGTGAACCAGGGGCGGATGGCGGCGGTCGCGCTGTTCGCGGGTCCCGTGGGCGGGTTCCTGTACGGCATGGCGCACGTGCTGCCGTTCGTGGCGTCCGTGCTGGGGCACCTGATCGAGGTCGTCGCCGTGTCGTTCGTGCGCAAGCCGCTCAACGGCGAGCGGACCCAGCGGAGCCACCCGCTCGCCGACCTCCGCGAGGGCCTGCGTTTCGTGGGCGCCGTGCCGCTGTTCCGCGCGGTGCTGGTGCTGATCACCCTGCTCAATCTCACCGCGATCGCCCTGGTCGTGGCCGTGAACCTGGAGCTGGTCCGCACCGGCACCGACCCGCGGCTCATCGGCCTGGTCGACGCGTGCGCCGGCGTCAGCATGCTGGCCGGCGCGATCGTCGCCGGCCCGATCGTGCGGCGCACCCGCGTCGGCCGGCTCGGGCTGCTCGCGATCGGGACGCTCGCCGCGGCGCTGGTCGTCATGGCGCTGGCGCCGTCGTACTGGGTGTTCGTGTCGATGCTCGCGGTCGGCGTCTTCCTCTACCCGGCGCTCAACGCGGGCTTCACCGGCTACCTCACGGTGATCATCCCGGACCGCATGATGGGCCGCGCGACGTCGCTGCTCGGGCTGACCGGCCTCATCGCCGCGCCCACCGCGCCCGTGCTGGGCAGCGCGCTCCTGGAGGGCTGGGGCATCGGCGTCACGCTGTGGGTCATGGTCGGCGCCATGGTCGCCGTCCTCGTCGCGCTGGCGTGCACCCGCCCGCTGATGCGGATCGGGCGCCCCGGCACGTGGGCGGACGACGCGCTGGAGAGCGACTGCTGAGCCGGTTCAAGCCTCCGGTGGGGTGTCCACGGCGCGCGGGCCGATGGCGAAGAGGAGCTGGTAGTACCGGCGCCTCGGGTCGTCGGGATCGGCACGCTTGGCAGCGCTGGTGCGCTCCGACCACTTCTCCAGCACGGTCAGGACCTCGGCCGTCATCTCCTCGGCCTCCTCCCGGGTGAAGAACCCGGCCGACGCGACACCCTCGTGCAGGTCGTCTCGCGCGCCGGGTGCGTCCCGGTCGCGGAGGAACATGTCGCGCAGCCAGTGCAGGTACGGCTCGATGACGCGTTCGGCGCCCGCGATGTTGCGGTCGACGACGAACCGTTCCACGACGGGCCGCCACACCCGGTCCCGCTTGTCGCGGGCGAGCTCGGGCGCCTCCTCGATGAACCCGTGCCTCGCGAGCACCCGGAGGTGAAAGCTGATCGAGTTGGCCGGCTCGCCCAGCGACCGGGCGAGGTCGGCCGCCCGGGCGTGCTCGCGGACGTTGAGCTCGACCAGGATCCGCTGCCGGAGCGGGTGCGCCATGGCGCGCAGGGTCTCCGGGTCGGTGATCTGGAGGGGCTCCTTCGGCATGCCGTCAGGCTAGCAAGAGCGTGCATCTCGAATTGCGCAAGATCCATTGCGCAATTCAAATTGCGGAACTATGGTGTGCGGCATGACGACGGACGAGGCCCGGATGCCGGGCGAGGTGCCCACCGAGACGGCGCCCAGCCTCTGGAAGAACCGCTCCTACCGCCTGCTCCTGACGGGCGCGACGGCCGAGGACGTGGGAGCCGCCGTCGGCGCCTTCGCAGTGCCGCTCGCCGCGTTCGCGATCACGGGGTCCGTGGTCCAGGCCGGGGTGATCTCGTTCGTCGGCCAGCTCGGGTCGGTGCTCATGACCCTCCCGGCCGGCGTGATCGTGGACCGCGTGGACCGGCGTCGGCTCATCATGGCCGGCGGCGCGGTCGCGGCCCTCGCCTGGGCCACGGTCGTGGTCGCGGGGCTGGCGGACGGGCTCTCGATCACCGCCCCGCACCTGGCAGCGGCCCTGTTCGTGTCGTCCGCCGTCGGCTCCCTGCTGGACCCTGCGGGCACGGCCGCGCTGCACGCCGTCGTCCGTACGGAGCACCTGGGCCAGGCGATGTCCGTGGCCCAGGGGCGCGACGCCGCGGCCGCCTTGCTCCAGGGCCCGCTCGGCGGGCTGCTCTACGGTATGAGCACGGTGCTGCCCTTCGTGGTCTCCGCGGCGGGCCGGCTCGTCGCCGTCGTCACCACCTCCCTGGTGCGCGAACCGCTCAACGGCGACCTCGGCGCCGCACGCGCCGAGCATCCGGTCGCCGCGCTCCGGGCCGGGCTCCGGTACGTGTTCGCCGTGCCCCTGCTGCGCGCCACGATCTGGCTGTTCATGCTGGTCAACGTGGTTCTGAACGGCATGATGGTCGCGATCAACCTGCACCTGGTCAGCACCGGCACGGCGCCCGCGCTCATCGGCCTGGTCAACACGGCGGTCGGCGTGGGTGTGCTGACGGGCTCGGTCCTCGCGGGCGCGCTCGTCCGGCGGGTGCGGGTGAGCGTCCTGACCGTGCTGGCGCTCGGCGTCTCCGGCGTCGCCGTCGTCGTGATGGCGCTGTTCCCCACGTACTGGGGGTTCGTCGCGGCGCTTACCGGGATGATGCTGTTCGCGCCCGCCCTCAACGCCGGGATGCTCTCGTACGTCACGGCCATCACGCCGGGCCGGATGCAGGGCCGGATGGCCGCGACGCTGGGGCTGACAGGTTTGGTGGCCGGCCCGACGGCGCCGCTCGTCGGCAGCCTGCTCCTCGACGGCGTCGGGATCAGCGCCGCGATGTGGTGCTTCGCCGCCGCGTGGACCGTGCTGTTCCTGGCGATGTTCCTGGTGCGCCCGCTGTGGCGGGTCGGCCTCCCGGACACCTGGGCGGCCGACGCGCTGGAGTAACGCGGCCCGTGTCAGACGCTCAGGTCCCCCGGGGGGCCTGAGCGTCTGACACGGAGGAAGGGGAAGGGAGGGGAGGGGAGGGGAGGGGTCAGACGGCGGACCAGCCGCCGTCCGCCGCGATGATCGCCCCGTTCAGGTTCACCGAGTCCTTCGACAGCAGGAACGTGATGGTGGCGGCGAGCTCCTCGGCCATGGCGAGGCTGAGGATGTTGACCTGGTGGGGCCGCAGCACCGGGGCGCCGAACTCAGCCTGCCCGGGCACCGGGATGCCCGTGGCGACGCCGCCGGGCGCGACGGCGTTGGTGCGGATGCCGTGCTTCGCGTACATCACGGCGCTCGACTTCGTCAGGCCCACGACCGCGTGCTTGGACGCCGTGTAGGCGACGCCGGCGGCCGAGCCGCGCAGCCCGGCCTCGGAGGCGACGTTCACGATGCGCCCCTCCTTCGCCGTCAGCATCCCGGGCACGACGGCGCGGCTCAGCCGCATGGTGCCCTCCAGGTTCACGCGCAGCACCCGCTCCCACAGGGCGTCGCTCACCTCGTGCACCGCCGACATGTCGTCCATGATCCCGGCGATGTTCGCGAGCGCGTCCACCCGCTCGCCGGCCGCGGCGGCGATGCGCTCGACGTCGTCCTGGCGCGAGATGTCGCCCGCCACGGGGATGATCTGGGCCCCGGACGGCAGCCCGGTCAAGCCGGCGGCGACCTCGTCGAGCTTCTCGGCCGAGAGGTCGGCGGCGATCACGCGCCCGCCCTCACGGGCCACACGGGAGGCGACGGCCCGGCCGATGCCGGAGGCCGCGCCGGTCACGACGACGGTCTGCCCGGCGAAGCGGCCCGGCGTGATCTGCTCGGCCCAGCCGGCCGCGGCGGGCTCGCCGCCCGCCGTCTCGCCGGCCGCAGCAGCCGCGTCGCCCGCCGCGGCCTCCTCGGGTGCCGCCTCCCAGTACGCCGCGACCAGGGCGTCGAGGGCCTCGGCGGGGAACTTGCCGCCGGACATCGCGACGAGCTGCTCCAGCGCCAGCCCGCGAGTGGGGGCCAGCGAGTCCGGCGTCGCGCCGCCCTGGGCGAGAAATGCGGTCAGGATCGGGCCACCGACGGGGTGGTCGAGCCAGTCGCCGACGGTCGATCGGGGGGTCAGTGCCATGGTGCGCTCCTCGGACGGGGTGGATACCGGACAACACTGTCCGGTTCTAGGATAGCCCCATGACCGGCGTACTCCGCGACCCCCGCCCCGGTGCCCTTCCGCACGGCACCGCCGTCCCGCACGGCACGACGCGCCGCGGCGGGGCGCCCAACCTCGGCCCCCGCGCCGCCGCGGGAAACCGCGCGGCGCTGCTGGCCGCGGCCCGCGAGATCTTCGGGTCCGGCGGGACGGACGCGCCGCTGAGCGCGGTCGCCAAGCGGGCCGGCGTCGGGCAGGGGAGCCTGTACCGGCACTTCCCGGACCGGCTGGACCTCGTGGTCGCGGTGTTCGAGGAGCAGGTCGTCGCCGTCGAGGAGCTTGCCGCAACCCCTGACGCCGACCTGGCCGACCTGCTCGGGCTGGTCACGCGGAACGCCGTCGACTCGGTGGGCTTCGTGGACCTGGTGCGGTCGCGGGTGCCCGCGGACGAGCGGATCGTCGCCCTGGGCGAGCGGGTCGCCGCCGCCCTGGGTACCCGGTTGGCGGGCGCGACCGGTTCCGGTGACGTCCCCGCCGGGACGACGTCGGACGACCTGCTGCTCGCCGTCGCCATGATGGCCGGCGGCCTGTCGCAGGCCGAGGGCGAGGACCGCGTGCGCCGCGCGCGGCGCGCCTGGGAGCTGCTGGGCCTGGAGGTCCGCATCCCCGACGCCGCGTAGCACGCGGCCCGCGCCCTAGTCCCGCCTCCCCGCCGCCTGCTGCCCGCCGATCCAGCCGAACACGGCCGCCGGGCCGATCGTCGACCCGGGCCCGGGGTAGGTGCGCCCCATCACGGACGCCGTGGTGTTCCCCGCCGCGTACAGGCCCGGGATCGCTGAGCCGTCCTCGCGCAGCACCCGCGCGTGCTCGTCGGTGAGCAGCCCGCCCTTGGTGCCCAGGTCGCCGGGCACGATCCGCAGCGCGGAGAAGGGTCCGCGCTCGATCGCGCCGAGGTTCGGGTTGGGCCGGACGGTGGGGTCGGAGTAGTAGCGGTCGTAACCGGAGTCGCCGCGGCCGAAGTCGGTGTCCTTGCCGGTCCGGGCGAACCCGTTGAACCGCGCGACCGTGTCCCGGAAGGTCCGCGGGTCCAGGCCGAGCGTGTCCGCCAGCTCAGCGAGGGTGTCCGCGTAGACGAGGGTGCCGTCGTCGACGTACCGCCGTCGGCCGGCCAGGAGTGACGTGTTGAGGTACCGACGCCGCGCGCGCACGTCCATGACCAGCCACGACGGGTTCGCCGGCACCTGCGGGTCCCGCTCCAGCAGCGCGTGGCCGAAGTCGATGTAGCTCGTGGACTCGTTGACGTACCGGGCGCCGGAGGAGTCCACGACCATCGAGTACGGCATGGACCGCTCGGACAGCACGAAGCCGTGCATCCCCTGGCCCCTGTTGTCCACGCCCGCGCCCCACCAGGCGTCGTCCATCAGAGCGAGCGCGCCGCCGGCGTCGGCCCCGGCTTCGATGCCCGTGCCCTGGTCGTCCTCGGACGCGGCGCTCCAGCCGGGCACGCCGTGGTGCTTCTCGCGCCACCGGGTCCGGTGGGCGAACCCGCCCGCGCCCAGCACGACGCCGCCGGTCACGCGGACGGTGCGCCGGGCCTGCGGCATGCCGACGACGGCGCCCACCACGGCGCCGTCCTCCACCAGGAGCTCGGTCAGCGGCGTGCTCAGCCGCACCTCCGTGCCCTGCGCCCGCACGACCTCCATGAGGGAACAGGCCAGCGCCGCCCCCATGCCCACCTGCTTCTTGCCGGTGAGCAGGCCGCCCAGCACGCGGAACACCAGCCGCGCCCCGCGGACGAAGCCCGACGGCGTGGACCAGGCCCGGCCCAGCTCGTAGAAGTCGTCGTTCATGACGGCGAGCGGCACGCCGTCCTTGACGCGGGACCGCTCGATCCAGTCGCCGAGCCGCCGCGTGTCGTACGGCCGGGGCTCGATGGACCGGCCGATCTTGCCGCCGGGCCGCTCGGGGTAGTAGTCGGGGTACTTCTTCGCCGTCGACCACCGCACGCCGTGCCCCTCCAGCGCGGTGACCAGCTCGTCGACGGTGTCCACGAACGCCTCCCGGCGCGCGGCCGAGCTCGCGGGGCCGACGTCGCCGATCGCCGCCTCCAGGTACGTCAGCGCCTCCGCGCGGGAGTCGGCGATCCCCGCGCGTCGCATCACCGGGTTGTCCGGCAGCCACAGCCCGCCGCCGCTGCGCATCGTGGTGCCGCCCCACCGGTCCGCCGACTCCACGACCAGCACCTTCGCCCCGGCGTCGGCCGCGGCGATCGCCGCGCTGAGCCCGGCGGCGCCCGTCCCCGCGACCAGTACGTCGACCACTTCCTCGTGCGTCATCGCGCGATCCCTCCGGTTGCCCGGCGCCGGTCTCCCGGCGCTACCGGACGACGTTGTCCGGTTGGGGCACAACCTACTCCCGTGCCCCCGGAGGGCCGCAAGACCCCGGGGCGGAACGGCACCTTCCGGCCACCGCTAGACTGCACCTGGCCGTGACTGGCGAGGGTGGGTCACCACCGGGGAGCGGCCGACCGACCCGTGATGCGCGCCGCCCGCCTGGGTGCCAGGGTTTTCCACGAGGCTACTTCCGAGGAGAACCGCCATGTCCGGCGCCCCGTCCACCCCTGACGTCCAGCTCACCGACGACTCGCAGCGCCCCGTCCGGCGCGCGCTGCTGAGCGTCTACGACAAGACCGGCCTGATCGAGCTCGCCACGGCGCTGCACGACGCCGGCGTCGAGCTGGTCTCCACCGGCTCCACCGCGTCCAAGATCGCCGACGCGGGCATCCCCGTCACGCCGGTCGAGGAGCTCACGGGTTTCCCCGAGTGCCTCGAGGGCCGCGTCAAGACGCTCCACCCGCGCGTGCACGCCGGCATCCTGGCCGACACCCGCAAGCAGGACCACCTCGACCAGCTCGCGCAGCTCGAGATCTCGCCGTTCGAGCTCGTCGTCGTGAACCTCTACCCGTTCGCGGCCACGGTCGCGTCGGGCGCCGGGCCGGACGCCGTCGTCGAGCAGATCGACATCGGCGGGCCGTCCATGGTGCGCGCCGCCGCGAAGAACCACCCGTCCGTCGCCGTGGTCGTGGACCCGGCCCGGTACGACGACGTCGCCGCCGCCGTGCGTGCCGGCGGCTTCACCTACGCCCAGCGCAAGGCGCTCGCCGCCGCCGCGTTCGTGCACACCGCGACCTACGACGTCGCCGTGGCGTCCTGGATGGGCTCCGTCGTCTCCCCGACGGACGCGGTCGACGGCGCCGACGGTCCGGTCTCGACCGGCTTCCCCGCCTGGGTCGGCGGCACCTGGGAGCGCGCCGACGTGCTCCGCTACGGCGAGAACCCGCACCAGCGCGCCGCCCTCTACACGCGCGGCGACGGCGTCACCGGCCTCGCCCAGGCCGAGCAGCTGCACGGCAAGGCGATGAGCTACAACAACTACGTCGACGCCGACGCCGCGTGGCGCGCCGCCTGGGACCACGAGGGCCCCGCCGTCGCGATCATCAAGCACGCCAACCCCTGCGGCATCGCGGTCGGTACCGACATCGCCGAGGCGCACGCCCGGGCCCACGCGACCGACCCGGTCAGCGCGTACGGCGGCGTGATCGCCGCGAACCGCACCGTCACCGCGGCGGCGGCCCGGCAGATCGCCCCGGTGTTCACCGAGGTCGTCGTGGCCCCGGGCTTCGAGCCCGAGGCGCTGGAGATCCTCCAGGCCAAGAAGAACATCCGGCTGCTCGTGGTCCCCGAGGCGCCCGCCGGCGCCGTCGAGACCCGGCCCATCTCCGGCGGGCTGCTCATGCAGGCGACCGACCGGTTCCAGGCCGACGGCGACAGCCCCGAGAACTGGACGCTGGCGACCGGCGAGGCGGCGTCACCCGAGGTGCTCGCCGACCTCGCGTTCGCGTGGAAGGCCGTGCGGGCTGCCAAGTCGAACGCGATCCTGCTTGCGCGCGACGGGGCCGCGGTCGGCATCGGCATGGGCCAGGTGAACCGCGTGGACTCGTGCCGCCTGTCCGTCGAGCGCGCCAACACCCTGGCCGACGGCGAGTCCGGTCCTGTCGAGCGGGCCCGTGGCGCCGTCGCGGCGTCGGACGCGTTCTTCCCGTTCGCCGACGGCCTGCAGGTGCTGCTCGACGCCGGGGTCACCGCCGTCGTGCAGCCGGGTGGCTCGATCCGCGACGAGGAGGTCGTCAAGGCTGCCGAGACGGCCGGCGTCACGATGTACCTCACGGGCACCCGCCACTTCGCGCACTGACGTCGTTCCCGATCTGGCACCCTCCGCCGGTCGAGTCGTCCCTCCGCTGGTCGAGCTTGTCGAGACCTCACCAGGTCTCGACAAGCTCGACCAGCGAGCGGCTCTCTCCTTCGAGACCTAAGTTTCTTCGCTTTGCGGCAGTCGAAAGCGAAGAAACTTAGGTCTCGAAGGAGAGGCCTCGACCAGCGAGATCGGTCAGGCGTTGCTTGTTGGTCGTCTGAGCCTGCGGTTCCGCTCCGGGCGGGCGCCTCGTTCCTCGGCCCCCACCCTGCGCTGCACCTCCGGCTCAGACGACGGCGTCCTTGAGCCTGGTCGCCGGGTCCAGCGCGCGGTCCAGGTCGACCGTCAGCGGCACGCTGCGGTTCATCAGCTTGCGCACCTGCCCCACCTCGCGCGGCGAGTCGACCAGCAGCACCGCCCGCACGGTCGCCACGCGGTGCCCGTCCGCGGTGCGGCGCGGGTGCCGGTCGAGCGCGTTCTCCAGGTACAGGGCCGCCCATCCGCCCGACGCCGTGGGGGTCCCGCGCAGGACGACGTCGTCGAACGGGGAGGGCACGCCGAAGAGGGCGAGGTCGTGCCCGAGCTGCTGCGAGAAGACGTACGGCGCGTGCGCGGGGATCGGCACGAGGCCGAGCCGCTCGCGCACGTGGTCGGGCTCGGCGGCGCGCTCGTCGAGGCCGAGCAGGGCCCGGACGGTCACCTCGGGGTCGTGCAGGGCGGCCGACCAGTGCCCGCCCGGCACCGGCCCGAACACCGGGTGCTCCCGGGTCGCGATGTCGCCCACCGCCCACACCCGGCGCAGCGCGTCGAGGTGCAGCCGGCCCGCCGGGTCGGTCGGGGAGTGCACGCCCATGAACCGGCCGGCACGGTTGACCCGCAGCCCGCCGTTCGTCTCCAGCGGCAGGGAGCCGGCGAGCCAGCGCGACGCCGGCCGCGCCCCCACGGCGGCGAGCACCAGGTCGGCCTCCAGCACCCGGCCGTCCGCGAGCACCACGCTGCCCGCCCCAGGGGCGCCGTCCGCAGGCCCGGGCAGCACCTTCTCGACGGCGACACCCGTGATCAGCGTGACCCCGGCGGCGTCGTACCAGGGGGTGAGCAGGCCGCCGACCGTGCGGCCGAGCTGCCGCTCCAGCGGCACCGGGCCCGCCTCGACGACTGTCACCCGGGCGCCCGCGCCCGCGGCGACGCCCGCCACCTCCGCGCCGATCCAGCCCGCGCCGACCACCACGAGCCGCATGCCCGGCACGGCGACGGCGGCACGGAGCCGCTCCGCGTCCGGCGCCGTGTGCAGAGTCATTGCGGCGTCCCAGCCCGCGGGGCGCAGGGGAGCGCTGCCGCAGGCGAGCACCACGGCGTCGGCCACCACGTCGTCGCCCGACGCCGTCCGCACCACGACCCGCTCCTGGTCCGCCTCGAGGCGGGTCGCCGGGTCCGCGAGCCGCAGGTCGTCGACGAGGGCGGTGAGATCGGTCCCGAGGTCGTCGGCGAGCCAGACCGGCTCGGTGCGCTTGAGCAGCTCCTTGGACAGCGGCGGGCGGTCGTAGGGCGGCAGGCCCTCCGCGCCGAGCACCGTCAGGTGCCCCTCGAAACCGTGCTTGCGCAGCGCGGCGGCGGTCTGTGCGCCCGCCAGCCCCGCACCCACGACGACCACGCTGCTGGGGACCTGACCTGAAGGGGACGGCATGGACCTCACGGTAGCTCGCAGGCCGCCAACCTGGGAATGTGCTTCGGATCAGGTTGCAAGCAGGTCACGGTCCTGCAGAATCGCGACGTTTCGGTTGTAGTCTCGTCCCGTGGATCTCAGTGAGATGCGGACGACGCCCGGCGCACCGGGCGGTGCCACGACGCTCCTCGAGCCGGGCCCGGTCGGAACCGCTACGCTCGAACGCACCGGACCGGCCGACCTTCTGACGGCCATCACGACGACCAGCCAGGAGCTCGACCGCAGTGAGCCAGCCAGCGGCGAGGACTCCGACGTGAGTCCGGCGGAGCCGCACCGCAGCAACCTCGCGATCTGGCTCGTCCTCGGCGGCGTCGGCATCTCGGTGCTGCTCGGGATGTTCGCCGGCGCGCGCGCCGGGGCGATCGGCATCGGCGTGGTGCTCGTGGTCTGCGCGATCTTCCGCGCGGTGCTCGACAGCCCCGTCGGCCTGGTCATCCGCAGCCGGACCGTCGACATCATCCTGTACGGCTCGACGGCCGTGCTGATCGGCATCCTCGCCGTCGCGACGCCCAGCATCTGACGCTCAGCACATCTGACGCCCAGCATCTGACGCTCAGCACATCTGACGCCCAGCATCTGACGCCGAGCCGTCCGACGCCGGGCGTCCCGCCTAGCGGTCTGCGCCCTTGAGCGTGCCCGTCACCGGCTGCTCCGACTCGACCACGCACAGGATGCGACGGTCGCCCTCGGCCCAGCTCTCCTCCGACGGCGCGATCGGCCAGTAGAGCAGCTCCGACTGGGCCCACCGCAGGCCCACGTACTTGGTGAACTGCGGATAGCAGTACGCGTCCGCGGCGTCCCACAGCGCCTGCTGCGTGGGCGGCTGCCCGCCCTGCGCGAGGCTGTCCTCCGCCGTCGTCTCCGCGTAGATCTCGCCGCCGTGCGCGGTCGTGCACGGCACCACCGGGATCCGGTACAGCGTGGTCTGGCCCGACGTCGCCGCCGTGTCGATGCAGTCGCCCACCTGCAGGTCCGGGATCTCCGCCTCGGCGGTCGCGGCGCCGTCCGACGTCGCCGTCGGCTCCCCGCTCGGCTCGAGCGCGCCCTCGGCACCCGGGGTGGGCAGCAGGTCCGACGCGTCCGCCGGGTCCTCGTACGGGTCCGTGGCGTACGGGTCGGTCGTCGCGAACGGGTCGTCGGTCGGCGTGGGGGAGTACGACGGCTCGGCGACCGCGGGGCCGTCGTCGGGCAGCGTGATGCCGAGCGGGCCCGCCAGGGCCGGCGGGACGAACGACCGGGCCGCCGCGACGACCCCGGGCGGGAGCGACGACGCGTACGTGGGCGCCGCGGCGATCGCGATCCACAGGCCGGCGACGCTCAGCACGCCCACGGTGACGGCGCCCAGCGAGAAGTCGAGCGTGCGGACCGACGACTTCTTCGCCCGGCGCGCGTTGCCCGTGCCGTTGGCCTCGGCCGTGCGCATCGACTGCACGAGCGCGGGGATCGCGAGCGGCCAGAAGAACAGGAACGCGGCGACGACCCAGCCCACGCGGGTCGGGTACGGGAGCTCGTAGGGGTCGCCGTCCTCGTCGGCGTCCGCGGCGTCCGCGGTCCCGCCCTCGTCCGGCTCGTCCTCGCCCGGTCCCTCGTCCGGACCACCCTCGTCCGGTCCGTCCTCGCCCGGCCCGTCCTCCGGGGCCCCGGACGACTCGGGCTTCGTCGCCTCGCCGTCCTCGGGGTCCGTCACCTGCGGTTCCGCCCCGTCGGGCTCGGTGGCGTCGCGGGGAGTCTGCGTGGTGTCGGCCATGATGCGCGATCGTAGCGGTGGGAGGTTTCGCGGTGGAAGACGGCGGCCTCCCTACGAGCTGCCCACGCGTCCGGTCAGGTCCGTGTCCGACTCGACCAGGCAGGCGATCCGCCGGTCCATCGTGCGCCAGTCCCAGGCGTCCGGCGCCATGTGCCAGCGGTGCAGGTTCGAGCGCTCCGCGAGCGTCCCGTTCTGCTTCTCCAGCTCGGCCAGGCAGACCTCGTCGGCGTACCGGGCCATCCACGCGTCACCCGGGTAGTCCGGGTAGCTGCCGTCGTCGTTCTGGACCAGTACCTTGTCGGCCACGTACGTGATGTCGAACAGCTCGCCGCCGTGCGGCTCGTCGCACGGCACGACGTCGACGGTCCGCACCACATCGGTCAGGCCCTCTGTGAGGTAGCAGTCACCCTCGCGCAGCTCCCATACGTCGGTCCCCGCCTCCGGGCCGGACCCGGGCTCGTCGTCGGCGGCGTAGCTCGTCGCCGACTCCGTCCGGTCCTCCTGCGACGCCGTCCAGAAGCCCAGCGCGAGGAGCCCGGCCGTCATCGCGACCACCGCTGCGCAGGTGATCACGATCGCGAACACGAGGCCGGCGATCCCGATCCGGCGTGCCTTCGCCCCCTCGGCGGCGGCCTGCTCGCGGTCGCCGGCGGCCAGGGCCGCCGTCGCCCGCTGGGTGTGCGGGTAGGCCGTGACGCCGAACGGCCACCAGGACAGCAGCCCGACCACGGTCCAGCCCGCGCCGGTGGACGGCTCGGCCGCGGGTCGGAACGCCGGCGGATGGGCCACAGGCCCGGGCGGGCGAACACCGGGGCGGAGCGGGAGCGGGGCGTACGGGTCGGGGACGTGGGGTACGGCGGTCCCGTGGTGCTGTGGCGGAGTCTGCGGCGGAGTGGTCGCAGGCCCGCTCGGCGGCACCAGCGGAGGCAGGGTCGGGTCGCTCATGAGTTGACCTTCAGCTCGAAGACCTGCGGGTGGGCCGAGAACTCACCCTCCACGGGGTACAACGCCTCGATGAAGCACACGCTCGTGCGGTCGCCCGCGGCCCAGTCCTCCCGGGTGGGCTGGAACGACCACACCGGGGAGCTGTCCACGGCCTCTCGCCCCGAGTAGGTCTCGTACCAGGACCAGCAGTCGTACCAGAAGTCGTCCTCGAGGGCCGCGCTGCCGGGGAAATCGATCTGGTGGTGCTCGATGACCCCGATCACCTGTCCGTCGTGCAGGCGGCTGCAGGGGATGACGTCGATACCCGCCCAGGGCGAGTCCCAGTCGGGCGCCATGAAGCAGTCGCCGGTCCGCAGGTCGAGCGGGTCGACCGAGATCGGCTCGCGCTCCGGCGCCGCGGCCGTGCGGTAGGACTCGGCGACCGGCTGTTCCGGTGCAGTCCTGAGGCCTGCCTGGTCGAGCAGGCCGGGCGCGTAGTGCATGCCCAGCACGGCGAGCGGGGCGTTGACCGCGAGGACGAGCACCGTCCAGATCGAGCCGACCAGCACCCCGGTCCGGGCGCGGTTGCGGGCGGTCTGCGCCTCCCGGGCAGCGGTCGCCGTGTCTCCGGCGCCGATGGCGCGTGCTGCCTGGTTGGCAGCGAGCACGGCGGCGACGGCGAGCGGCCAGAACAGGATCGCGCAGGCGATGATCCAGCCGCGGTGCAGGGGCAGCCGCGGAACGGGTGGGGGGACGGTCACGGCTGATCTCTATCAGGTGATCCGCCCTCGTCGTGGCGGTGTGACCGTTTCGTGAGCCGACTTCACCCGATGGACCGCCGTCTGCCCGCCGCCCCTTCCCCGGGACATACGACCCGTACGACGCCGGGGCCGCACCTCCCGGACGGAAGGTGCGGCCCCGGTGTCGTACGGGTGCTGCGAGCGGTCAGGCCTTGTCGTCGTTCTTCTTCTCCGGCTCGGTGGCCGGCTCGGCGACGGGCTCGGCGGCCTTCTCCTCCGTCACCGGGGAGGTCTCCGTCGTCGTGGCCGCGGGGGCCGACTGCGCGGCGACGAGCTCAGGAGCGTCGTCCTCGTCGTCGTCCTCGTCGAGCTCCAGCTCCTCGGGCTCGACCGAGGCGAAGGCGCGGTAGAACAGCGCGGCGAGCGCGGCGCCGACCAGCGGGGCGAGCCAGAACAGCCAGAGCTGGCGGCCGGAGCCGTCGGCGCCCCAGTTGTTCGCGAACAGCGCCGCGGCGGTGGAGCGGGCCGGGTTCATGCCCGTGTTGGTGACGAACCACGAGACCAGCGAGAGGGCGGCGATGGCGCTGCCCACGGCGACGGGGGCGTAGCCGATCTTGCTGCGGCGGTCGTGCACGCCCAGGTACACGCCCACGAGCACGGCGGAGATGATGACCTCGACGAGCAGCGCCGGGAGCCAGTCGAACTGGGCCTGGCCCTGCGTCTGCAGGTAGAGCGGGGAGTGCTGGGAGAAGCCGTTGACGGCCGCGTCGAAGGCGTCGGAGGTGTTCTCCTTGCCGAGCAGCGCGAGCAGCGGCTGCGGCACGGTCGCGAACAGCACGGCGGAGGCCAGGATGGCGCCGACGAGCTGGGCGCCCCAGTAGCTGAACATGCTCGTGACCGAGATACGGCCGCTGAGCCAGGCGCCCAGCGAGATGGCCGGGTTGAAGTGCGCACCGGAGACACGGCCGACGGTCGCGGCGCCCGCGATGTAGGCGAATGCCGCACCGAGCGCCACGCCGAGCCCGCCGACGGTGTTCAGCGGGCTGTAGACGAGCACACCCACGATCACGAGCGTCAGCAGGAACGTGCCGAAGGTCTCGGCGAGCAGGCGGGAGAGCAGGCTGGGCGACCGCTCCTCGACCTCGGTGACGCCGCTGGTCGCGGCGAGGTCCTGGGACATGAAGTCTGTTCCTTTCAGTGGCACACCTTCCGGTGCGCGTCATGGCGGCGTGCAGTGCGATGTCGCGCACATCCTGCCATTACCCACCTGAACAAACCCTGGATACGCGCGGGTATTTTCTTCACCGTACTCGCGTCGATTACCAGGCGTAACTCGGATCGGGCCAGGGGCTGGGCGAGGCGGGTCGGTGGATGCAAGAGTGGGGTCATGACTGAACCCGTGAATGTCACCGTCACCGGAGCCGCTGGCCAGATCGGGTACGCGCTCCTCTTCCGCATAGCAGCGGGCGAGATGCTCGGCCCGGACGTGCCGGTACGGCTCCGACTCCTCGAGATCCCGCAGGCGGTCGCCGCCGCGGAGGGCACCGCCATGGAGCTCGACGACTGCGCCTTCCCGAACCTGGCCGGCGTCGAGATCTTCGACGACCCGGTCAAGGCGTTCGACGGCGTCAACGTCGCCCTGCTCGTGGGCGCGCGCCCGCGCGGCCCGGGGATGGAGCGCGCCGACCTGCTCGAGGCGAACGGCGGCATCTTCGGCCCGCAGGGCCGGGCCATCAACGACGGCGCGGCCGACGACGTCCGCGTGCTCGTGGTCGGCAACCCGGCCAACACCAACGCCCTCATCGCGGCGTCCAACGCGCCCGACGTGCCGGCCACGCGGTTCACCGCGATGACCCGGCTCGACCACAACCGCGCGCTCTCGCAGGTCGCGGCCAAGACCGGGACCCCCGTCGCCGACATCAAGCGGCTCACGATCTGGGGCAACCACTCCGCGTCGCAGTACCCCGACCTGTTCCGCGCCGACGTGGGCGGCCGCCCCGGCGCCGACGTCGCGGCCGACACCGCGTGGCTCACCGACGAGTTCATCCCGACCGTCGCCAAGCGCGGCGCCGCGATCATCCAGGCGCGCGGGGCGTCGTCGGCGGCGTCGGCGGCCAACGCGGCCATCGCGCACGTGCGCGACTGGACGCTCGGCACCCCCGAGGGCGACTGGACGTCGGCGGGCCTGTGGTCGTCCGGCGAGTACGGCGTGCCCGAGGGGCTCGTGTCCTCGTTCCCCGTGACGTCCGACGGCACGGGCGAGTGGAAGATCGTCGAGGGCCTGGACATCGACGAGTTCTCCCGCGGCCGGATCGACGCGAGCGTCGCCGAGCTGGTCGAGGAGCGCGACGCGGTGCGGGCCCTGGGCCTGATCTAGCCGGACCGCCTGCCCGCCCAGGACCGACGAGACCCACGCCGACGAAGGGGGCACCGCTTGCTCGGGCGTGCGTTCAAGTGGTTCTGGGCGGGCGAGGCCGTGTCCGAGCTGGGCACCTACGTCACCACCGTCGCGCTGCAGGTGCTCGTCGTCGTCACGCTCGGGGCGAGCGCCACCGAGCTGGGCGTCGTCAACGCGGCCCGCTGGGTCCCTTACCTCGTGCTCGGCCTCGTGCTGGGCGCGGTCGTCGACCGCTGGCGGCGCCGCCCGCTGCTGATCGCCACCGACCTTGTCCGGGGGCTCCTGCTCGGCGCGGTGCCCCTGCTCTGGTGGGCCGGGATGCTGAACATCCCCGTGCTCGCCGTGTTCATGGCACTTCTCGGGCTGGCCTCGCTGCTCAACGACGCGGCGTCGCAGTCCTTCGTGCCCCGCCTGGTGCCCCGCACCGCGCTGGTGCGGGCCAACGCCCGGCTCGACCAGACCGGCGCGGTCGCCCAGGCCTCCGGCCCGGCGATCGGCGGCGCGCTGACGACGGCGCTCGGCGCGCCGCTCGCCGTCCTCGTCGACGCGGCCACCTACCTGTTCGCCGCGTTCGCCGTCTGGCGGGCCAAGGTGCCCGAGCCCGGCCCGGCCCGCGGCACGCCCCGGCCCGACGGCGGCCTGCGGCCCGCGGCCCGGCGCCTGGTCGACGACGTCCGCGAGGGACTGCGCTGGGTCTACCGGCACACCATGCTCGCGCCGCTGGCCCTCGCCACGCACGGCTGGTTCCTCTGCAACGGCATCGTCACCACGGTGCTCGCCCCGTTCGCGCTCGTCGGGCTCGGGATGACGGCGTTCCAGCTCGGGCTGGCGCTCGCGGCCGCGGGCGCCGCGGGGCTGGCCGGGGCGCTGCTCTCCGAGCGGGCGGGCCGGGTCTGGGGAGCCGGGCGCACGGTCGTCGCGGCGCGCTTCGCGATGGTCCCGGCGTGGGCGGTCGTCGCGCTGGCACCGGCGGGCGCGACGTCGTCGTCGTCGGACGGGCCCGGGACGACGGCGACCTGGCTGACCGTGGCGACCATCGCCGTCGGGCAGGGGCTGTACGGGCTGGCGACGGGTCTCGAGAACGCGAACGAGATGGGGTACCGCCAGGCCGTGACGCCCGACCACCTGCAGGCACGGACCAACACGACCATCCGCAGCATCAACCGGGCCATGCTCGTGATCGGTGCGCCGGCCGGCGGTCTGCTCGCCGACCACCTCGGCTACCGCCCCGCCTTGTGGGTCGGAGTGGCCGGCTTCACGCTTGTCGCGGTACTCCTGGGGATGTCGCGATTCAGGTCCGCGCGGCACCCTCAGGTATCTTGATGTCGAGAGATCGGCACATTCCAACATCCCGGGGAGTCAGCCACACCCATGTCGAAGATCATCTATACCCACACGGACGAGGCCCCGCTGCTGGCGACCTACTCGTTCCTGCCGATCGTCTCGGCGTACGCGGCCAAGGCCGGTGTGGACGTCGAGACCCGCGACATCTCGCTCGCCGGCCGGATCATCGCCCAGTTCCCGGAGCGGCTCACGGAGGAGCAGCGTCTCTCGGACGCGCTCGCCGAGCTGGGCGAGCTGGCGAACGACCCGTCCGCCAACATCATCAAGCTGCCGAACATCTCGGCGTCGGTGCCGCAGCTGAAGGCCGCGATCGCCGAGCTCCAGGGCCTCGGCTACGACCTGCCGGACTTCCCGGAGAGCGTCGTGACCGACGAGCAGAAGGACGCGCGCGAGCGGTACGGCCGCGTCATGGGCTCCGCTGTCAACCCGGTGCTGCGCCAGGGCAACTCGGACCGCCGCGCCCCCGCCTCGGTGAAGAACTACGCGAAGGCGCACCCGCACCGCATGGGTGCGTGGTCGGCCGACTCGAAGACCAACGTCGCGACCATGGGCCACGACGACTTCTTCTCCAACGAGAAGTCCGTGGTCGTCGAGGCCGACGACACCCTGCGCATCGAGCACGTCGCCGCCGACGGCACCGTGACCGTGCTCAAGGAGTCGCTGCCCGTGCTGGCCGGTGAGGTCGTGGACGCCACGTTCCTCGACGCCGCCGCGCTGGACGCCTTCCTCGCCGAGTCGATCGAGCGGGCCAAGGCCGAGGGCGTGCTGTTCTCCGTGCACCTCAAGGCCACGATGATGAAGGTCTCCGACCCGATCATCTTCGGCCACGTGGTCCGCGCGTTCTTCAAGCCGGTCTTCGACAAGTACGGCCAGGACCTCGCCGCCGCCGGCCTGTCGGCGAACGACGGCCTGGGCGGCATCTTCGCCGGCCTGGCCGCGCTGCCGAACGGCGCCGAGATCCGCGCCGCGTTCGACGCCGCGCTGGCCGACGGCCCGAAGATGGCCATGGTGAACTCCGACAAGGGCATCACCAACCTGCACGTCCCGTCCGACGTCATCGTCGACGCCTCGATGCCCGCCATGATCCGCATCGGCGGCCACATGTGGGGCCCCGACGGCGAGGAGGCGGACACCCTCGCGGTGATCCCCGACTCCTCCTACGCCGGGATCTACCAGACCGTCATCGACGACTGCCGCGTCAACGGCGCCCTCGACCCGGCCACGATGGGCTCCGTGCCCAACGTCGGCCTCATGGCGAAGGCGGCCGAGGAGTACGGCTCGCACGACAAGACGTTCGAGATCGAGACGGACGGTACCGTCCGCGTCGTCGACGGCTCCGGCGCCGTGCTCCTGGAGCACGCCGTCCACGCCGGTGACGTCTGGCGCGCCTGCCAGACCAAGGACGCCTCGATCCGCGACTGGATCAAGCTGGCCGTTACGCGGGCCCGTCTCTCGGACACGCCCGCCGTCTTCTGGCTGAACTCCCGCCGCGCGCACGACGCCAACCTGATCGGCAAGCTCGAGAAGTACCTGCCGGAGCACGACACCGACGGCCTCGAGCTCCACGTCATGAACCCGGCTGAGGCGACGGCGTTCTCGCTCGCGCGCATCCGCCAGGGCCTGGACACGATCTCGGTGACCGGCAACGTGCTGCGCGACTACAACACCGACCTGTTCCCGATCCTCGAGGTCGGCACGTCGGCCAAGATGCTGTCGATCGTGCCGCTGATGAACGGTGGCGGTCTCTTCGAGACGGGCGCCGGCGGCTCCGCGCCGAAGCACGTGCAGCAGCTCGTCGAGGAGGACTACCTGCGCTGGGACTCGCTCGGTGAGTTCTTCGCGCTGGCCGCGTCCTTCGAGCACCTCGCGGTGACCGAGGGCAACACCCGGGCCCAGGTCCTGGCCGACACCCTCGACCGCGCCACCGGCACGTTCCTCGACGAGGACCGCTCCCCGGGTCGCCGCCTGGGCACCATCGACAACCGCGGCTCGCACTTCTACCTGGCCCTGTACTGGGCCCGCGAGCTCGCCGCGCAGTCGGACGACGCCGAGCTGGCCGCCACGTTCAAGCCGCTCGCCGAGGCGCTGGCCGCCGGTGAGCAGGCCATCGTGGACGAGCTCGTCGCGGTCCAGGGCAAGGCGGCCGACATCGGCGGCTACTACCGCCCGGACGAGGCCAAGGCCACCGCGGTGATGCGCCCGAGCAGCACCTTCAACGAGGCGCTCGCGTCCCTCTGACGCCGCCCCCTCGCACGTGTCAGACCCTCAGGTCCCCCGGGTGACCTGAGGGTCTGACACGTGTGGAGTGACCTTGGTCGCTCCTGTGGAAAAAGAGGCGGGGACTGTCGGTGTCTGGACGTAGCCTCGGGAAACGATGATCGACGCACCCCGGACCCCCGAGACCACGCCCGTTCCTGAGGCGTCGCCTCGTCCTGCGCCCGTGAAGCCGACCGACCCGGCACGCCGGCTCGACTGGCGCCGGCTGCGCGGTCCGGCCGCCGTCATCGCCCTGCTCGCGCTCACCGCGGGCGCCGTCGGTCTGGCGCTGGGCACCGTCGCGGCAGGCCGGCTGGCCGACGACGCGACCGTCGTCGGTCTGGCGCTGCTCGCCGTGTGCGTCGTCGGCGGGGCCATCTTCGACGGCATCGGCCAGGTGACCTGGGCGAGCGTCGTCGACCGCGCCGAGGGCAAGCTCCGCAGCGACCTGCTCAGCGCGGCGCTCCGGCAGCCGCTCGCCACGCTCTCCGAGCAGGCCGTCGGCGAGGTGCTCGACCGGGTCGACGACGACACCCACGCCGTCGGGACCCTCGTGCGCCGCCAGCTCTGGGGCGCCGGCCGCACCGTCGTCGGCGTCGTGCCCATGTGGATCATCGCCGGCGTCACCTGGTGGCCGGCCTGGCTGCTGTTCCCGGTGCTGGGCGGCATCGTCGCCCTGCTCACCCGGCCGCTGCTCGGCGAGATCGCGCGCCGCAAGGTGATCGAGGAAGCCGCCTGGACCGATCACGCCGCCGCCTTCGAGGAGGCGGTCGCCGCACGGAACGACCTGCGCACCAGCCTCGGCCAGGCGTTCGCCGTGCGCCGCGTCGCCCAGCTCTCCGCGATCGTGCACGAGAAGTTCCGCGCGGTGGTGCGCGTCGAGGAGCGCCTGCTCCGGCGGGCCGGCCTGGTGATGTACGCGCTGCTCGCCGGCACCGCGGTCACCTGTGCGGTCGTGGCCGCCGGGGGCGGCCTGTCGGTGCAGCAGCTCGTCACGCTGTTCCTGGTCACCGCGATGTTCGTGGGACAGATGGACAACCTGGTGCACCACCTGCCGGACATCCAGGAGGGCCTCGGCGCGGTGCTGCGCATCCGGCAGATGCTGGAGGTCGAGCCCGAGCCCGAGGGCGGCGACGACCTCCCCGAGGGACCGCTGGACCTCGAGCTGCGGGACCTGACCTTCGCCTACGACGAGGGCACCTTCGCCCTGAGCGGCGTGGACCTGCTGGTCCCCGCCGGCGAGACCATCGCCCTCGTGGGCCGCACCGGCTCGGGCAAGTCGACGCTGGCCGCGCTGCTGTCGCGCGCCGTCGAGCCGGAGCGCGGTTCGGTGTTCCTCGGCGGCGCCGACGTGCGCGACCTGGACCTGCAGAAGCTGCGCGGCGCCGTGGGCGTGGTCACCCAGCGCACGGAGATCATCGCCGGCACGCTCGCGGAGAACATCGCGCTGTTCTCCGACGTGCCGCGCGCCGACATCGAGGCCGCGGTCCGCGAGCTCGGCCTGACCGACTGGACGGCCGGCCTGCCCGACGGCCTCGACACGCTCCTCGGCCCCGGCGGCACCACGCTGTCGGCGGGGGAGGAGCAGCTCGTCGCCTTCGCGCGCCTGCTCGTGCGGCACGTGCAGCTGGTCGTGCTCGACGAGGCGACCGCGCGGATGGACCCGCTCACGGAGGCGCGCGTCGTCGCCGCGTCCGACCGGCTGCTCAGCGGGCGCACCGGCGTGCTCATCGCGCACCGCCTCGGCACCATCGAGCGCGCCGGCCTCGTGGCGGTCCTCGACCACGGCCGCGTGGTGCAGCAGGGCCCGCGGGCACGGCTCGCCCGCACGCCCGGACCGTTCCGGTCGCTGCTGGAGGCGGGCGCGAGCGAGGGCTCGCTGGACGACTCGGCGGCCGAGCCCACGCTCGCCGTCGCCGCCGAGGTGCGCGCGCAGACGGTCACGGCGTCCGCCGACGGCGAGGCCGACACGGCCGCGCCCGACGCCGACGCCTCCGCGCGCGCCGCCGACGCCAACGCCAACGCGACCGGTACGGCCCAGGCCGGCGCCGCCGCTCCCGACGCCGTCGGCGGCCGCCGACGGGCGGGCACCCCGCCCGACCTGACCCCGCCCGGGGACGGCCCGAGCCTCGCGCGCGGCGTGCTGCACGCGCTGTTCGTCCGCCCGAAGTGGGGCGTGTTCGGCGCGGTCCTGTTCCTCCTGGCGAGCCTCGTCGCGGCACAGGGTGCGGTCAGCGGGTTCCTGTGGGGCCGCACGGTCGAGATCGTCGGCACCGGCGAGCTGCCCGTCGGCCTGCTCGTCGCGCTCGCCCTGCTCCTGCTCGTGCAGCCGCTGTTCATCTCCCGCGCGCTGGGCGTGTACCCGCGCTGGTGGATCGAGGTGCTGCTGCGCATCCGGATGTCGGTCATGGCGGGGCAGACCCGGCAGTACCGGCTGCCCGCCACGCCGCCCGGCGAGGTGGTGGCCCGGTCCATGGACGCCGACCGCTTCGTGCGGTACGCCGACCGCTGGGTCGACTTCGTCAACGGCCTCGCGATCGTCGCGGTCACGGCCCTGATCAGCGGCACCTGGACCGCCGGTGCCGTGCTGCTCGCGGTCATGGTGGTCTCCGCGGCGGCCTCGGCCATCGGCCGGCCGATCGCCGGCCGCTCCGCCGCCGGGTCCTCTGCGGCCCGCGCCCGGTTCGGCCGGGCGCTGGTCTCCGCCCTCGACTCGGCGCGCACGGTGAAGCTCGCCGCACGCACGCCCGACGTGCGCCGCCACCTCGGCGAGGTGGACTCCGGGCGGGTCAAGGCCGCGATCTTCGAGCACCGGGTGCAGGCCGTGCTCGACTCGGTGCCGCTGGTCACCCTCTACATCGGCGTCGTCGTCGCCTGGGGCTTCCTGCTGACGAACCGGTGGGACCTGGCCACCACGCTGCTCGTCGCCAACGCCGTGACCGGCTTCGCCTGGTTCGGCGTGGTGGCCGGCGCCGTGGTCACCGAGGCGCCCGGCACCCGTGCCTGGCAGGTCGCGACCGCCCGGTTCGCCGGCGGCACCGACCTGGTCTCGCGGCAGCAGGGCGTGGACCTCGTGACGGGTGTGGCCCCCGCGCCGGAGCCGTCTCCCCGCGAGCCGCTCGACCGCCTGGAGCTGCGGCACCTGACCGCCGTGCACGACGACGGCACGATCGGCGTCTCCGACGTCGACCTCGAGGTGCGCCGGGGCGAGCTCGTGCTGCTGCTCGGCCAGGTCGGCTCGGGCAAGTCGTCGCTGCTCTCCGCGCTGGCCGGGCTCATGGAGCACACCGGCCAGGTCCGCTGGAACGACACCGAGGTGACCGACGCCCAGGCGTTCCTGCGCCCCGGCCAGGTGGCCCACGTGGCCCAGGTACCGCGGGTGCTGTCCGGCTCGTTCTCCGACAACGTGCAGCTCGACCACGCCCGCGACCTCGACGGCCCGGTCCGGGGCGCGCGCCTCGAGCAGGACATGCGCGACGCCGGCGGCCCGCACGCCCTCGTGGGGCACCGCGGCGTGCGGCTGTCCGGCGGCCAGGTGCAGCGGCTCGCGCTCGCGCGGGCGCTCGCCGCGGACACCGAGCTGCTGCTGGCGGACGACGTGTCCAGCGCCCTGGACGCCTCGACCGAGATCGAGCTGTGGGCCGCCCTGCGCGAGCGGGGCACCACGGTGGTCGGCGCGACCTCCAAGCGCGCGGCGCTCGCCCGTGCCGACCGCGTGGTCGTGCTGGTCGACGGCGCGGTGGCCGACGTCGGCCCGTGGTCGGGTCTCGCCCCGCGGTGGAGCCACCTCGCGGGCTGACACCCACGACGGCTGACCGCACGAGACAGCGGGACGCACGAGACAGGCAGACCGCACGAGACGGCCGGGCGAGCGATGAGTTCGCCCGGCCGTCGTCGTCGGACGGGGGAGAGCCGCCGCGCAGCAGCGACCGGCCGGTGACGGACGAGGAGAACCCCCATGGCGAAGATCGTGTCCAGCCTGTTCATGGCGCTCGACGCCGTCGTCGAGCCGGACAAGGGCAACTGGCACTTCCCGTACTTCAACGACGAGCTCGGCGCGGCGGTCGACGAGACGCACACCGCGGACGTCTTCCTGTTCGGCCGGGTCACGTACGACTCGTTCGCGGGCGCCTGGCCCGAGCGCGAGGCGGCCGGCGGGGAGGACGCCGGGTTCGCCCGGCGCATCGGCGACGTCCGCAAGATCGTCGCGTCGCGGAGCCCGCTCGACCTCACCTGGCGCAACTCCGAGCAGCTCCAGGGCGACCTGGTCGAGGCCGTCGCCGCGCTGAAGGCCGACCCCGCCATCCAGAAGATCGCCCTGTCGGGCTCGATCTCGGTGGTGCGCCAGCTCCTCGACGCCGGGCTGCTCGACGAGCTGCACCTGTTCGTGCACCCGGCCACGGCGGGCGGCGGCCTGCGGCTGTTCCAGGACGGCGACCCGTCCCGGCCGATGAAGCTCCTGTCGGCCACGCCGTTCCGCACCGGCCTGCTGCACCTGGTCTACACGCCCGACCCGAACCCGCCGACCGGCGGCTACGAGGAGGCCGTGGGCCAGCTCCCCGACGAGTGACGGGGGCACGCGGCAGGCGTCAGCGAGCCGGCTCCACCCGGTGCGGCAGCACGAACACCAGCAGGAACGCCACCACGGCGAGGCTCGCGCTGGTCGCCATCGCGAGGGTCGCGCCGTGGGCAAAGACGTCGGCGACGACCTCCGGCGTCGGGCGGCCGGCCGGGAAGTCGAGCGCCCCGAACAGCACCGAGCCGACGACGGCGATGCCCGCCGCCGAGCCGATCCGCTGCATGGTGCCGATCACGCCCGACGCCGCGCCCGCCTCGTCGCGGTCCACGGTGGCGACGATGAACTGCGCGTTCGGCGCGATGAACAGGCCGCTGCCGATGCCGCCGAGCAGCAGCGGGCCGGCCAGGTGCCAGTGGGTGAGGTCGCCGGTCGGGACCAGCCAGAGCACCAGCCACACCGAGACCAGGCCTATCGCGACCAGGCCGGTGCCGATCACGAGCACGGTGCGGCCCAGGCGGTGCGACAGGCGCTCGCTCTGCGACGCGCCCGCGATCGAGCCGATGGCGAACGGCACCGACACCAGGCCCGAGGCGAGCGCCGTATGGCCCAGGCCGGACTGCCAGAAGATCGAGATGGTGAAGAAGATGCTGGTGAACGCCGCGAAGTAGACCAGCGCGAGGATCACGCCGCCGGTGAAGGCGGGGTGCGAGAACAGGTGCGGCGGAACCAGGGGGCTGCCGCTGCGGGCTGCGACCCGGCGCTCCCAGAACGCGAACGCGACCAGCAGCAGCAGGCCGGCCGCCAGCAACGAGAAGGTCCACCACGGCCAGCCGGCGTCCTCGCCCTCGATGAGCGGCACCAGGATCGCGACGAGCGCCACCGAGACCAGCAGCAGCCCGACGACGTCGACGCCCCGCGCGGCGCCCCCGACCACGATCTTGGGCAGCAGGACGAACGCGGCCGTCACCGCGATCAGGCCCAGCGGCAGGTTGACGAAGAAGATCGAGCGCCAGCCCTCGTTCTCACCGAACGCCTCGATGAGCAGGCCGCCGATGATCGGCCCCAGCGCGGTCGAGAACCCGATGGCGGCGCCCATCACGGCGAACGCCTTGCCGCGCGTGCGGCCGGTGAACATGAGCTGGATCAGCGCCGTCACGGCCGGGAAGAAGATGCCGCCGCACAGGCCCTGGACCACGCGGGCCACGATGAGCTCGGTGGCGCCGTTGGCCAGGCCGCACCAGAGGCTGGCGAGCGTGAACCCCGCCAGGCCCACGATGAACACCCACTTGTGGCCCACCCGGTCGCCCACGCGGCCCGCGGGGATCAGGGCCAGGCCGTAGGCCAGCGCGTACCCGGAGATGATCCAGGACAGCGTGCCCTCCGACGCGTCGAGCGAGAGGCGGATGGTCGGCAGCGCGACGTTGACGATGGTCGTGTCCAGCAGGGCCATCGAGATGCCGAGGATGAGCACCGCGAGCGCGAGCCAGGAGCTGCGCGGGGGAGTGCCGGGTGCGTCGTTCGGGGCCGCGGGCGCGGGGGAGGTGGTCACGGGAAGGCGCCTCTCGGGGGACGGCGTTACGACAAGATCGTACGGCCGCACCTCCCGCCTGACGTGTCAGACGCTCAGGTCACCCGGGTGACCTGAGCGTCTGACACGTGTGCCTAGGGTGGCGGCATGACCCTGATCTTTCGTGAGGCGGTACGGGGTGACCTGGAGCGGATCGTCGAGCTCATCGCCGACGACGCCGTCGCCGCCACCCGCACCGGCACCTACGGCGCGCCCCACCTGGCCGGCTTCGAGGCCGTCGCGGCCAGCCCGGACAACGAGCTCGTCGTCGCCGAGTCCGACGGCGAGGTGGTCGGCGTCATGCAGCTCACCTTCATCCCCGGCATCTCCCGCAACGGGGCCGCGCGGCTCCTGGTGGAGGCCGTGCGCGTGGACAAGGCGCAGCGCGGCCAGGGCATCGGCCGACTGATGATGGAGCACGCCCACGAGCGCGGGCGCGCGCGGGGCTGCGTGCTGGCCCAGCTCACGTCGGACAAGCAGCGGCCCGAGGCGCACCGCTTCTACCGGAACCTCGGCTACGAGCAGTCGCACGAGGGTTTCAAGCTCCCGCTCTGACCCCCGCCCCGCCCTGACGCTCGCGCGCATTTCGCGGACCGGACGAACTGCTCACTCCCGACTCTTGCTGCAAATCTCTGCAAGCATTACAGTCGCGCTCGGATCACACACTTGGGTTCCGGACGACGAAGGGGTCATCCATGTCTCGCAGCGCGCCCCCGCGCCCCGTACAGGTCGGCGCGGCAGCCGTCGCCGTCACCCTGGTGGCCTCGGTCGGGCTGGCCGCCTCGGCGGCGGCAACGCCCGCCACGGCGGGAACAGCCGTAGCGGCCACCGCACGCACTACCGCCCAGGACCGCACGGCCGCCCTGGTCGGCAGCCTCCAGGACGAGCTCGGCTGTGCCGCCGACTGGGACCCGGCCTGCGCGGACACGGAGCTCGTGGCCCAGGGCGACGGCACGTTCGTGGCCGAGTTCGAGGTCCCCGCGGGCACCTACGAGTACAAGGTCGCCCTGGACGACGCGTGGGACGAGTCCTACGGGCGCGACGGCGGCGCCGAGAACGCCCCGCTCCACCTGGAGGGCCCGGCCCGCGTCCGCGTCTCCTACGACGACACGACCCACCGCACCGCCCTCACCCCGCTCGACCTGGCCGAGGACTACTCGGAGGCGGACGACGCCCTCGTGCACGACCCCGTGCGCCAGCCGGGCAGCGACGAGCGCTTCTACTTCGTGATGACCGACCGGTTCGCGAACGGCGACCCGTCCAACGACGAGGGCGGCCTGGAGGGCGACCGGCTCACGACGGGCTTCGACCCGGCCGACAAGGGCTTCTACCAGGGCGGCGACCTCGCCGGCCTGCGGCAGAACCTCGACTACATCGAGGACCTGGGCACCACCGCGATCTGGCTGACCCCGAGCTTCCTCAACCGCCCGGTGCAGGGTTCCGGCGCCGACGTCAGCGCCGGCTACCACGGCTACTGGATCACCGACTTCACGCGGATCGACCCGCACCTCGGCACCAACGAGGAGCTGGCGGCGCTGATCGACGACGCCCACGCGCGCGGCCTCAAGGTCTACTTCGACATCATCACCAACCACACGGCCGACGTCGTCGACTACGCCGAGGGCACCTACGACTACGTGGACCAGGCGACCACCCCGTACCGGGACGCCGACGGCACCCCGTTCGACCCCGCCGACTTCGCCGGCACGGGCGACTTCCCGCAGCTCGACGCGGCGACGAGCTTCCCGTACACGCCCGTCGTCGACCCGGCCGACCAGGACGTGAAGGTCCCGGCCTGGCTCAACGACCCCACGCTCTACCACAACCGGGGCAACTCGACGTGGGAGGGCGAGTCCGTCACCTACGGCGACTTCAGCGGCCTGGACGACCTGATGACCGAGCACCCGACCGTGGTGGACGGCTTCGAGGAGATCTACAAGGCGTGGATCGACCTGGGCATCGACGGCTTCCGCATCGACACGGTCAAGCACGTGAACTTCGAGTTCTGGGAGGAGTGGTCCACCGAGATCCAGGACTACGCCCGGGACCAGGGCAAGGACGAGTTCTTCACGTTCGGCGAGGTGTACGACGCCGACGCCGCCAAGACCTCCCCGTACGTGCGCCGCACCGACATGAGCTCCGTGCTCGACTTCTCGTTCCAGTCGGCGGCCACGAGCTACGCCAGCGGCAACAGCGCGCGGCGGCTCGCGGACCTGTACGCCTCCGACGACCTGTACACGACGCCGCACAGCAGCCCGTCCGCCCTGCCGACGTTCCTCGGCAACCACGACATGGGCCGCGTCGGCTACATGCTCGCGGGCGCCGAGAACCCGCTGGAGCGCGACGAACTGGCGCACGAGCTCATGTACCTGACCCGCGGCCAGCCCGTCGTCTACTACGGCGACGAGCAGGGCTTCGCGGGCACCGGCGGCGACAAGGACGCCCGCCAGACGCTGTTCGCCACGCAGGTCGACGAGTACGCCGACCAGCCGCTGGTCACCGGTGAGCAGGCCGGCAGCGTGGACCGGTACGACACCGACGCGCCGCTCTACGAGCACATCGCCGCCCTGGCCGACCTCCGCGAGGAGCACCCGGCCCTGGCGACGGGCGCCCAGGTCGAGCGCTACGCCGAGGACGGCGCGGGCGTCTACGCCTTCTCCCGCGTCGAGCGCGAGGAGCGGGTCGAGCACCTCGTCGCCGCGAACAACGCCGCGCAGCAGCGCACGGTCACCTTCGACACGCTCACCCCGGGCGCCACGTACGCGCCGCTGTACGGCACCGACGCGACGGTCACGGCCGACGCCGACGGCGCGGTCACGCTGACCGTCCCGGCGCGCTCCGCGATCGTGCTGCTCGCCGACCGCACCGTGGGCGCCGACACGGCCGGGACCGTGACGGTGGTCCCCGGCACGAGCGCCCGGCCGGGCGCCGCGCTGACCGGCGTCGCGCCGGTCGCCGCCGGGATCGACGACGCCTGGGCCGAGACCTCCTTCGCCTGGCGCGCCGTCGGCACCGACGAGTGGCACGATCTCGGCACCGCCGAGGACACCTCCCCGCGCGTCTTCCACGATGTCTCCGCCAACGACGCCGGCCTGCCCGAGGGGACCCTGGTCGAGTACCGCGCCGTCACCCGGGACGCCGACGGCGACCGCGCCGCGGCCAGCTCGTACGCGTCGGTGGGCGTGGACGTGAGCGGCGTCGTCGACGACCCGACGGACCCCGACATCGACCTGGTCACCGTGCCCGGCTCGCACAACAGCGAGATGGGCTGTGCCGGGGACTGGACCCCGGACTGCGAGGCCGCGCGCCTCACCCTCGCCGACGACGGCACGTACACCGGCACGTTCGAGCTGCCCGCCGGGTCCTACGATTTCAAGGTGGCGGTCAACGGCTCCTGGGCGGAGAACTACGGCGCCGACGGCGTCCGGGACGGTGCCAACATCTCCTACTCGACGGGCGGCGGGCCGGTCACGTTCGCCTGGGACCCGGAGACCAAGGTGCCGTCGGTCGAGGTCGGCACCCCGGGCACGCCCGGCGAGGGCCAGCAGGCCGCGCACTGGGTACGGCAGGGTCTCGTCCTGGTCCCGGCCGCGGGCTTCGGCGCCGGCGACACCTGGGCGCTGGAGACGGACGCGGCGTCGTACCCCCTGACCCCGGCTGGCGCGGGCGACGTGCCCGCCGACGTGGCGGCGGACTTCCCCCACCTGGCCGGGTACCTCGCCCTGGAGGCCGAGGGCCTGAGCCGCACCGCGGCGTCGTCCGCCCTGCAGGGCGCGCTGCGCCTGACGCGGCACGACGGCGAGACCCTCACCGCCGCGACCGGCGTGCAGATCCCGGGCGTGCTCGACGACCTGTTCGCGACCCAGCGCGCGCTGGGCGTGACCTGGCCCGACGGCGGGCACGGGCACGGTGCGAAGGGCGGGCACGGCGGCAAGGGCGCCTCGTTCGCGCTCTGGGCCCCCACCGCGCGTGCCGTGACGCTCCAGGCCTGGCCCGCAGGCCGGTCGCTGGACGCCGAGCCGCGCGCCTTCGCGATGACCCGGCAGAAGGACGGCGCCTGGACGCTCGACGGCGGCCGGGGTCTCGACAAGCTCGACCGGCGTGGCGGTTGGCAGGGCGCCCGCTACCGCTACGCCGTCGAGGTGTACGTGCCGAGCACAGGCCAGGTCGAGACCAACGTGGTGACCGACCCCTACTCGGTGGGCCTCACGCTCGACTCGACCCACTCGGTCGCCGTCGACCTCGACGACAAGGCGTGGCAGCCCAAGGTCTGGCGCAGCACGCCCGCGCCGCAGGTCGAGCGGGCCGTGGACCAGACCATCTACGAGCTGCACGTCCGCGACTTCTCCAGCTCCGACGAGACCGTCCCCGCGCGTCTGCGTGGCACGTACGGCGCGTTCGGGGTCAAGGGCTCGGACGGCATGCGGCACCTGCGCTCGCTGGCCGACGCCGGGCTCACGACCGTGCACCTGCTGCCCACGTTCGACATCGCGACGATCCCCGAGGACCGCGCCGACCAGACCACCACGGGCGACCTGACCGGGTTCGCGCCCGACGGCACGGAGCAGCAGGCCGCCGTCGCCGAGGTGCAGGGGAGCGACGCCTTCAACTGGGGCTACGACCCGTACCACTTCATGGCGCCGGAGGGCTCCTACGCGGTGCGGGCCGACGGCGGGGAGCGCGTCGCCGAGTTTCGCTCGATGGTCGGCAACCTGCACGGCGCCGGGCTCCAGGTGGTGCTGGACCAGGTGTTCAACCACACGGCGGCGTCGGGCCAGGACCCGAAGTCGGTGCTGGATCGCGTGGTGCCGGGCTACTACCACCGGCTGAACGCGACCACGGGCGCCGTCGAGACCAGCACCTGCTGCCAGAACGTCGCCACCGAGCACGCCATGGCCCAGAAGCTGATGGTGGACTCCGTGGTCACCTGGGCCCGTGACTACCGCGTGGACGGGTTCCGGTTCGACCTCATGGGCCACCACTCCCGCGAGAACATGGAGGCCGTGCGGGCCGGGCTGGACGCGCTCACGTTGCGGCGTGACGGCGTCGACGGCAAGAGCGTGTACCTGTACGGCGAGGGCTGGGACTTCGGCGAGGTCGCGGGCAACGCCCGGTTCGAGCAGGCCACGCAGGGCCAGCTCGGAGGCACCGGCATCGGCACGTTCAGCGACCGCCTGCGCGACGCAGTGCACGGCGGATCGCCGGTCGACGGGTCGTCCCTGTTCACGCAGGGCTTCGGCACGGGCCTGTTCACCGACCCGAACGGGCGGGAGGCCCGGCTGGAGGACCCGGCGTCGGTCAACGACGGCGGCGACGACGAGGCCGCGGACCTGGCCCACCAGACCGACCTGGTGAAGCTCGGCCTGGCCGGCAACCTGCGCGCCTACGAGGTCACCACCTCGACTGGGGAGCGGGTCCGGGGCGACGAGCTCGACTACCGGGGCGCGCCCGCGGGCTACGCGGACTCGCCGGAGGAGGTCGTCACGTACGTGGACGCGCACGACAACGAGACGCTGTTCGACCTGCTCGCGCTCAAGCTGCCGGCGGACACGCCCATGAGCGACCGGGTGCGGATGAACACCGTCTCCCTGGCCACGGCCGCGCTGTCGCAGTCGCCCTCGTTCTGGCACGCGGGCACCGACCTGCTGCGGTCCAAGTCCCTGGACCGTAACTCGTTCGACTCGGGGGACTGGTTCAACACGATCGACTGGTCGGGCCAGGACAACGGGTTCGGCCGCGGCCTGCCGATGGCGGCGGACAACGAGGACAAGTGGCCGTACCAGGGGCCCCTGCTCGCCGACGCCGCGCTCAAGCCGGACGCCGACGACATCGGGTTCGCCTCCGCCCAGGCCCGCGAGCTGCTGGAGCTGCGGCACTCGACCGAGCTGTTCCGCCTGGGCTCTGCCGACCTGATCCGGCAGAAGGTGACGTTCCCGGGCTCGGGGCCGGACGCCGTCCCCGGCGTCATCACGATGTCGATCGACGACCGCGCGGGCCGGACCGACGTCGACCGGAAGCTGGACGGCGTGCTCGTGGTGTTCAACGCGTCGCCGGACACGGCCACGGTCGAGGTGCCGGAGCTGGCCGGGCGCGACTACGCGCTCTCCCGCATCCAGGCGCGCGGGGCGGACCCGGTGGTGCGGGACACCACGTGGGACCGCGCCGCCGGAACGGTCACGGTCCCGCCCCGCACGGTGGCGGTCCTGACGGACCCCCGGGGCCGCTGACAGATCACTGAGCGAGCGCTCACCAGGCGGGCGGCGACCATGACTCCGCGAGTCATGGTCGCCGCCCGCCTGGTGAGTGCCCGCTCAGCCGTCTGGTCCGGCAGTGGCCGGTGACAGCGCTGACATCTGTTCGGCGCAGAGCCTTGACTCGGACCCGCCGGGGGTGAATCGTGTGCGTCAGTTGGTCCGGCGACGTAGCCGGCCTCGCACGACGCAAGGGAGCTTCATGCGCACGGCACGATTCCTCATCGCACCCGTCACGGCAGCGGCACTCGCCCTCTCGCTCGGTGCCTGCGGCTCCGGCGGAGGTAGCTCGGACGCCTCCACGATCAAGGTCGCGTACCAGAAGTTCGGCAACTTCACGCAGGCCGACGAGCTGTTCAAGGACGTCAAGGCCGACTACGAGAAGGCCAACCCCGACATCACCGTCGAGCTCGTGCCCATCGAGGCGCAGCAGAACGACTACTTCACCAAGCTCGCCCTCATGAACCGGTCGCCCAGCACCGCGCCGGACGTCATGTACGAGGACACGTACATGATCAAGTCCGACGTCGAGGCCGGGTACCTGGCCCCGCTGGACGACTACCTGGCGGAATGGGACGAGTGGGACCAGTTCGTCGACAGCGCCAAGGAGGCCGGCGCGGGCGACGACGGCAAGACCTACGGCGTCTCCATGGGCACCGACACGCGCGGGCTCTGGTTCAACAAGGACGTGCTCGCCGAGGCCGGCCTGCCCGAGGACTGGGCGCCGACGTCGTGGGACGAGCTGCTGGAGGCCGCCCGGGCGATCAAGGAGTCCGACCCGGACGTGATCCCGTTCAACATGTACTCCGGCAAGCCCCAGGGTGAGGCCGCCGTGATGCAGGGCTTCGAGATGCTCCTGTACGGCACCGGCGACACCCTCTACGAGGACGGCAAGTGGGTCGTCGGCTCGCAGGGCTTCGTCGACAGCCTCGACTTCATCACCACCGTGTTCAGCGAGGGCCTGGCGCCGACGCCGCAGCAGGCGCTGGACACCAACATCGGCAACACCGTGCAGGCCGAGTGGCTGCCCGAGGGCAAGGTCGGCATCGCGCTCGACGGCTCCTGGGTGGCGGGCAACTGGCTCGAGTCCGGCGTCGCGCCGTGGCCCGAGTGGTCCGAGACGATGGGCACCGCGCCCATGCCCACGCAGGACGGCGCCGCCCCCGGTGCCGTGAGCATGTCGGGCGGCTGGACCCTCGCCATGGGCTCCGGCTCCAAGAACCCGGACGCCGCGTTCGAGTTCATCTCGATGGCGCTCGACCGCGAGAACTCCCTCTGGTTCGACGTCGCGAACAGCCAGATCGCGGTCCGCACCGACGTCGCCGAGGACCCCGAGTACACGGCGACCAACCCCACCACCGAGTTCTTCACCGACCTCGTCGACGTGACCCACTTCCGGCCCGCGACGTCGGACTACCCGAAGGTCTCCAACGAGATCATGGTCGCGATGGAGGCCGTGATGACCGGCCAGCAGACGCCGGAGGAGGCGGCCGCCGCCTACGACGAGGCGGTGACCGGCATCGTCGGCGAAGAGAACACGGTCCAGGGCTGACCTGATGGCCGTCACGTCCCGCGGCGTGGCGCGAGTGGTTCCGCTCGCGCCCGCCGTCGTCCTGCTCGCCCTGTTCATGCTGGGCCCCGTGGTCTGGTCGTTCTACGGCTCGTTCACCAACGCGGCCCTCACCGGCCCCGCCGCCCTGAGCCCGGAGTGGATCGGGTTCGACAACTACGCGGCGCTGGTCGGCGACCCCGACTTCCCCAAGTCGCTGTGGCTCACCGTCGTCTTCGTGTTCCTGTCCGCCGTCGTGGGGCAGAACGTGATGGGCATCGCGCTGGCCGGCCTGCTCCGCTCCGCGGTCAAGCCGGTCCGCTCGATCGCCTCGACGATCGTGGTCGCCGCGTGGGTGCTGCCCGAGATCGTCGCGGCGTTCGCCGCCTACGCGTTCTTCCACTCCGAGGGCACGCTCAACACGCTGCTCGCCGGGTTCGGCGTCACCGGGCCCGACTGGCTCTACTCCACCCCGATGCTCGCGGTGATCCTCGCCAACATCTGGCGCGGCACGGCCTTCTCGATGATGGTCTACTCGGCCGCCCTCGCGGAGGTGCCGCCCGAGCTCACGGAGGCAGCCCAGCTCGACGGCGCCAACGGGTTCCAGCGGCTCGCCTTCGTGACCGTCCCGGTCATCCGGCGCAGCATCTCGACCAACCTGATGCTGACCACGCTGCAGACCTTGTCCGTGTTCACGCTCATCTACGTGATGACGGGCGGCGGACCCGGCACCGACAGCTCGACCCTGCCGATCCTGGCCTACCAGGAGGCGTTCAAGTTCGCGCAGGTCGGCTACGGCACGGCCATCGCGACCGTGATGATCATCGTGGGCGCGATCTTCTCCGTGATCTACATCCGCGCGCTCCGACCGGAGGTGGACTGATGACGGACACTCTGACGAGGCCCGCCGCGCCGGCCAGGAGCGGTCGCGCTCAGCTGGCCGCGCCGCGTGGCACGGCCACCAAGGTGGCGGCCAACGTGGTGCTGCTGGTGATCGCCCTGTGCTTCGTGCTCCCGATGGCGTGGGTGGTCGTCGCGTCGTTCGACGCGCAGGCCACGCTCTCCTTCGGGCTGCCCGACGCCGTGACCACCGAGAACTTCGCGGCGATCATGACGCCGGAGCTCACCTGGCTGCCCCTGTGGAACGCGTTCGTGCTGTCCGCGGGGTCGGGGGCCATCACGGTGGTGGTCGCGGTGCTCGCGGCCTACCCGCTGTCGCGGTACCGGATGCGGTTCGGCAAGTACTTCCTGTACTCGGTGCTGTTCGGCACCTGCCTGCCGATCACGGCGATCATGGTCCCGGTGTACGCGCTGTTCGTGCAGCTCAACCTGCTCGACTCGCTGCCGGGGACCATCTTCTTCATGGCCGCGACGTCGCTGCCCATGGCGATCTGGATGACCAAGAACTTCATGGACTCGGTGCCCATCTCGCTGGAGGAGGCGGCGTGGACCGAGGGCGCCTCCGCGATGCAGGCCCTGCGGCGCGTGGTGCTGCCGCTCATGCGGCCGGGGATCGCGGTGGTGTTCATCTTCGTGTTCGTGCAGGCGTGGGGGAACTTCTTCGTCCCGTTCGTGCTGCTGCTCTCCCCGGAGAAGCAGCCGGCGGCCGTGAGCATCTTCGCGTTCTTCGGGCAGTACGGGTCGGTCGCGTACGGGCAGCTCGCCGCGTACTCGCTGCTCTACGCCGCCCCGGTGCTCGGGCTGTACGTGCTGGTCACGCGCATCTCGGGCTCGGCCTTCGCCCTGGCGGGCGCGGTCAAGGGCTGACGCCGGCGCCCCGGCGCGTGCAGGTTGGCTGACGCCGCCGGGCGGGCGGTCGGCAGAATGTCAGGTGATCGGTAGCTCGAACTACCGATCACCTGACATTCTGCCGATCACTCGCCTTAGCCAGGCCGGCCGGGTAATCTGATGTCAGCCGCCTCCTGCGTGGAGTGTCGGAAGTGAAGCCGGGACCCCCTGATGGACGTCAGGAGCCCGGCATCGCGCATTTCTAGGGCAGATCGACATCGATGATGCTGATCCTGCCCATGTCATCGACGACGTCGGTGGCACCGGACCGTGCAGCGTTGACCGCACCGGCGACGGCATCTGGGATCCACAGCATCGGCTCGTCCTTCGGGCGCGCGAACTCGACCCGGATCGACGAGCTGATCGACCGCTTGCCGCGGAGCGCCTTGACCAGGCGAAGGTCACGCTGATTTAGGGCGGGGTGCCGGGTTTCCAGCCACACGTGTGCAACTCCCAGGTCGTCCAGCTCGTAGAGCAGGCGTTCGGTGCAGATCGCTCGTGCTCGCTCCTGCCGCCGGGCATCGAGGGGCATGCCGACGACGACGAGGTTGACCAGGTCGTGGCTCCCGATGGTTGCCGCGATCTTGGCCTGGCGCTCGGGAGTCTCGTGGCGCCAGTGCAGTCGTTGAGCCTTCTTCTCCGTCATCGCGCGCAGGTCGTCACGAACGACGTCGCACGCCGATGGGTCGGCAACTGCCGCCGCCATGAGATAGATGCCGTCGGCGCCGTTCCGTGTGGCACGCATCGACTCGTCGACCCACGCATGGAGGCGGAAGTCGCGGACATCGGGCGAGGCTGGTTCAGCGGGCATCCCGCAATCTTGGTGCACCACTGCGACCACCGCGCGTCAAATGACTGTTGCGTATACGCAACGGCTCCAAGGCACTACTAGCCGTACCCGAATCAGCGTCAGGTCAGCGGAAGACGACCGTGCGGCGGCCGTCCAGCAGCACCCGGCGCTCCGCGTGCCAGCGGACGGCGCGGGCCAGGGTGCGGCGCTCGACGTCCTCGCCGATGCCCACCAGGTCCTCGACCGTGCGGGAGTGGTCGACGCGCTCGACGTCCTGCTCGATGATCGGGCCCTCGTCGAGGTCGCCGGTCACGTAGTGCGACGTCGCGCCGATGATCTTCACGCCGCGGTCGTGCGCCTGGCGGTACGGCCCCGCCCCCTTGAACGACGGCAGGAACGAGTGGTGGATGTTGATGACCTGCCCGCTCAGGTCGCGGCAGAGCTCGTCGGACAGGATCTGCATGTACCGGGCCAGCACCACGAGCTCGGCGTCGGTCTCCTTGACCAGGCCGCGCAGCGTCGCTTCCGCCTCGGCCTTGGTGTCCTTGGTGACGGGCACGTGGTGGAACGGCTTGCCGTAGAAGGTCGCGATGTCCTCCAGGTCGCGGTGGTTGCCCACCACGCCGACGACGTCGATCGGCATGCGCTGCGACCGCTCCCGGTACAGCAGGTCCACCAGGCAGTGCGCGGCCTTGGAGACCATGACGAGCGTGCGGATGCGCCGCCCGACGACGTCGAGGGTCCACGTCATCCGGAACCGGCCCGCCACCTGCGTCATCGCGGCGGTGAGCTCGTCGCGGGACGCCGCGGACTCGACCTGCACGCGCATGAAGAACAGGCCCGACGCCGGGTCGCCGAACTGCTGCGACTCCGTGATGTTGCCGCCGTGCTCGGCGAGCATGCCCGCCACCGCGTGCACGATTCCCGGCTGGTCCGGGCACGACAGGGTGAGGATCCAGTGGGTGGTGGCAGCGGTCACGTCGTTCACGCGGTCAGGCTAACCCGCCGGCGCCCCGGGCGGGCTGCCGTCCCGCGCCGGCTCGCGGCCCTCACCCGCCAGCTCCCGGCGCATCACCCAGCGTCGTCGGCCGCCGCTCACGCCGCCCGTCTCGGCCGCCCGCTCGAAGCCCGCCGCCTCGAACATGCGCACCGTGCCCACGTACCCGCTGATCACGTCGACGCGCTCCGCCCCGGCGTCGACCGGGTAGCCCTCGACCACCTCGGCGCCGTGCGCCCGCGCGTGCTCGACGGCTCCGGCGAGCAGGTGGTGCATGAGGCCCCGCTTCCGGTACCCCGCCCGGACCACGAAGCACACCGCCACCCAGGCGTCCCGGTCGTCGACGAACGGGATGGTGCGGGTGTTCATCAGCCGCCGGTACGTGGACCGGGGCGCGACGGAGCACCAGCCCGCCACGACGTCGTCCACGTACACGAGCACGCCCGGGCCGGGCTCGCCGGCGCACAGGTCCCGCATGTATCCGGGCCGGTCCTCCTGCGCGACGCGGCTGTCCCGGTAGGCCATGCACCAGCAGCCCTTGCCCCCGGGTTTCTTGACGCCGACCACCTCGTAGAAGTCCTCGTACCGCCCGACGGCGGGCCGCACGTCTATGCGCTCCATGTCCCGAACCTACGCGCAGCCACCGACACGCCCGCCCGGACCGTGGTCGTCGTCGACTCGGGCGTGGCACCTCTGACACGATGGACCCATGAGCAACTCCACCACGACGATCGCCCTGGTCGAGGACGACCATGCGGGCGAGCTCCTCACGCTGCGCCGCGCCGCGTTCGTCACCGAGGCCCAGCTGTACGACGACCCGCACATCCCCCCGCTCACCCAGACCCTCGCCGAGCTGCGGGAAGACCTGGCGCGGGACGACGTGGTGACGATCGGCGCGTGGGAGGGCCACCGGATGATCGGCTCGGTGCGCGTCGAGATCGAGGGCGAGAAGGCGACCCTCGGCCGGCTCGCCGTGGCCCCGGACAAGCAGGCGCGCGGCATCGGCACCGAGATGCTGTTCGCCGTGCTCCCGTACCTGCCGGAGCAGACCACGGAGATCTGGGTCTTCACCGGCAAGGACTCCAAGCAGAACCTCGCGCTGTACACGAAGCACGGGTACGAGGAGCAGTACGACAAGGCCGCGGGCGACCTGACCTACACGTACCTGCGCCGGGTGCTGGGTGCCGCGGGCGCCCAGCCGGTGCCGCAGGAGAAGTAGCTCAGAAGCCCCAGGCGTGGAAGGACTCGATGTCCAGCCACGCGTCGAACCTGGGGTTCTCGCGGTTCGGGTAGGGCTTGCCGCCGTAGTGCACCGAGAGCCGGTCGATGCCGGCGAGCCCCTCGTCGGGCGTGATCGTCACGGTGCCCTGGATGCTCACGTGCCGGTACCAGCTCTCGCCGTCGAGCACCGTGAGCGAGACCCGCGGGTCCGCGCGCAGGTGGTCGAGGCGCTTGCGGGTGCCGTCGAGGTTCAGCAGCACGCGGCCGTCCTCGTACAGGTACCAGGTGGCCACGGACACGGGCGCGCCGTCGGGCCGGACGGTCGCCATGACCGCGTGGTTGGGTCGTTCGAGGACCTTCGCGATGTGCTCGGGGACCGGGGGCTTGGTCACTGCGTGCTCCTTCGACGTGGGCGGCGGGTGCCTGTCGCACCCGTCCATCGCACCCCATCAGAGATCGCGGCCCAGGCCAAGTGCGTCCAGCGAGCGGAGCAGCGCGTCGCGCCTGCCGGAGCGGTGGTCGGCGCGGTCCAGCGACCGGCGGACGGCGCGCAGGCCCGCGGACGCGACCGGCTCCGGCGGGTACGGGGCGGGGACCCGCCGCACCGCGCCTAACGTGGTGCGCTCGGTCGGGGGACCGCCGTCGAGCACGTCGAACCGGTCCAGCACGACCTGCGCGGCGAAGTGCGCGGCCGCGGCGCCCGTCCCGCCGAACCCGGCCACGTGCTGCACGCGGCCGCCCGCGGCCTGGCCGAAGAACGGCCCCGGCCGGGTCGGGGTGTCGGCCACCACCGCCCACCGGTGCGAGAGGCGCACGCCCTCGAGCTGGGGGAACGTCGTCAGCAGGTGCTCGGCCAGGCGCCGCGAGCTGCCGGGACGGTTCTCGTGGGCCCGGCGCAGGCGCCCGCCGTAGGGGTGCACGGCGTCGTACCCGCCGAACACGATGCGGTCGTCCGCCGTGAGCCGGTAGCGGTGCGCCTGGTTCGCCAGGTCCGTGAGCCCCTGCCGGCCGCGCCAGCCGATGGCGCCCAGCAGGTCCGCGGGGAGGGGCTCCGTCGCGACGGCGTAGCCGTACACCGGCACGGTGTGCCGCCGGTAGCGCCGCAGGAGCGGCGGGAACGCGCCGGTCCCGAGGACCACGCGGTCGGCGCGCACCTCCGCCTCGCCGGCGGGCGAGGTGGTGTGCAGGACGACGTCGCCGCCCGTACCCCGTCCCGGCGGCGTCAGGCGGGTCACCCGGGTCTGCTCGAAGATCTCCACGCCGAGCTCGCCGGCCGCCCGCACCAGCCCGGCGGCCAGCCGCGCGGGGTGCACGAGCGCGACGTCGTCGGGCCGGACCAGCCCGGCCTCGTAGGTGGGGCTGGCGATCTCGGCGCGCAGCTTGGCCCGGTCGAGGAGGGTGTGCGGCACGCCGGCCCTGGCCGCGGCAGCGGCGGCGTCCTGCAGCCAGTCGATCTGGTGGGGCTCCACGGCGAGGTCGACGACGCCGGTGCGCTCCCACTGGCAGTCCAGGCCGAGCTCGGCCACGGCCGCCCCCATCGCGGCCAGGTTCTCGTGCCCGACACGGGCCAGCGTGGCGCGCTCCTCGGCGTCGGCCCCGCCGTCGTGCGCCAGGCGGGTGCCGCAGAACCCGACGCCGCGGCCCGACGCGCTCCAGCCGGCCGTCCTGCCCTCGATCAGGACGACGCGCGCGCCGGGGTCGCGCTGCCGGGCCCGCAGCGCCGTCCACAGCCCGGCGAACCCGGCGCCGACGACGGCGACGTCCGCCCGCACCGGTGCCGACAGGGCGGGGAGCACCGGGGAGTCGCCCAGGTCGTCCTGCCAGTAGACCGCTTGGCGTGTCGTGGACAGCGCATGGTCGACGACAGACCTGGCCGGAACATTGCGCTCGAAGACGGTCTGCCGCAGGTGTCCCATGCCGCAAATCTAGCCAATGTCCGGTGAATGTTGGTTTCGCCAGGGTGAGCGATAGATGACGTCGCAGGTGAGAGGGGGTATAACGCTTTGGTCAGCCGCCGAGGCAGATCGTCTCGAAGCTGCGGGAGGCGTCGAAGCCGAGCTCGAGCTTGTCCGCGGTGCCCTTGGGGCACTGCATCCCGCTGACGATGAGGGCCGTGACCTTGCGTGCGCCGTCCGAGGCGCAGGCGAGCTCGCTGCCCTGGTCGTCCACGCAGTCGCCGGCCACGAGCTGCCCGCCGCCCTTGCCGGGGTCACCGGGGTGGTCGTCGGACAGGTTGCGCGCGCACACCGCCTGCGTGTTGCCCCCGGCCTGGCCGTCCTTCTGGAAGACGACGTCGGTGCCCGCCGGGCAGTGCAGCTGCGCCACCGACACGGCGTCCTGGATGTCGAGGATCGAGACCGTCGCCTCGGCGTCGTCGCAGGACAGGGGGCGGTAGGTCCCCGACCCGTCGGTGGCCGTCGGCGAGGGCTCCGGCCCGGCGCAGGACTCGACCGCCCAGGCCGCCGCCACGACCTCCTCCGTCCGGTCCGGCCCGAAGAAGTGGATGCCGACCGCGGCGATCACGACGGCCGCGACCGCGAAGGCGACGACGGACCAGATCCGGTCCCGCCGGCCGCGGCCCTTGCGCGCGGGCTTGCTACCGGGCTCGCCGCCGCCGCGCCCGCCGCCGCGCCCGCCGGCTCCGGGCTCGCCGCGCCCGGGTTCGCTGCCCCGCTCGGGCTCGCCGCCGGGCCGCCGGCCGGGCGGGGGCCGGAGCGGATCGGCACCGGGCCGTGCCGGGAACTGGCCCGTCCTCGGCTGGAACTGGCCGGGCTGGAACTGGCCGGACCGCTGGCCCGGCTGGAACTGGTGCGGGCGCGGGTCGGGCTGGTGTTCCGGAACGCCGGCGTCCGGTGACACGGGGGAGGGCATGGCGGCACAGTAGCGACGTCGAGGTGAAACGCAAAAGGGTCTCAGGTACTTTCGTTGTGATTCCGCGGTTTCTGGCTTGACACGGGCATACGGGTGGTGCTCTGTCGGTGTCCTGCCGGTGCTCGCGCGGGCGCCGGGCCCGTGCCGCGACCGCCGCTGCTACGATCTTCGGGTCGCGACTGGCGTCAGGTGGATCACCACCGGGGAGCGACGAGTCATGCCGACGACGGGTCGTTCGCCTGGGCCCTGGGTCACCTCGTGGAGGGTGTGCGCCCGGGCTGTCTGTCACGGTGCGTGTGTCATCCGCCGCCGTCCGACTATCCCCGTCCCGCATGAATCGAGGAGCTATGAGCGCATCGACTCCCGACCCGCTCGCCACCCCGCTCGCCGAGCTCGACCCCGAGATCGCCGCCGTTCTCACCGGTGAGCTGGCCCGCCAGCGCGACACTCTCGAGATGATCGCGTCCGAGAACTTCGTGCCGCGTGCCGTCCTGGAGGCGCAGGGTTCGGTCCTGACCAACAAGTACGCCGAGGGCTACCCGGGCCGCCGCTACTACGGTGGCTGCGAGCAGGTCGACATCGCGGAGAACCTCGCGATCGCCCGCGCCAAGGAGCTGTTCGGCGCCGAGCACGCCAACGTCCAGCCGCACTCGGGCGCCACCGCGAACGCGGCGGTCCTGCACGCCCTGATCAACGCGGGCGACAAGATCCTCGGCCTCGAGCTGGCCCACGGCGGCCACCTCACGCACGGCATGAAGATCAACTTCAGCGGCAAGCTGTACGACGTCGGCGCCTACGGCGTGGACCCGCAGTCCTACCGCATCGAGATGGACGAGGTGCGCAAGAAGGCGCTGGAGCACCGCCCCGACGTCATCATCGCCGGCTGGTCCGCCTACCCGCGCCACCTCGACTTCGCCGCGTTCCGCGAGGTCGCCGACGAGGTCGGTGCCAAGCTCTGGGTCGACATGGCGCACTTCGCCGGCCTCGTGGCCGCCGGCCTGCACCCGTCCCCGGTGCCGCACGCCGACGTCGTCTCCTCGACCGTGCACAAGACGATCGGCGGGCCGCGCTCCGGCTTCATCCTCTCCAAGGAGGAGTACGCCAAGAAGATCAACTCCGCGGTGTTCCCCGGCCAGCAGGGCGGGCCGCTCATGCACGTGATCGCCGCCAAGGCGGTCTCGTTCAAGATCGCGGGCACCGAGTCGTTCAAGGACCGCCAGGAGCGCACGCTCCGCGGCGCCTCGATCATCGCCGAGCGCCTCTCGCAGCCCGACGTCGCCGCGGCCGGCGCGTCCGTGCTGACCGGTGGCACCGACGTGCACCTGGTGCTGGTGGACCTGCGCAACTCGCAGCTCGACGGCCAGCAGGCGGAGGACCTCCTGCACGACGCCGGGATCACCGTGAACCGCAACGCCGTCCCGTTCGACCCGCGCCCGCCGCGCGTCACCTCGGGCCTGCGGATCGGCACGCCGGCGCTCGCCACGCGCGGGTTCGGCGACGCCGAGTTCACCGAGGTCGCCGACATCATCGCGACGGCGCTGAAGGACGGCGCCGCGACCGACGTCGACGCCCTGTCCGCGCGGGTCGAGAAGCTGACCGCCGCGTTCCCGCTCTACCCGGGGCTCTGAGCCGATGGCCGCACAGATCCTGGACGGGAAGGCCACCGCCGCGTCGATCAAGGCGGAGCTCAAGGACCGCGTGACGGCGCTGCGTGACCGCGGCGTCATCCCCGGACTCGGCACGCTGCTGGTCGGCGAGGACCCGGGCTCGCAGTGGTACGTCGCGGGCAAGCACCGCGACTGCGCCGAGGTGGGCATCGCGTCGATCCGGGAGGACCTCCCGGCCACGGCGACGCAGGACGAGATCGAGGCCGCGGTGCGCCGGCTGAACGAGGACCCGGCCTGCACCGGGTACATCGTCCAGCTCCCGCTGCCGAAGGGCATCGACACCAACCGCGTGCTGGAGCTCGTCGACCCCGACAAGGACGCCGACGGCCTGCACCCCACCAACCTGGGGCGCCTGGTGCTGCGGGTCAACGAGGACGTCACGTCCTCGCTGCCCTGCACGCCGCGCGGCATCATCGAGCTGGTGGAGCGGCACGGCATCAAGCTCGCCGGCAAGGAGATCGTGGTGCTCGGCCGCGGCGTCACCGTGGGCCGCCCGATCGGCCTGCTGCTCACGCGGCGCGCCGTCAACGCGACGGTCACCCTGACGCACACCGGCACGCAGGACCTCGCCGGGCTGGTCCGGCGGGCCGACGTCGTCGTGGCCGCCGCGGGCGTCAAGGGCATCGTGTCCGGCGACATGGTCAAGCCGGGCGCCGTGCTGATCGACGTCGGCGTCTCGCGCGAGACCGACCCGCAGACGGGCAAGTCGCGCGTCGTCGGGGACGTGTCGCCCGAGGCCGCCGAGATCGCGGGCTGGGTGTCGCCCAACCCGGGCGGCGTCGGCCCGATGACGCGGGCGATGCTGCTGGCGAACGTCGTGGAGTCGGCGGAGCGCTCGCTGGTCCCCTGACGGCTCTGCTGATATTGCACGGCTGAGCACCGCCGCAGTTGAACGTAGGTGTAGTCGCTCTATGGCCACTCATAGAGCGACTACACCTACGTTCAGTTGGTGCTGGGTAGCTCGTGACGGGGAGCTCGTGGCGGGTGAAGACGCGGCGATGAGTTGCGGGGCGGCTCGGGGTCTGAAGAGTTGATGCTGGGGCCGGTCGCGGCCCCGACCGACTCAGGAGGACATCATGGTGAGCGTTCGGACCCATCTCTGGTTCGGGAACAACAGGGCCGGCGAGGCCGCCGCGTTCTACGCCGAGCACATCCCGGGCTCGTCCGTCGAGCGCGTGGTGAAGGCGCCGGACAACGCGCCGGGCGCCGAGCCGGGCACCGACTTCGTCGTCGAGTTCACGGTGGCGGGCCAGCCCGTCATCGGGCTGAATGCCGGCCCCCACCGCACGCTCGACGAGGCGTTCTCGTTCTACCTGTCGGTCGAGGGCCAGGCCGAGGTCGACCACTACTGGGACGTCCTGACCGCCGACGGCGGCGAGCCCGGGGCCTGCGGCTGGTGCAAGGACAAGTTCGGGGTGTCCTGGCAGGTGATCCCCAAGGAGCTCGAACGGCTCAGCGGCTCGTACACGACGCCCGCCGAGATCGCCACGATGAACGCCATGCTGCAGATGGGCAAGATCGACGTCGCGGCACTCCAGGCGGCGCACGACGGCGCGTAGGCCGCTCAGCGCGGCCGGCGTCGCACGACCAGGGCCTGCTGGTCCGGGAACCTCCAGCCGTAGCGCACGGCGAGCAGCCGCACCAGGGTGGTGAGCACCACGGCGGCGGCCGCGGCTCCGAGCACCGGGACCCCGAGCGCCACGAGTGCCACCAGGAGCGCGGCGCCGGCCGCCGCCGCGACCGCGTACAGCGATCCGACGTGCAGCAGTGCGACCGGGAGGTCGAGGGTCACGTCGCGGAGCACGGAGCCGCCGACGGCGGCCGCCGCGCCGACGAACACCGCCGGGACGGCGGGCACCCCGAGCGCGAGTGCCTTCGAGGTGCCGATCGCACCGAACAGACCGATGACGACGGCGTCCAGCGACAGGATGACGGGGTCGAGACGGGCAAGGAGCCGCTGCAGCGACAGTCCGGCGAGGGCCGCGACGGTCGCCACGAGCACGTACCAGGGGCCGTAGATCGCCACGGGCGGCTCGCCGAGCAGGATGTCCCGCAGCAGGCTCCCGCCGAGTGCCACCCCGATGCCGACGAGCACGGTGCCGAGCACGTCGATGCGGCGGTCGGTGATGGCGCCCGCGAAGAGCGCACCCTGGAGCGCGCCCAGGGCCACCGCCGCGAGCTCGGCCCAGAGCGGAATGCCGAAGGGGACGATCGTGTCCATGGGGGTACTCGTTCTCCTTGCCCGTCCCGGTGCCCGGTCTAGCTGGCGGTGGACCGCGCGGCCTCGAGGATCACGTCCGTCACGGACTCCGGCCGGGAGACCGTCACGGCGTGCGAGGCGTCGACCTCGACGAGCGTGGCACCGGCGCGGTCGGCCATGAAGCGGGAGAGCTCCGCGGGGACGGCCAGGTCCTTCGTCGCCGAGAGCACCCACGACGGGATCGACCTCCAGGCGGCCGCGCTGGCCGGAGCCTCGAAGGCGGCGAGCCCGAGCGGGCGCTGCGTGGCCGCCATGTGCTCGGCCGTGATCACGTCCACGTCGCCCGCGAACAGCTCGTGGAACTGCGCCGGGTCGATGTAGAGCTCGGTGGCGGTGCCGCCGTCGGGCGTGGTGTAGGGGAACGGCTGCGCGGCGCCGCCGAGCCTGGCCCCGGGGAACTTCTCGACGAGGTCGACGAGGCTCTCGCCCGGCTCCGCGAGGAAGCTCGCGACGTAGACCAGGGCGGTCACGTCCGGGTTGCCGGCGGCCGCGTGGCTCATCACGTGCCCGCCGTAGGAGTGGCCGGCGAGGACGACGGGGCCGTCGACGGTCTTCAGCACGTCACGCAGGTACTGCGCGTCCTGCTCCAGGTCGCGGAGCGGGTTGGCGACCGCGATCACGCGGTGGCCAGCCTCGCGCAGCGCCGTGATCGAGCCGTTCCAGCTCGACGAGTCGGCGTAGGCGCCGTGGACCAGGACGATGGTCTGCTTCGTGGCGGTGGTGTTCATGATGCCCTCTCTCGGATCGGTCGTGCTTCGCCGAAGACTGGTTGTCTTCGTCCCCCCGCGTAACGCATCGTGAATGCAATATATTGCATGTCAGCTGAGACGGCCAGAGCACACCGGAAAGCAGGAGCCGCCGGGCCGGCGTGATCCGCCGCTGTCAGAGGCGGCCGTTAGGCTTCCCCGGTGCCCCTGATCGTCGCCACCGCCAATGTCAACGGGATCCGTGCCGCCGTCCGCCGCGGCATCGAGTCCTGGATCGCCACCCGGACGCCGGACGTGCTGCTGCTGCAGGAGGTCCGCGCCCCCGACAAGCTCGCGCGCGAGCTGCTCGACGGCTGGCACGTCGCGCACGCCGAGAGCGAGGTCAAGGGCCGCGCCGGGGTGCTGATCGCCTCACGCCTGCCGCTCGGCGAGGTCCGCACGGGCCTCGCGGCACACGGGCCCGACGGCGCCGCGGAGACGGGCGCCGACACCGGCCGCTGGGTCGAGGCCGACGTCCGCCTGCCCGACGGCGGCACGCTCACCGCGGTCTCCGCCTACCTGCACTCCGGCTCGACCAACCCGGGCCAGGAGCACACCATGGTGGCCAAGTACGCGTACCTGGAGAAGGTGACGGCGCGCCTGGCGCAGCTCGCCGACGCGCCCGCCCCGGCCGTCGTGGCGGGCGACCTCAACATCGCCCACCAGAACGCCGACATCAAGAACTGGAAGGGCAACCAGAAGAGCGCCGGCTTCCTGCCCGAGGAGCGCGCCTACGTCACCCGCTGGCTCGACGAGCACGGCTGGACCGACCTGGGCCGCCACCACGCGGGCGACGGCCCCGGCCCGTACACCTGGTGGTCGTGGCGCGGCGCCGCGTTCGACAACGACTCGGGCTGGCGCATCGACTACCAGCTCGCCAACAAGGCGCTCGCGGGTGCCTGCCGCAAGGTCGAGGTCGACCGGGCGCCCACCTACGCGGAGCGCTGGAGCGACCACGCCCCGGTCGTGGCGACCTACGAGCTGTAGGTCGCCACGACCGGTGCCGCCGTCAGCCCGCCGGGGCCGACGGCGGCGCCAGCAGGAACACCGGCTCCGTCAGGCCGGCGTCGGCGAACGCGTCGGCGACGGCCCGGGCGACCGTGTCGACGTCGGCCAGGCGGACCAGCGCGATGGCGCTGCCGCCGAACCCGCCGCCCGTCATGCGCGCGCCGAGCGCGCCCGCCGCCATGGCCGAGTCGACGACGAGGTCGAGCTCGCGGCAGGAGACCTCGTAGTCGTCCCGCAGGGAGACGTGCGAGGCGACCATGAACGGGCCGACGTCGGCCGCGCGGCCCTCGCGCACCAGGTCGGCGAACCGTGCGGTGCGGTCGATCTCGGACACGACGTGGCGCACGCGGCGGCGCAGCACGCCGTCGGCGTCGTGGGGCTCGAGCTCGGCCAGGGCCCGGTCGATGCCCATGCCGCCGAGGGTCGGCGCGATCTCGCGCAGCGACTCCAGCCCCAGCAGCTCCGCGGCCTGCTCGCACGAGGCGCGGCGCGCCCCGTACTCGCCGTCGACGTGGGAGTGCTCCGCCTTGGTGTCGACGACCAGGAGCGTGAGTCCGGCCGTGGCCAGGTCGAACGGCACCGGCACGCCCGACTCCAGCGGCTTGAGGCCCGGCCGGAAGTCGAGCAGCAGCGCGTAGCCCTCGCGGCAGCGCAGCGACGCCGACTGGTCGAGCCCGCCGGTGGGCGCGCCCGCGATCTCGTTCTCCGCGCGGCGGGTGACGTCGACCAGCTCGGCGCGCCCGGCGTCGGACGCGACGAGGCCGAGGCCGGTCACGGCGTCGAGGGCGACCGCGACGGCGGCCTCCAGGGCGGCCGAGGAGCTCAGGCCGGCGCCGAAGGGCACGCACGAGTCCACGGCGGCCTCGAAGCCGCCGACCTTGTGCCCGGCCTCGGCCAGGGCCCAGGCGACTCCGGCGACGTAGGCGCCCCAGCCCTGGACCGCGCCGGGCGCGACGTCGGACAGACGGGCCTCCCACACGCCCTCGGCCTGCGCGGACACGAGCCGGACCAGGTCGTCCTCGCGCGGGCGCAGGGCGATGTAGGTGCGGTGCGGCAGCGCCGTGGGCAGGCAGAGCCCGGCGTTGTAGTCGGTGTGCTCGCCGATCAGGTTGACCCGCCCGGGGGCGGACCAGACGCCCTCGGGGGAGCCGTCGAACGAACGGGTGAAGAGCTCGTCGACCCGGCGTGCGCCGTCCTCGGCGCTCCAGGCCTCGAGCCAGTTGATGGTGGTCACGTACCTGATTATTGCCCCCTGAGCGCGCCGGCCCCACCAGCCGGTCAGGCAGCGAGACCGGCGCGCTCGTCATCGGGACGGTGTGCGACCCAGCGTCAGGCGTCCTGGCGCAGCACGCGGACCGCCCCGGCGGGCACGTCCGCGTCGCCCTCGACCTGCTGCCCGGTGAGCAGATCGGTCGCGGGGGTCGCCAGCGGCAGCTTCACGACGCCGTCGGTGTGGTTGACCGCCACGGTGAAGGTGGCGCCGTCGCCGTGCCGCCGCACCACCTCCAGCCCTTCCACCGTGCCCGACGGCGCCAGGCCGGCGCCCGCGTACACGTCGGCCAGGACCGTGCCCAGCGCGTCGACGCCGAGCGCCGTCGACACGTACCAGCCCGTGCCGGCGCCGTGCCGGTGCCGGGTGATGGCGGCGCCGCCCGGCTTGGGCCCGTCCGTGTAGGTGCCGACGGGCTCGGCGCCGTCCAGGACCAGGTCGTCGGCCCAGACCGTGCCCGTGAGGTCGGTGGTGTCGTTGGTGGCGGCCCCGGCCCCCGCGGCTCCGGCCCGGTACGCCACGGTGAGGGCGTCGTCCGCGCGCAGCGGCAGGAACTCCTCCACCCGCACGCCCAGCGCGTCGCGCAGCGGGGCCATGAAGCCGCCGGGGTGCACGGCGTCGTGCTCGTCGACGATGCCGCTGAAGTAGCTCACCAGCAGCGAGCCGCCGGCCTCGACGTAGGCGGTGAGGTTCGCGGCGTCGTCGGCCGTGAGCAGGTACGACGCCGGGGCGACGACCAGCTTGTAGCCCGACAGGTCCTGCCCCGGACGGACCAGGTCGACCGTGTGGCCGTCGCGCCAGAGCCGGTCGTAGTAGGCGTCCACGCGCTCGCGGTGGCGCGCGCCCTCGCTGGGCCGGAACTCCAGGTCCTGCGCCCAGAACGACTCGTAGTCCCACACCAGGGCGACGTCGGCCCGCACGCGCGAGCCGCGCAGCTCGGTCAGCCGGCCCAGGTTCGCGCCCAGCTCGGCCACCTCGCGCCACACGCGTGAGCCCGTGCCGGCGTGCGGCAGCATCGCGGAGTGGAACTTCTCCGCGCCGGAGCGGGAGGCGCGCCACTGGAAGAACATCACTGCGTCCGCGCCGCGGCCGAGGTGCGCGAACGAGTTGCGGGCCAGCTCCCCGGGCCGCTTGGCGACGTTGCGCGGCTGCCAGTTCACCGCCGACGTCGAGTGCTCCAGCAGCAGCCACGGCTTGCCGCCCGCGACCGACCGCGTGAGGTCGGCGGCCAGCGAGAGGCCCACGTAGCCGCGCGGGTTCGCCGCCTGAAGGTAGTGGTCGTTCGAGACGAGGTCCACCTCCTTGCCCCACGCGAACAGGTCGGTCCACGGGCAGCTCGCGGCCATGAAGTTGGTGGTCACCGGCGCGGAGGAGTGCTCGCGGACGGCGTCGCGCTCGGCGATGAAGCAGTCCCGCAGGGCGGCGTCGGAGAACCGCGTGAAGTCGAGCTGCTGGGCCGGGTTGACCGCCTCGGGGGCGGCCGCCGGCACCTGGACGTGCTCCCAGTCGGCGTAGTGCTGGCCCCAGAAGGCGGTGCCCCACGCGGCGTTCAGCGCGTCGAGCGACCCGTACCGCTCCTGGAGCCACACGCGGAACGCACGCTGGGCGTGCACCGAGTAGTCCAGCGCGACGGGCGCGCCGTACTCGTTGTGCACGTGCCACCCCGCCAGCGCCGGGTGGGTGCCGTATCGCTCGGCAAGGGCCTGGGTGATGCGCAGCGCCGCCTCCCGGTAGGCGGGGGCGGTGGGCGCCATCAGCCCGCGGCCGCCCGGCCCCATCGACGTGCCGTTCCTGTCGACGACTCGCGCGTCCGGGTGGGTCGCGTACAGCCACGCCGGCGGGGCCGCCGTCGGCGTGGCCAGCAGGATGCGGACGCCGCCGTCGTGCAGCAGCCCGATGATCCGGTCCAGCCAGCCGAAGTCGAACTCGCCCGGCCGCGGCTCCAGCAGCGCCCAGCTGAAGATGCCGAGGCTGACGAGGTTCACGCCCGCCTCGTTCATGAGCCGCACGTCCTCGGCCCAGACCTCCTCGGGCCACTGCTCGGGGTTGTAGTCGCCGCCGTAGCTGATCTGCTCGACGCCGGTCAGCCAGCCGTCGAACTGCGGTCCGGGCGTGAAGCTGCTTCCGGTGGTGGGCATGAGGGTCCTTTCACGGGTGGAACAGGTGGAACGGGTGGAACGGGTGGCGCTCGGTCAGCGGTCGGGCAGCACGTGGACCGTCGCCGTGACGGGACCGTACTGCGTGGTGCCTTCCACGGTGAACGTGCGCTGTGACGTGCGCTGTGTGGCGGTCGCGTCGTCGGGCACGGCCTGCCAGACGACGGCGGTGCGGCCGGGCCTGCTGTTGCCCGGCCGTCCGTCGCCCGGCCCGTCGTCGTCGGGCGTGAGCACGGCGACGGTGCGGGGCAGCCGGACGTCGTCGTGTGCGCGGGCGACCACGCGGACGTCGTCCTGGAGCACGTGGGCGACGTCGCTGTCGTGGAAGACGTCGAGCGACGCGTTGGCCTCGGGGAACCAGCCGGAACCGGTCTCGACCCAGGTGAACATGGGCTGCCAGTTCGCGGGCTCCCACACCAGCACGCCCTGGACCCGGTTGCCCGGCACGTCGTTGGCGACCTGGAAGACGCGCTGGATCGCGTCGGCCTGGCCCTGGACGGTCACGGGGAACGGTGAGTTCGGCAGCGGCGTCGGGTCACCGGGCGGCCAGCTCTCCGCTGGGTAGGCGGTCTCGGCGACGTCGAGCGCGTAGTCCGGGAAGGCGTCGGCGATGGTGTGCAGGTTGTTCTCCAGCTCCTCGGGGCTGCCGTGCCACTCGGGGTAGTAGGACAGGGCGAGCACGTCGGGGGCGGCGTCGGCGGCCTCCAGGCGGGTCAGCAGCTGGGTCCAGAACTCCATGGTCTTGTCGAGGCGCCCGGTGTCGACGATCGCGTGGATCTCGACCTCGGACTCCGGCGACGTCTCGCGCACCGCGTCGATGCCGGACGCCATGAGCGTGGCGAACCGGTCCCACTGCTGCGTGTAGAGCCGCTGCTCGTCGGGGTTCTCGCTGCGCCAGTAGTCCCACAGCAGGCCGCCGCCGGGCCGGGACTGGTAGACGTCGGCCTCGTCCGTGAAGTACTGCGGCGCGGTGGTGCCGATGATCTCCGCCTCGCTGCCGTACAGGAAGCCGTTGATCACCTCGTTGCCCACCGCGACCTTGGCCGGGGTGGTGCCCTGCGCCTTGAGGCGGGTCAGGTAGTCGGCGGTGAAGTCGTGCACCTGACCGGTCAGGTCGTCGAAGGGGAGCTCGGCCCAGGCGCGCGGCTTGGGCTGCTTGCTCGGGTCGGCCCAGCTGTCGGCGTAGTGGAAGTCGATCCCGAGACTCATGTCGCGCGCCGTGATCTCGCGGGCGACCGTGAGCGAGCGCTCCGGCCCCTGGTAGGCCGGGTCCGTCTCGACGCCGGTGGTCTCGTCGCGCGGGTCGTTCCAGATCCGCAGGCGCAGGTGCTCCATGCCGCGGTCCTGCACGACGTCGAGCAGGTGCGGGCCGGGGTCGGGCTCCCCGGCCAGGGCGGCCTCCGCGTCGAGGTAGTACGGCTGGTCGCGCTCCTGGTCGGCGTAGGACAGGTCGGCGCCGAGCCGGAGGTCGTCGCGCAGGTAGTTGTAGGCGTGGATCTCGGCGACGCCGGGCTGTTTGCCCTGGTGTCCCGCGTCGGTGAAGCGGACACGCACGTACCGGGTGCCGTCGCGGTCGACCAGGGCGGTGGTGCCGGCCGCGCCGCTACGGCCGTCGCGGTGGTCGGCGACGGTCACCCAGCGCCGCTCGTCGGCCGACGTCTCGACGACGTAGCGGGCGGGCGTCGCGTCGGCGAGCACCACCTCGATCTTGTGCAGGCCGTCGTAGGCACCGCCGAGGTCGAGGGTCAGGGCCTGGTCCTTCTTTTTGTGTGCGCGGTGGCCCGACGGCGTCCACGCCGTGCTCTCGTCGCCGTCGACCGCCCGGCCCGAATCAGCATCGTTGCTGGTGGCGCGGGTTGTGACCCAGTCCTTGCCGGCGAGGTCGGTCTCCACGGGCTCGATCACGGCCTCGCCGTAGCCCGCCGCCGACGGTCCGACCGCGAGGCCCGCCGTCGTCAGGGCGACGGCCAGGGCGGCACTGCCCGCGAGGACCCGCTTCCGGTGTGTGCTCTGCGTCATGAGGACTTCCTTGTCCAGGTCGGGAACGGCCCAGGCGGGCCGCTCGTCCGGAGTACCCAGGACAACGGTAGGTCCTCGACACGCGTGTGGGAATACGCTTCCCGACGGCGTTCGGCGTGCTCGGTCCGCGGACCGTGACGCTCAGCCCCGGACCGTGGCCAGCACCTCCTGCTCCTCGGCGCGGGTCAGTCCCGTGACCTTCGCGTCCGGGGTGGCGCGCAGCCACGCGAGGGTGTCACGGGCGGTGTCGGCGAACGGTCGGATGCGCAGGCCCGCCGCCAGCGAGGACGTGACGTCATGGGTCATGAACCCGCCGTCGACCAGGCCCGCGACCCAGAACGGGATCGACCGCGGCCCGGCCCACTGCGCCACCTCGTGCTCGGCGAGCACGTCCGGGGCGACCGCGACCAGCTCCGGGTCCGCGCCGACCCCCTCGGCGACCCCGGCGAGCAGCTCCGACCGGGGCACCGGCCGGGAGACGCCGTCGAAGTCGCCCGTCGTGCCCTGCTCCGCCGCCGTCACGACCCACTCCGCGAGGTCGCGGACGTCCACGAGCTGCACCGGGTCGTCCACAGGTTCGGGGACCAGCACCGGCAGGCCGTCGTCGGCCGCCTCCGCGAACCGGGCCGGCCAGTAGGTGAACCGGCCGCTCGGGTCGCCCGGCCCGACGATGAGGCCGGGCCGGATCACGAGGGCCGCCGTCGTCCCCGCGCGGACGATGTTCTCGCAGGCCACCTTCATGGCGCCGTAGACCTCGGGGCCCGAGGCCGGGTCCTCGTCGGTCTCGACCGGGTCGAGCAGGGGGAGCGTCGCGGGCGTGCCGCCCACGGTCGCCGTGTCGGCGTAGACGTTGACGGTCGAGACGAACGTCCAGTGGGCGCGCGGGAAGGCCGCCACGGCGGCGCGCACCTGCGACGGGATGCGGGAGACATCGACGACGGCGTCGAACTCCGTGTCCGTCAGCTCGGCGGGCACCGCCTCGGAACGGTCCCAGCGCACGAGCGTCGCGCCGTCGGGCACCGAGCCGCTCACGCCGCGCGCCGCGCACGTGACGTCGTGGCCGCGGGCCACGGCGGCCGCCGCGACCGCGCGGGACAGGAAGACGGTTCCGCCGAGCACCAGGATTCGCATGGTGCCCACCGAACCGCATCGGGGGCGTCGGGGCACCCGTATCTGCTCCTGGCGAATCTCCCCGCGGCGTACGGATTGATCCCCGGGTGCGTTCTGCTCGATTCCGCAGGTGGCACCTCCCCTTCGAGACCTAAGTTTCTTCGCTTTGGGCCAGCTGAAAGCGAAGAAACTTAGGTCTCAAAGGGGAGTCGGCAGAGACGAGATTCCGTTCGGGTTCACCCCGGCAGCTCGCGATAAACCCTGGTCACGGTCACCTCGCGCGGCCTAGGGTCCTGACTCGACAACAGAACATGGAACGAGCACGGGTGGGCCGGAGAGCGTCGGTTACCACTTCACATGGAAAGGTTGCGGGTTCGAGTCCCGCCGTCGCCCGTCAGGGCGGCGTAGCTCAATTGGTAGAGCAACATCCGGCGGTCGTTCACACGCCCACCCGTACCTCGTAGAGCGGGCCGGAGTCCTTCGGTTATCTGGCACACAGCAGCATTGCGGGTTCGAGTCCCGCCCCGGGCAACCGGGGTCGCTGCCCGTCGGCCCCGGCCGGCGGAGTCGGAGGGCAGACACACGCCCGCTCGTCCATGTGCCGTGAGCGGCGGCGGGCCCTGCCTGCCGCCGCTCACCTCTGCCCGTCGGAAGGACCCGTCCCCGAGAGGAGCTTCGCCATGGACATCCTGCGTGCCGTCAACCGCCGTCGGACTCCCCAGAACCAGCCCGCCGACCCGCGCCAGCAGGCGAACTCCGCCGGCGGCCACACCTTCGTCCTGGACGACGCCGCCCGCCTGCGGCGGTTCCTCACCCTCGGGGTCGACGGCGGCACGTACTACGCCACCGCCGGGGCGCTCGCCCGGGAGAACGCCGAGGTCGTGGGCCGGATGGCGGTCGCCGACCCGGTGACCCTGGTCGACACGATCGTCGAGGTCTCCACCAGCGGCGCCGCACCCCGGCAGCACCCGGCCCTGTTCGCGCTCGCGTACGCGGCGTCGGTCCCGGAGTCGGCCGCCCTGGCGCTCGCGGCGCTGCCGCAGGTGGCCCGCACCGGTACGCACCTGTTCCTGTTCGCGGGCTACGTCGAGCAGTTCCGGGGCTGGGGCCGCGGGCTGCGCCGCGCCGTCGGCGGCTGGTACACGGCCAAGGACGCCGGTGCCGTCGCCTACCAGGCGGCCAAGTACCGGCAGCGCGAGGGCTGGTCGCACCGCGACCTGCTGCGCCTGGCGCACCCCGTCACCGCCGATCCCGGCCTGCGGGCGACGTTCGACTGGATCGTGCGCGGCGCGACGGGCGAGCACACCCCTGCCCTGGTCGAGGCGTTCGTCAAGGCGCAGGAGGCGTCGGACACCGCGACCTGGTCGGCGCTCGTCCGCGACGCCGGCCTGAGCTGGGAGATGCTGCCCGACGCCGCGCTTGCCGAGCCTGCCGTGTGGGACGCGCTGCTCGACGTCGGCCTGCCCGCGACCGCGCTGATGCGCCAGCTCCCGCGGCTCACCCGCCTGGGGCTGCTGCCCGACGTCGGCGGACGGACCGACGAGGTCACGGCCCTGCTCGCCGACCCGGAGCGGCTGCGGCGTGCCCGCGTGCACCCGGTCGGCGTCCTGGTGGCGCAGCGGACCTACGCCTCGGGCGTCTCGGCGCGGGGCGCGGGGCGGTGGGAGCCGACGCAGCGTGTCGTCGACGCGCTGGACGCCGGTTTCTACGCGGCCTTCGGCGCCGTCGAGCCGTCCGGGAAGCGGATGCTGCTCGCCGTGGACGTGTCGGGTTCGATGAGCGTGCCGATCGCGGGCATGCCGCTCACGGCCCGGGAGGCGTCGGCGGCGCTCGCGCTGGTGCAGCTCGCGACCGAGCCGGGCTCGTCGGCGGTGGGGTTTGCCGCCGCGACGGACGGCTCCTGGGATCCGCCGGCGATCAAGTCGCTGGGGATCTCGCCCCGCCGTCGGCTCGACGACGCCCTGCGCGTGGTCGACGAGATGCCGATGGGCGGCACGGACTGCGCGCAGCCGATGCTGTACGCGCTGGCCAACGGTCTGGAGGTCGACACGTTCGTGGTCTACACCGACAACGAGACGTGGCACGGCGAGGTGCACCCGCACCAGGCGCTGCGCCAGTACCGGGAGCGCACGGGCATCCCGGCGCGGCTCGTGGTGGTCGGTATGACCGCGACCGAGTTCTCGATCGCGGACCCGTCCGACGCGGGCATGCTCGACGTCGCCGGGTTCGACGCCGCCGTGCCGTCCCTGATCTCGCAGTTCGCGCGCGGCCTCTGACCGACGGGCGGTCGCGGCCCCTCTCCTTCGAGACCTAAGTTTCTTCGCTTTGCAGTAGCTGAAAGCGAAGAAACTTAGGTCTCGAAGGAGAAGGGGAGAGCAGGCCCTCGTCAGGCCGCGCGCTCCTCCTTGAGGAAGTCCGCGCACCGCTCACCGATCATCATCACCGTGATGTTCGGGTTGACCGTCGTGATCTCGGGCATCACCGAGGCGTCGGCGGCCCGCAGCCCCGCCACGCCCTTGACCCGCAGCCGGGCGTCGAGCGGCGAGGTCGTGTCGTCGTCGGCGCCCATCCGCACCGAGCCCGTGGGGTGGTAGACGGTGTTGTGCGTCTTCGAGATGTAGTCGGCGATCTCCTCGTCGGTCCGCACGTCGGGGCCCGGGTACAGCTCGGCGCCCGCCCACTCGGCCATCGCCGGCTGCTCCACGATCCGCCGGGCGAGCTTGATGCCCTCGACCATGACCCGCATGTCGTACGGGTCGGTGAAGTACCGCGGGTCCACCTTGGGCTTGTCCCGGAAGTCGCGGGACCGCAGCCGCACCGTGCCACGGGAGCGCGCGTGCGTCACGTTCGGCGTGAGGCAGAAGCCGTTCTCGGTGGTGGGGTAGCCCTGCCGCGCGGTGTGCATGTCGAACGGCACCGACCCGTAGTGCATCATCAGGTCGGGCCGGTCCAGGCCGGGTTCCGTGGCCGCGAAGATGCCGATCTCCCACCACTGCGTCGAGGACTCGACCATGGGCTGCCTGGCCTCCCACTGGATCACGCCCTCGGGGTGGTCCTGCATGTGGGAGCCGACGCCGGGGGCGTCCACGAGCACGTCGATCCCGACCTCGGCGAGGTGCCCGGCCGGCCCGATCCCCGACAGCATGAGCAGCTTGGGGGAGTCGATCGCCCCGGCCGACAGGACCACCTCGTGGCGTGCGGTGAACGTGAGCGTGCGGATCAGGTCCGGCCCGAGCACCTCCACGCCCGTGCACCGCGTGCCGTCGAACGTGAGCCGCTTGGCCCGGTGCTCGGTGAGGATCGTCAGGTTGGGCCGGTCCAGGATCGGGTGCAGGTAGCTCACCGACGACGACGAGCGGACGCCGTCCTCCCGGGCGTTGATCTGGAAGAAGCTCGCGCCCGTGACCACGGTGGAGCCGTCGTTGAACCGCACGCGGGGGATGCCCGCCTGCTCGCAGGCGTCCAGCACGGCCACGCCGCACGGGTCCTCGGCCGGCACCTGCCGGATGCGCACCGGACCGTCGTGGCCGTGGTGCTCGCCGGGCTGGTCGTTGTTCTCGAGCTTCGTGTAGTACGGGCGCGACGCGGCGGCGCCCCAGCCTTGCGCGCCCATCGCCTCCCACTGGTCCAGGTCCTCGGCCGGCGCCCAGAACGCGATGCAGGAGTTGTGCGACGAGCACCCGCCCAGCACCTTGGCCCGTGCCTGGCGCATGAACGAGTTGCCGCTGGTCTGCGGCTCGACCTGGTAGTCCCAGTCGTACCCGGACTCCAGCAGTCCCATCCAGCGGTCCAGCCGCAGGATCGCCTCGTCGCCGACGTCGGACGGGCCGGCCTCCAGCAGGGCGACCGAGACGTCCGGGTCCTCGCTGAGCCGGGCCGCGACGGCCGCCCCGGCGGAGCCGCCGCCGATCACCACGTAGTCGAACGTCTGCTCAGTCATCGGTACCTCCGAACCAGCCCGTGACCGCGGGCCGCAGGTTCTGGTAGACGTGCTTGGACTCCTGGTACTCGCCCAGGCCCGCCAGGCCGAGCTCGCGGCCGAACCCCGACTGCCCGTAGCCGCCCCACTCCGCCTGGGGCAGGTAGGGGTGGTAGTCGTTGATCCAGATCGTGCCGTGCCGCAGCCGGTTCGCCACCCGCTGCGCCTTGCCCGCGTCCTGCGACCAGACGGCGCCCGCGAGCCCGTACACGGTGTCGTTGGCGATCTCGACCGCCTCGTCCTCGGTCCGGAACGTCTCGACGGTCACCACGGGGCCGAACGCCTCGTCGATGACGGCGGCGCTCCCGCGCCGCACGCCGTCGAGCACCGTGGGCAGGTAGTAGTAGCCCTGCTCCAGGTCGCCCTCGCCCCAGCGCCCGCCGCAGCGCAGCACGGCGCCGTCCGAGACGGCCTGCTCCACGTAGGCCGTGACCTTGTCCCGGTGCGCCGCGGAGATGAGCGGGCCGGTCTCGGCCCGCTCGTCGAACGGGCCGCCCAGGCGGATCAGCTCCGCCCGGCGCACCAGCTCGTCCACGAACCGGTCGTGGATCGACTCCTCGACCACGAGCCGGGCGCCGGCCGAGCAGACCTGGCCGGAGTGCACGAACGCCGCGTTGAGCGCGTTGTCCACGGCGGCGTCGAAGGCCTCGTCCGTCACCGCCACGTCCGCGAAGACGACGTTCGGGTTCTTGCCGCCCAGCTCCAGGGCGACCTTCTTGACGGTCGCCGCGGCGCCCGCCGCGATGATCCGGCCCGTGACCAGGCCACCGGTGAACGAGACCAGGTCCACGTCGGCGTGGGTCGAGAGCGGTGCCCCCGCCTCGGGGCCCGCGCCGAGCACCAGGTTGGCGACGCCCGCCGGCACACCGGCGTCGGTCAGCACCCCCATGAGCAGCATCGAGGTGTGCGGGGTGAGCTCGCTCGGCTTGAGCACGAACGTGTTGCCCGCCGCGAGGCAGGGCGCCACCTTCCACACGGTCTGCAGCAGCGGGTAGTTCCACGGCGAGATGAGGCCGCAGACCCCGACGGGCTCGTGCACCACGCGGCTGACCACGTCGGCGCTGCCCGCGTCCACGACGCGTCCGGCGTCGACGCCCGCGAGCTTGGCGAACCAGCGGAAGCACGCGACGCAGTCGTCGATGTCGATGCGGCTCTCGACCAGGCGCTTGCCCGTGTCGCGCGACTCGGCCAGCGCGAACTCCTCGGCCCGCTCGGCCAGCAGGTCGGCCACGCGGTGCAGCAGCTCGCCGCGCTCGGGCGCCGTCGTGCCGCGCCACGGGCCGACGTCGAAGGCCCGCCGGGCCGCGGCGATCGCCCGCTCGGTGTCGGCGGCGGCTGCCTCGGACACCTCGGCGACCAGCGAGCGGTCGGCGGGGCAGCGGATCTCGCGGGTGCCGCCCGCGGCGGCGGCCTGCCAGACGCCGTCGATGTACAGGGTGGTGGGTGTGTTCATGGTGGTGCTCCTGTCGGGACGGGCGGGTGTGTGGTGACCCATGCCGTCAGACCTCGATCTGCTCGGTCCGGTGCGCCGGCGCGCTGCTCGCGTGCAGGTACAGCAGGTGCCGCTCGTACTGGTCCAGCACGTCGGCGATGAGCTGCTCCTTGGCGTAGCCGGTGACGTCGTAGCCCTGCGTGCCCTCCGCCAGCAGCACCTCGACCCGGAAGTAGGTGTCGTCCTGGTCGGAGGTGTTCATGCGGAAGGTCGGCGTGGGGTGCGCCTGCGGCCACAGCGTGTAGGTGAACGACGGCTGCTCGCCGTGCTCGACCACGAGCGTGAGCGCGGGCAGGCCGGTCTCTCCGGCCGGGGCCTCGGTGCACGACGTCGTGATGTCCTGCTCCGCCAACGCCGCCGACACCTCGGTGAGCGCGGGGCGCACCGTCTGGTCGATGAACCGGGAGGTGTGCCGGCGGTCCGGGAAGCTGACCAGGCGGGTGAGGCGCTGCCGCCACCCGGGGCCGCCCGCCGTGCCGTTCTGCCCGATGCGGCCGGACAGGCTGGAGGGCAGGGACGTGCGCAGGGTGTCGAACTTCTGGCCCTCGGCCCGCAGCACCTTGTACAGGCCGAGCATCACGCCGAGCATCACCACGGAGAACGGCAGGCCCATGATGATGGTCCCCGACTGGAGGGTCGCGATACCGCCGGCCAGCAGCATGCCGATGGTGAGCAGGCCGGTGGCGGCCGCCCAGAAGATGCGCAGCCAGATCGGCCCGTCGTCGCCGGCCTGGTGCAGGCGCGAGGTCAGGCTGGAGAGCACGAGCGCGCCGGAGTCGGCCGACGTCACGTAGAACAGCAGGCCCACGAAGATCGCCAGGCCGATGGTCGCCGGCGCGGCGGGGAACTGCTCGAGCAGCGCGAAGACGCCGGACGCCGGGTCGTTCATCGCGGCGTCGCCGAACGCGGCACCCGCCGCGCCGCCGGTGCGGATGTAGTCGAGCGCGCTGTTCCCGAAGACGGACACCCACAGCAGCACGAAGACGAAGGGGACGGTGAGCGTGCCCACCACGAACTGCCGGATGGTGCGGCCGCGCGAGATCCGCGCGAGGAACAGGCCGACGAACGGCGCCCACGCCACCCACCAGGCCCAGAAGAACAGGGTCCACGCGTTGAGCCACTCGGTGGGCGCGTCGAACGCGAAGGTGTTCAGCGTCATCCCCGGCAGCGACGAGGCGTAGTCGCCGAGGTTCATCACCAGCGCGTCGAACAGGAACGTCGTCTTGCCCGTCACCACGAGGAACAGCACGAGCAGCAGGGCGAGCACCACGTTCAGCTCGGACAGGCGGCGCACGCCGCGCTGCACGCCCGAGACCACCGACAGCGTGGCCATCACGACGGCCAGCGACAGCAGCGCGACCTGCGCGCCCACGCCCACCGGCACGCCGATCAGCTCCGACAGGCCGCGGTTGAGCATCTCCACGCCGATGCCGAGCGTCGTCGCCAGGCCGAAGATGGTGCCGATCACGGCGGCCACGTCCACGACGTCGCCGAGCCGGCCCCAGATGCGGTCGCCGAACAGCGGGTGCAGCGCGGAGCGGATGCTCAGCGGCATGTTGCGGCGGTAGGCGAAGTAGGCGATGGCCATGCCCATCAGGGCGTACATGCTCCAGCCGATGATCCCGTAGTGGAACAGGGTCCACACCACGGCCATCCGCGCCGACTCGACGGTGCTGCCGTCGCCCACGGGCGGCGCCAGGTACTGGGTGGCGGGCTCGGCCACGGAGTAGAACATCAGGTCGGTGCCGATGCCCGCGGCGAACAGCATCGCCGACCAGGTCAGCAGGCCGAACTGCGGCTTGGACTGCTCGGGACCGAGCTTGATGCGGCCGGCCCGCGACAGCGCGACCCCGACGACGAACACCAGGAACGCCGCGGCGACGACGAAGTAGTAGGCGCCGAACCAGTCGGCGATCCAGGCGACCACGCTGCCGATGTACTTCTCGGTCTGCGTGGGCCAGATGATCGCGGACAGTGCCACCGCCAGGATCAGGCCGGCGGAACCGAAGAACACGGGTGGGTTGATCCTGCTGCGCCGGCGGGTGCCGGGTGGGACGTCGTCGTGCGTGGGCTGGGTTTCGGTCGTCGCCGAGGTGCTCATGGAGTCCTTCGTCGGGGATGTCAGCCGCCTCACCGTACAGCGTGCCGATAATTCACCCGCCCGGGACCAGGCGCTTCGCCCCTCAGGCCGGGTTGATCCCGAGCTGCATCCCCGCGAGCCCCCGCTTGCGGGTCGACAGGGTCGACGCGACCTCCCGCAGCACCTTCGCACCCGGCGAGTCCGGCGCCGTCAGGACCACGGGCGTACCGCCGTCCCCGCCCTCGCGGACGGCGACGTCGAGCGGTACCTGGCCCAGCAGCGGCACGTCCTTGCCGATCACCTCGGTGAGCCGTGCCGAGACCTGCTCGCCGCCGCCCTCGCCGAAGATCGACAGCCGGGTGCCGTCGGGCTGCTCCAGCCACGACATGTTCTCGACGACGCCCACGACGCCCTGCGACGTCTGGGTCGCCACCGACCCGGCGCGCTCGGCGACCTCGGCGGCGGCGGCCTGCGGCGTCGTGACCACGAGGATCTCGGACGACGGCAGCAGCTGCGCCACCGAGATCGCGATGTCGCCCGTCCCCGGCGGCAGGTCCAGGAGCAGCACGTCGAGGTCGCCCCAGAAGACGTCGGCGAGGAACTGCTCCAGCGCGCGGTGCAGCATCGGCCCGCGCCAGACGACGGGCTGGCCCTGCGGCACGAACATGCCGATCGAGACCACCTTGACGCCGTGCGCGATGGGCGGCAGCAGCATGTTGTCGACCCGGGTCGGCTGCCGGTCCACGCCGAGCATGCGGGGGATCGAGAAGCCGTAGATGTCGGCGTCGATCACGCCGACCGACAGGCCGTCGGCGGCCAGGGCCACCGCGAGGTTGGCCGTGACGGACGACTTGCCCACGCCGCCCTTGCCGGACGCCACCGCGAACACCTTGGTCATCGACCCCGGCTGCGAGAACGGGATGACGGGGTCGCCCGCGCCGCCGCGCAGCTTCGAGCGGAGCGACGAGCGCTGCTCGGGCGTCATCACACCCAGCTCGACGTCGACGCCGGAGACGCCCTCGACCGCCGTCGCGGCCGCCGTCACGTCCTTGACCAGCGTCGACTTCATCGGACAGCCCGCCACCGTGAGGTCCACGCCGACGGCGACGTGTCCGCCGTCGGCCACCTCCACGGACCGGACCATGCCCAGGTCGGTGATGGGGCGCCGGATCTCGGGGTCGAGCACGCCGGTCAGCGCGTCGCGGACGCGAGCCTCGAGCGTGGGGGAGTCGACTGCGGTCATGCGTCGATCTTAGGCCGGGCCCCTGACGCTCCCGGGCCATGACCGGGTCATGCCCTTGTGCTGCCCGTCCATTGGTGGCGGTACGCTGCCTCACCACCAGGGGTGAGGAGGCCCGATGACCGAACCACGCGTGCCGGCGCGAGTTCGGCGTGTCACCTCCGAGGACCAGGCACGCGAGCTCGCCGCCGAGCTGCAGCGCCCGGGCCGCCGCTGGCCGGTGGTCGTCATCTCGACCGCGGCCGGCCACGACACGCCCTTCGTCGACCCCCAGCGGGTGCTCGACGACGTCGCCGGGCTCGCCGAGGTCGTCGTCATCCCGACGGGCGACGTGTCGTGGGAGTTCTCCTCGGGCATGCCGCCCGACACCCAGGTGTACGGCGGGGCCTCCCGCGTGTACGGCACCGACCTGGAGTGGGTGCACCAGCCGCGCCGCTCCCCTTTGCACTTCGCGTACTCCCCGGACGAGGACGCCCGGGTGCGCGACCGGCTGATCGGCGACGTCATGCGGTTCGCGGTGCGTGCCGGGATCGTCGGCGCGGCCCGCTCCGCCCCGGACGCGCCCGCCGTCGAGGGCAGGGTGCTCGGCATCCTGGGTACCCGCGCCCTGGTCAGCACGGACGACGGCGGCCAGGTCACCGTCGCGGAGGAGCTCGTGCTGCCCGACGTGCCCCTCGCCCGCGTGCTCGGGCCGGGCATGCGGGTCACGGGCGTGCTCGACCCGGTGCGCCGGCTCCTCGACGTCCGCGGCATGCTGCCCGACGCCGACGGCCTGCGCCGCGCGGTCCACGCCGCCTACCGCGTGGGCCAGGTGGTGCTCGGCCGGGTCGAGAGCGTCGAGGACGAGGCGGTGCGGATCGCCCTGGCGCCCGGCGTCCACGTGCGGGTGCGCCGCTCCGAGATCACGGGCAACGACCTCGACCTGCTGAGCGACCTGTTCACCCAGGGCGAGGTCGTCGCCGCGCGCCGCGTGCCCGCGCCGCTCGACGGCCTGGCGCTGCGGCTGGACGACGTTGACGAGTCCGAGGACGAGCCGGTCCCCGCGATCGCGCTGCTCGACGGCGGTCCGCCGTGGCTCGAGCCCCCGGAGCCGGAGCCCGAGCTGCCGCGGTTCGAGAGCCCGCTGATCGTGGGAACGCTGGTTGAGCGGTCCGGGGTCGGTCCGGTCGGGGCCGGGCCCGCGCCGCCGTCGCCGTTGGGCGAGGCCGCGGGGCCGGCCGGAGCGGGGCTGGCTGGAGGGCCGCCCACGCCCGCCGACCTGTTCGGCCTGCGCCCGTCCGCGCCGGACGACGTCGGCAGCGCGCCGGACGAAGCGGTCCGCGCGCGGGACGACGTCGGCCCCGTGCCGACGCCGCCCGACGGGCGGCGCAAGCCGACCCCCGGGGACGTCGCCGCCCGGCACGCCGGCGCGCAGGACGCCCTGCCCTCGCCGTCGCCGTCCGGGACGCTGCCCGGTACGGCGCCCGAACCTGCCGGCAAGGCCGCCCGCGACCTCAGCCTGTCCCTCGACGCCGCGCGGTCCCGGGCGGCGTCGCTGGAGAAGGAGCTGCTGGACGACAAGGTCCGGCGGCGCCAGGTGGAGCTGGAGGTCGACCGCCTGCTGGGCCGTGTCGGCGAGCTCACCGAGCGGCTGGAGCGCAGCGAACGCCGGGCGGAGCAGCAGGCCACGGCGCTGCGCAAGGCGCGGCAGGAGGCCGCGCGCCTGCGCCGCAGGCTGGGCGACGCCGGGGCCGAGGTCCCGGAGGAGCGACACTTCGCCGACGACGAGGAGCAGCTCCGGTTCGAGGTGCTGACCGAGTGGGCGCGCACCATCCCCGCGGCGGAGAAGGCCGGGCGGCCCCTGGCCGGCTACACGCTCGGCCCGCGGTTCCTCGACTCCCTGACCGACGTCGAGGGCGTGAGCCGGGACCGCGTGGTCTGGACGCTCGTCATGGTGCTGACCGGGCTGGCGCTCGACATGAACGGCCTCCAGGTGCACCGGCTCCGCACGGGCGCCGGCGGCGACGACCCGTTCCGGCACCGGGACGACGGCGCCGTGTGCTGGCGGGTGTCGTTGCAGGTCAACACGCCGTCGGCCCGCAGGCTGCACTACTGGAAGCTGCCGGGCGGGGCCTACGAGCTGTCGCGCGTGGTGCTCCACGACGACGTGGAGCCCTGACCGCGGTCCTTGTCGTCGAGCTCCTCGAGCAGGTTGCGGATCTCCGAGCGCACGAAGTCGCGGGTCGCGACCTCCGACAGGGCGATCCGCAGCGCCGCCATCTCGCGCGCCAGGTACTCCGTGTCGGCGAGGTTGCGCTCGCCGCGCTGCCGGTCCTGCTCGGCCGTGACGCGGTCGCGGTCGTCCTGCCGGTTCTGCGCGAGCAGGATGAGCGGCGCGGCGTAGCTGGCCTGCAGCGACAGCATCAGGGTGAGCGCCGTGAACCCGTTGGCCGCGCTGTCGAACCGCAGGTCCTCCGGGGCCCAGATGTTCCACGCGAGCCAGAGCAGGCAGAACACCGTGAGGTAGATGAGGAACCGCGGCGTGCCCAGGAACCGGGCGATGGCCTCCGTGGCCTTGCCGACGGCGTCCTCGTCCAGCCGGAAGCGGGGGACCAGGCTGCGCCGCTGCGCGAGCGGGGTGTCGAGACGGTCAGGCACGAGCGGCCCCCCGTCGGCCCTGGCCCGGGCGCGACGTGCCCGGACGCGCCGCCGGGGCGGACTGCGCGGCGATCGCCTCCAGGCGTTCGTCGTCGCTGCCGCGCCAGTCGTCCGGGAGGATGTGGTCCAGCACGTCGTCGACCGTGACCACGCCCAGCAGCCGGCGCTGCGCGTCGAGCACCGGCAGGGCGAGCAGGTCGTAGGCCGCGAGCAGCCGCGTCACCTGGCCCACGGACGCGTCGGGGGTGAGCCACTCGGTCTCCGTGTCCAGCATGGAGGCCACGGCCGCGTGCGGGGGCTCCCGCAGCAGCCGCTGGAAGTGCGCGACGCCGAGGAACCGCCCCGTCGGCGTCTCCAGGGGCGGCCGCACCACGAACACCAGGGAGGCCAGCGCGGGCGGCAGCTCCTTCCGCCGGATCTGGGCCAGGGCCGTCGCGATCGTGTCGTCCGCGCCCAGGATCACCGGCTCCGTGGTCATCAGACCGCCCGCCGTGTCCTCGGCGTACTCCAGCAGACGGCGGACGTCGGCCGCCTCCTCCGGCTCCATCAGGTTCAGGAGCTGGGCGGCCTGCTCCTGGGGCAGCTCGTGCAGCAGGTCGGCCGCGTCGTCCGGCTCCATGACCTCCAGCACGTCCGCCGCGCGGTCCCGGTCCAGGCCCGACACGATCGACACCTGGGCGTCCTCCGGCAGCTCCTCCAGCACGTCGGCCAGGCGCTCGTCGTCGAGCGCGGCGGCGATCTCCATCCGGCGCGCCGTACCCAGGTCCCGGATCACGTCCGCGAGGTCGGCCGCCCGCATGTCCTGGTACGCCTCCAGCAGCCGCGCGGCGCCCTGGTCGGCCTGCCGGCTCGTCAGGTCCTGCACGGCGTCGACCGGCACCGTCAGGGTCGAGCCGCGGCGGAACGGGCCCGACCCGCGCGCCGAGCGCCGCCGCACGAAGAGCTGGTCGACCAGCCAGTCGCCCGTGCGCTGCTGCGCGATCGAGACGTCCTCGATCGTCACCTCGCCCGAACCGTCCGTGAGCTGCACCCGGCGGTCCAGCAGCTCGCCCAGCACCAGCGACTCCATGGCCCGCTGCTCGAACCGCCGCAGGTTCACCAGGCCGGTGCTGATCACCTGGCCGGCGTCCACGCTCGTCACCCGGGTCAGCGGCAGGAACACCCGGCGCCGGCCCGGGACCTCGACCACCAGGCCCACCGCGCGCGGCGCCCCCTTCGCTCGCACCAGCACGACGACGTCCCGGACCCGGCCCACCTGGTCCCCGATCGGGTCGAAGACGACGGTGCCGGCCAGACGTGCGACAAAAACCCTGGTGCTGGCGCTCACGCCCGCCAGCCTACGACCCGTGTCGGGGCGTCGCTCCTCGCCTCCGGCGTCCGGGTAGGGGAGACTATGGGGTATGAGCATGTCTCGCCCGGGTGCCGTCCCGAAGGTCCCGACCCTGCCGGCCGGTGACGAGGTTGCCGCGTACTCCACCTACCTGGAGGCGCAGAAAGCGGTCGACTACCTCTCCGACAACAAGTTCCCCGTCGAGAACGTCACCATCGTGGGCACCGACCTGCGCATGGTCGAGCGTGTCACCGGACGGCTCACGTACGGGCGGGTGGCGCTCGCGGGCGCCCTGTCCGGCGCGTGGTTCGGTTTCTTCGTCGGCCTGCTGCTGACGCTCTTCTCGTCCACCTCCGGGTTCCAGGTCATGTTCGCCGGTATCGCGCTCGGTGCCGGCTTCGGCCTGCTGTTCTCGATCCTGTCGTACGCGTTCACGGGCGGACGGCGCGACTTCACGTCGTCGTCGCAGATCGTGGCCGCGACGTACGCGATCCTCTGCGCCCACGACCACGCGAGCGACGCCCGGGCCATGCTGGTGCAGTCCCCGAGCGGGCTCGGCAAGGCGCGCGGTGCCGCCTCGGTCGGGGTCCCGGCCGCGACGCCGCAGCCCGCGGCCCCGGCCGGGCAGGCCCCTGGTGCCGCGCCGACGGCGCCCGCCGCGCCGGCCGCACCCCGGACGCCGGACCCGCGCTGGGTCACGCCGTCGGGCGAGCCGCGCTACGGCGCGATGCGGCCTGGCGGTGGTGCTGGTGCTGGTGCTGGTGCTGGTGCAGCGGCGCCGGCCGACGCGCCGGTCCCGCCGTCGGACGCCCCGGCTGCTCCCGACGCCCAGGGCGCTCCGGTCCCGCCGTCGGACAACCCGTCCGACCCGCCGGCCGAGCCAGGTGAGCCCGGCGAGCCGAAGGACCGCCCGGCGCCCCACCAGGGCAACCCGTACGCGCCGCCGACGGACGACCAGAAGTAGGGCTCCGGCCTTCAGCCTTCAGGCCCAGGCAATGACTTCGGTCGGTTGCCTTGAGACCGGTCAATCGACCGACCGTTCTCAAGGCAACCGACCGTTCTCATTTTTCGGGCCTGGCAGGGAGCTGAGGCCATCTCGGTGGGGAGCGTTGCGGGCAGACCAGTTGGGGTGAGCCGGAGACCCTGGTGACGGTGAGCCAACGGTTCGAGCGCGACCACAGGGCCTCCGGACCTGCACTTGTGCACAGGTTTGTCGGAACCACCCCCGCGGACCCCCTCCGGTCGGGCACCGTCGGGGCATGGTCGACGTAGAGATCCCGAGAGTCGCGCTCACCCTGGAGCAGGACCGCAACGCCCTGGCCACGGCCGCCCGCCGGGGCGACGTGGTCCGGGTCCGGCGCGGGGCGTACTGCGCGCCCGGCGAGCTGCGGGCCGACGGCGCCACCCGCCACCTGCTGGAGGAACGAAACCGTGCCCTGGCCCGGATCGGCGCCCTGCACTCCCAGCTCCGGGCCGAGCACGTCTTCGGTCATACGTCGGCCGCGCTGCTGCTGGGCTGTCGGGTCTGGAGCACCCCGGGCGAGACGCACGTCTACCAGCACTATCGCGCGTCGGGCCATGCCTGCGACGACGTCCGCAGGCACTCCTGGACGCTCGCACCTGACGACGTCACCGACGCCGCCGGCCTGCCGGTCACCACGCTGGAGCGCACCGTCGTCGACTGCGCGCGGACCATGCACCCGCTCGAAGGGCTGGTGATCGCCGACTCCGCGCTCGCCCTGGGTGCGGAACGCGGGGCCCTGGTCGACGTCCTCGCCGCGGGCGCCGGCCACCGCGGCGCGCGCAGGGCAGGGCTCGTGATCGAGCTGGCCGACGCCGGCGCCCAGTCGGCCTGGGAGACGTGGACCCGCTACGAGCTGCTCCGGGTCGGGCTGCCGCGGCCGACCACCCAGATGCCGGTCGAGACCGACCGCGGGCGCTTCCACACGGACCTCGGGTACGAGCCGTGGGCCCTCGGCATCGAGTTCGACGGCCAGGTCAAGTACCGGCCCGACGGCGTCCGCCCTGGTCACGACCCCGCGCAGGAGTACCTGCGGGAGAAGGCGCGGGCCGAGGCCGTCCGCCGGGCCGGCGTCACGATCGAGCACGTCACCGCCGCGGACAAGCGGGACGTCCGGGCGATGATCGCCCGCCTGACCAGGCATCTGCCCCCGGAGGTGGTGCGTGCGGCCCGCCCGGACCCCAGACTTCCTCCCACATGAGGCCAGCCCTGGTGCCGGAAATGACTTCGGTCGGTTGCCTTGAGACCGGTCAATCGACCGACCGGTCTCAAGGCAACCGACCGAAGTCAGTACCCGCACCCCACAGGGGAAGCTCAGCGCAGCGACGCCATCCAGGCCTCGACGTCCTCCGGACGGCGGGGGAGCGCCGCCGAGAGGTTCTCGTAACCGTCCTCGGTCACGAGCACGTCGTCCTCGATGCGCACGCCGATGCCGCGGAACTCCTCGGGCACGGCCAGGTCGTCGGCCTTGAAGTAGAGGCCCGGCTCGATGGTGAACACCATGCCCGGCTCCAGGGTGCCGTCGAGGTAGAGCTCGCGGCGGGCCTGCGCGCAGTCGTGGACGTCCAGGCCCAGGTGGTGCGACGTGCCGTGCACCATCCAGCGGCGGTGCTGCTGGCCGTCCTCGTCGAGCGCCTCGGCGGCGGTGACGCCGTCGGGCAGGAAGCCCCACTCCTCGAGGCGGGCGGCGATGACCTCCATGGCCGCCGCGTGGATGTCGCGGAACTTGGTGCCCGGCTTCGCGACGGCGAACGCGGCGTCGGCCGCGTCCAGCACCGCCTGGTAGATCTTGCGCTGCACGTCGGTGTACTCGCCGTCGACGGGCAGGGAGCGCGTGACGTCGGCGGTGTAGAGCGAGTCGACCTCGACGCCGCCGTCGAGCAGCAGCACGTCGCCGGACCGGACCTCGCCGTCGTTCCGGATCCAGTGCAGCGTCGTCGCGTGCTCGCCCGAGGCCGCGATGGTCTCGTAGCCCACGGCGTTGCCCTCCAGCCGCGCGTGCCCGTCGAACGTGGTCTCGACGACGCGCTCGCCGCGGCGGTGCTCCTTCGCGGCGGGCAGCGCGCGGACGACCGCCTCGAAGCCCTCGATGGTGCGGGCCACGGCCTCGCGCATCTGCTGGATCTCGTACTCGTCCTTGACCAGGCGCAGTTCGGAGGTGGCCTCCACGAGCACGTCGTCCGAGACGATCTGCTCGTCCTCGGTCTCGCCGGCCTCCAGGCGCAGCTCCTCGACCAGGGCCTCGATCGCGTCGTCCGCGCCGGTCACGACGAGCAGGCGCACGCCGCCCTCGCCGACGTCCTTGGCCAGGGCGTCGCCCAGCTCGTCGATGTGCCGTGCCTCGATGCCGGTCAGGGCCTCGACGTCCGCGAGCGAGGGGCGGGCGCCGACCCAGAACTCGCCGTAGCGCGCGTCGGCGTAGAACTCCTCGTTGTCCCGCGGGGCGAGCGGCCGCACGTAGAGCACGGCGTGGTGGTTCGAGCCGGCGTCGCCGGCGCCGTCCTCGACGGGGTGCAGCACCAGCACGGCGTCGGGCTCGCGGTCGGTGCCCAGGCCCGTGAGGTGCGCGAACGCCGAGTGCGGCCGGAACCGGTAGTCGGTGTCGTTGGACCGGGGCTTGAGCGAGCCCGCCGGGACCACGAGGCGCGCGCCGGAGAACCGGTCGGAGAGCGCGGAGCGGCGCGCGACGGTGAACGGCGCGGCGTCCGACGGCGTCAGGCCGAGCTCGGCGCGCGGGGCCCACTGCGACATCACGAAGTTCTTGAACGCGGTCGAGGCGGGACGGTGCGAACGGTTGGAGCCGCGGTCCGCGGTCCCCTGCTCGTCAGGCTGCGAAGTGGTAGTCGGCTCGCTCATGCCCCCCAGTGTTCCACGCAGCCCGCCCGAAGTCGGCAAGCGCCCGGGAGAGCACCCGGTTGAACGCGTTGGGGGCATCGGTGTTGACGGGGTGCCCCGCCTTCGGCAGGACGACGAGCGCGCCGTCGCGGGCCGCGGCGAGGTGCCGCTGCTCCTCCATGCGCATCCTGTCGTGCGCGCCGTTGACGAACCAGAGCGGGACCCGTGCGGCGCGCACGTTCGCGATCGACGACATGCCCGCGAGGTGCGTCAGCGCGTCGGTGACGACGTCCCAGGTGGGGCGGTGCATCTCGGCGGTCTGGCGGGGGGCGATCTCGAGCTGGCGCAGGTCCGCGCCGCCGGGGGCGCTGTGCAGCGGGCTGAACGGCATCGCCTCCACGGCGAGCTGCATCCGGTGCACGGCCGGGTGGACCACGCGCCCGCGCAGGCGACGGGAGAGGTAGACGGCGCTCGCCACCCTCCGCGAGATGTCGCGGTAGAGACGGACGGGCTTGCCCTTGGGGTCGGCCGTGCAGCCCGCGGCCAGCACGCCCACGAGGCGGTCGGTGGTGCCGGGCCGGGCGGCCCAGGCCAGGGACGTGTAGCCGCCCAGGGACAGGCCGACGAGCGCGACGGGGCCGTCGGGGAGCGACGCGACGGCGTCGTCCACGGCGTCGAAGGCGCCGTCCATGGTGAACTGGTCGTTGCGGCGTGAGCCGTGGGCAGGGAGGTCGACGGCGACGGCCTCGTGGCCGGCGGCGCGTACGTGGTCGATCTGGTGCTCCCAGATCGCGCCGGAGGCGCGCATGCCGTGCACGAAGACCACGCTCACAGGGCTATGGGGCTGGGTCTCGCGATTGTTGCTCATGTTGCCTTCGATGATGCGTTATCGGCTTGAGCACGTGGCGGACGACGGCGGAACGAGGCGTGAACGTGCTGTGTGGGCTTGCTGCCGCGCCGTCGGCGGGGTGCTGCACCTCACCACGTCCTGGTGCTTCCCCGCGGCCCGGGGATCTCTACCCTTGTGGGGTGATCGACCTCCACACGCACTCCACCGCGTCCGACGGCACCGACTCGCCAGCGCGGCTGGTGGAGGTCGCCGCGCACGCCGGCATCGCCACGCTCGCCATCACCGACCACGACACGACGTCGGGCTGGGCCGAGGCCGCCGAGGCGGCGGACCGGTACCAGGTGGGTCTGGTACGCGGAGCCGAGATCTCGGCGATCGCCCGGACCCCGGGCTGGGGCACCGGCGTCCACCTCCTGGCCTACCTGCACGACCCCACCCACCCCGACCTGCTGGCGGAGACCGAGCGCACCCGCGCCGACCGCGAGTCGCGGGCCCGGCGCATGGTGGACCTGCTGGCCGAGGACTTCCCGATCACCTGGGACGACCTGCTCGCCCAGACCAAGCCCGGCACCACGCTGGGCCGCCCGCATCTCGCGGACGCGCTGGTGGCGGCGGGCGTCGTCCGCGACCGGGACGAGGCGTTCGCGACCATCCTGCGTCCGGGCACCAAGTACTACGTGGGCCACTACGCGCCCGACGCCGTCGCCGCGGTCCGCGCCGTCCGCGCCGCGGGCGGGGTGCCGGTGCTCGCGCACCCCGGCGCGGACGCGCGCGGCAAGATCGTCCCGGACTCGACGATCGAGGAGCTCGCCGCGGCGGGCCTCGCCGGGCTCGAGGTGGACCACCGCGACCACACGCCCGACACCCGCCGGCGCCTGCGGGACCTCGCCGGCGCGCTCGACCTGCTGGTGACGGGGTCGAGCGACTTCCACGGGGCGGGCAAGCAGAACCTGATCGGCGAGAACACCACCGCGCCCGAGGTCCTCGACGCCATCGCGGACCAGGGAGCCCTGGCGGTGCTCCGGTGAGCTGGTTCGACGTCGCGCTGTTCACCGAGGTGTTCGTGACGCTGTTCGTGATCATGGACCCGCCCGGGACGGTGCCGGTGTTCCTCGCGCTCACGTCGCGGATGACGGCGCAGGACCGCAAGCGGGCCGCGCGCACCGCGATCTTCGTGGCGTTCGGCGTGATCGTGGTGTTCGCGCTGTTCGGCCAGCTCCTGCTGGAGCACATGGGCATCTCGCTCGCGGCGCTCCAGGCGTCCGGCGGGCTGCTCCTGCTGCTCGTGGCGCTGGAGCTGCTGATGGGCAAGATGGACGCGGGCGAGTCCGACGCCGGCTCCGGCAGGAACGTGGCGCTGGTGCCGCTGGCGACGCCGCTGCTCGCCGGGCCGGGCACCATCGTCGCGACCATGGTGTTCGTGCAGCAGGGCGTGAACGCCGGGGAGTCGGCCGTGGGGCACTACGCGTCGATCGGCGTCGGCATCGTGGCGGTCTGCGTCTGCACCTGGGCCGCGATGCGGTTCGCCGGGGTGGTGCACCGGGTGCTGAAGGACTCCGGCGTCACGCTCGTGACCCGGATCGCGGGCGTGCTGCTCGCGGCGATCGCCGTGCAGATGATCGCGAACGGCGTCATCGAGTTCGTGCGGACGGTCTAGCTCAGACGTCGATCGTCTCCAGGGTGACCTGGACAGGCTTCTCCGGGACGAGCTTCTCGGCCTCCCGCACCTTCTTCTTCATCGGCAGCACGTAGCCGCCGTTGCTGTCGCTCGGGAAGACGGACGTGGTCCAGGTGGTCGTCCCGACCGTGACCCGCACCCGGATCGAGCCGAAGCCGCGCGGGGGCAGCGGGAGGTCGGCCAGCTCGTCGGAGTGCTCCGGCGGGACGGTCACGAACCACCAGGAGTCGGTACGCACCTGCCACTGCCACAGGGGAGCGGCGAACTCGATCTGCACGCGCCGAGCCTGTCAGAAACTCTGGAAAGTGTCAGACCCACAGGTCACCGGGGTGACCTGTGGGTCTGACACGTCGATCGCTCAGACTCAGGACTCGGACTGAGTTCCCTCGGCCGGGCGCCCGCCGCGCGTGCGGCGGCGGCTGCGGTTCCGACGACGGCGCTGGCCGTCCTCGTCGCCGCCCGACGCCGGACGGTCGGCCGGTGCGCCGTCGCCCGACCCGGTCACGGCCTCGCCGTCGGGCCGGGACGTGGAGCGCGACCCGCCGTGCGAGCCGCCCTGGCGCCCGCCGGAGCGCTGAGCGCCCGAACGGCCGCCGCCGGAACGCCCGCCGGCCGGGCGGGAGCCGCTGTTGCGCTTGCCCGTCTCGCCCAGGTCCTCGAGCTCCTCGGCGTCCAGGCCGGCCAGGTGCTGCGCGGAGCGCGGCAGGCGGCCCTTGGTGCCCTCGGGGATGTTCAGGTCCGCGAACAGGTGCGGCGACGTGGAGTAGGTCTCGACCGGCTCGGGGAAGCCGACGTCGAGCGCCTTGTCGATGAGCGACCAGCGCGGCACGTCGTCCCAGTCCACGAACGTGACGGCGGTGCCCGTGTTGCCCGCGCGGCCGGTGCGGCCGACGCGGTGCAGGTAGGTGCGCTCGTCCTCGGGGCACTGGTAGTTGACCACGTGGGTCACGTCCTCGACGTCGATGCCGCGGGCGGCGACGTCGGTCGCGACCAGCACGTCGATCTTGCCGTTGCGGAACGCGCGCAGCGCCTGCTCGCGGGCGCCCTGGCCCAGGTCGCCGTGGATGGCGCCGGCGGCGAAGCCACGCGTCTGCAGCTCCTCCGCGACCTTGGCGGCGGTGCGCTTGGTGCGCGCGAACACGATGCTGCGGCCCCGGCCCTCGGACTGGAGCAGACGCGCCAGCACCTCGACCTTGTCCAGGGCGTGGGCCCGGTAGACGACCTGCTTGATGTTCTTGACGGTCGCGCCCTCGTCGTCCGGCTCGGCGGCGCGGATGTGCGTGGGCTGCTTCATGTAGCGGCGGGCCATCGAGACGACGGCGCCCGGCATGGTCGCGCTGAACAGCATGGTGTGCCGCTGCGCGGGGGTGCGGGCCAGGATCTTCTCGACGTCGGGCAGGAACCCGAGGTCGAGCATCTCGTCGGCCTCGTCGAGCACCACGGTCGCCGCACGCAGCAGGTTGAGGTGGCCCTGGTTGAGCAGGTCGATCATGCGGCCGGGCGTGCCCACCACGACGTCGACGCCGGTCTTCATGGCCTCGATCTGCGGCTCGTAGGCACGGCCGCCGTAGACCTGCACGATGCGGACGCTCCGCTTGGCGGACGCGGTGGCCAGGTCGTTCGCGACCTGGACCGCGAGCTCGCGGGTCGGCACCACGACGACGGCCTGCGGCTTGCCGGGGGCGACGAGCTCGTCGTAGCCGGCCTCGCCCGGCGCCACGACGCGGTGCAGCAGCGGGACGCCGAAACCGAGCGTCTTGCCGGTACCGGTCTTGGCCTGGCCGATGATGTCGTGCCCGCTCATCGCGACGGGCAGCGTCATGGCCTGGATCGGGAACGGGTGGGTGATGCCGGAGTCCGCCAGCGCGGCGACGATCTCGGGGCGGACGCCGAAGTCCGCGAACGTCACGTTCTGCGCCTGGATGGCGGACGGGGAGGAGTAGTCGGGACCCGTGCCGATGGTCGGCTCGGGGGTCACAGTGGCCGCACTCGCGGCCGGGTTCTCGGTGGTAGTCACTGGCGCCTTCATCTCTCGCGGCGCGGTGGGCCCTCATGGCCCGGCGATCGCGCCTTCGTGCGGCAGCCGATCGTGAAAATCATCGCGCGCCGGGCAGGGAGCCCAGGCTGCGCGTCCTGTCGGCGGCCTCGCGGAGGAGGCCGGAGCACAGGTTCGGGGGTCGGAACGTGACGACCGGGCAACCGATGTACGGGATTCATGGTACGCGCACGATGTTTCCGCGTGGTTAGCGAAACGCCTCGTGGACGCCGTTAGTAATGAACGCCACGTGGCGGAGGGCCCTCGCGGGCGCCGTCCGCCACGTGGCGTCGGGTACGACAGCGCTCAGACGGCGCCGAAGCCGACCTTGCGCTGCTCCTCGGAGCCGATCTCGACGTAGCCGATGGCGCTGCCAGGGATGATCACCTGACGGCCGCGGGAGTCGGTGAGCTCGAGGGGGCCACCGGTCAGGGCCTTCTTGACGGCCGTCGCGACGGCGTCCGCGCTCTGGTCCGTCTCGACCACGACCTCGCGCGGCAGGTGCTGCACACCGATGGTGACGTCCACGTTTACTCCAGTTCGGTCGGGGATTGCGCCGTTGCCCGGGGATCCGGGGACCCGGCCAGACGATCCTAGTCACGCACCGGGGCGGTCGGCCTGCGGTTTCGCCGTGAGCCGATACCTGTCCACATCCTGTGGACAGCATCGTGGGCCTACGGGCCGGTGCGTGGCACCATGGTCGGCGTGAACAGGTCGCCCCAGGACCCTCGGCGCGCCATGGCCGCGCTCGGGCTCTGCCTCGCGCTCGGGCTGGGTGGGGGCGTCGCGGTGACCATGGGCACCGAGCCCGACGCGTCCGCCGCCGTCGTGGCCGGCGCGGTGGACGACAGCCTGGGCGTCGAGGCGGGCGACGCGATCCGGAACGCGTACGAGGCGGCCCGGTCGGGCAACCGCGTCGCGCCGCCGGCCCCGGAGCTGCTGCTGGAGGCCGACGTCGGAGACCCCGCCGCGCCCCTGACCTCACCGAGTGCGCCGTCCGCGGGGAAGGCCGCACCGCCGGAGCCGGTCCGGGTCGACGCGCCGACGCCGGAGCCCGGCTCCGGCCTGCTCGGCGCCGACATCATCGTCGAGCCGAAGCTGTCGGGCCGGCTCGTCGTGGCGACCGGGTCCCGGACGGCGCCCGCCAAGGGCAAGGTGTGGCGGGTCCAGATCGCGGTCGAGAGGGGCCTGCCGGTGGACCCGGAGGTCTTCGCCGAGGCCGTGCTGACGACGCTGAACGACCCGCGCGGCTGGAACGCCGCGGACGGGTCGACGTTCGCCCGGACGGACACCGACGAGTACGACGCCCGCGTGGTGCTCGCCAGCCCCGGCACGACGGACCGGCTCTGCCTCCCGCTGGACACCATCGGCGAGCTCTCGTGCGGCATCCAGGAGACCGCGGTGCTCAACTTCAAGCGCTGGGCCACGGGGTCCACGGCCTGGAACGACGTCGCGCGCTACCGGCAGTACCTGGTGAACCACGAGGTGGGGCACGTGATCGGCCACCACCACGACCGGTGCCGGGGCAAGGGGAAGCACGCGACGGTCATGGTGCAGCAGACCACCACGACGAGCGGGTGCGTCCCGGAGCCGTGGCCCGCCCCGGACGCGGGCCGGGAGTGACGTTCCCCGCTACGCCGGGGGATGAATCGGGCATTCGCGACGCCTCCGCGCGGGGCGTCGGGGAGTGTCAGTGGCTCGTGGTTCGATCGTCCGCGTGACACCGACCCTCACCCTCGCACCTCGGCTGGCGCCGCCCGGGACCCGTCCCGACGGCGCCGGTTCCGTGCTGCTCGACGACGGCCAGGCGGCTGCCGTCGAGTCCGCGCTGAGCCGGCCCGCGACGCTCGTCCTTGGTGCTCCCGGGTCGGGCAAGACGACGGTGACCTGTGAGGTGGCGGTCCGCGCGCTCCTGGCCGGGGTCAAGCCGGAGCGGGTGCTGGTGCTGGCGTCCTCGCGCCGCGCCGCGGCCCGGCTGCGGGACGAGGTGGCGGCCCAGGCGGGGCGCACGGTGGGCGCGCCGATGGTGCGCACCGCGTCGTCGGCCGCGTTCGCCGTCCTCCGCACGCGTGCCGCGGCGCTCGGGCAGCCGACCCCCACCCTGGTCTCGGGCCCGGAGCAGGACCTGGTGCTGGCCGAGCTGCTCGCCGGGCACGTCGCGGGCGAGGGGCGCCCGCTCGCGCTGCCCGCCGGCCTGCCGGAGGAGTCCCTCGGCCTGCGCGGCCTGCGTCAGGAGCTGCGCGACCTGCTCATGCGTGCCGCCGAGCGCGGGCTCGGCCCGGTCGAGCTCGACGAGATGGGGCGTGCGAACGACCGGCCCGAGTGGGTCATGGCCGCGCAGCTCTACGAGGAGTACCTCGACACCATGACGCTGCGGCTGGCCACGCCCGACGCCGGGCCGCGCTACGACCCCGCCGTCGTGATCGACGAGGCCGCGGAGTCCCTGCGCTCCTGGGAGGACGAGGTGCCCGGCACACCGCGCCCCACCTGGGACCTGGTCGTGGTGGACGACTACCAGGAGGCCACGGCCGCGACCGTCCGGCTCCTGCGCGTGCTGCACGACGACGGCGCGCGACTCGTGCTGCTGTCGGACCCGGACTCCGCCGTGCAGACGTTCCGAGGCGCCGCGCCCGGGCTGACCGGCCGTGCCGCCGCTCCCGCCGGGCCGGGCCGGGAGTTCGGCGCGTTCGACGCCGAGACGGTGGTGCTCGGCACGGTCTGGCGCCAGGCACCGGAGCTGCGCGCCGTGACGCGCGCCGTGACCAACCGGATCCCCGTGTCGGCGAGCGCGATGCACCGGCGCGCGGTGGCCCGCGCGGACCAGGTCCGCGCGGAAGAGTCTCGTGCAGAAGGGTCTCGTGCGGAAGGGCCTCGCGCGGACGACGACGCCTCCGGCGAGACCCCGTCGGAGGGGGCCGCCGTAGGCAGCGAGGAGCCCACGCCCGCGTCGGTCCAGGTGGCCGTGCTCGCGGGCGCCGCTCAGGAGGCCGCCTGGATCGCGCGCGAGCTGCGCGCGGAGCACCTGCTGCACGGCACCCCGTGGGACCGCATGGCCGTGATCGCGCGGAGCGGCACCCGGCTGGCGGCGCTGCGCCGCGAGCTGGTCTCGGCGTCGGTGCCCGTGGCGCTGCTCGGCTCGGACCTGCCGCTGCGGGACGAGCCCGCCGTGGCGCCCCTGCTCGCCGCCGTGAAGACGTGCGCGGGCGCGCCGCGGGGCAGCCTGGAGGCGCTGATCGCCGAGGAGCTCGACGGCGAGGAGCCCGTGCTGGACCCGGAGACGGCGGCCTTGCTGCTCGTCTCCCCGATCGGCGGGCTCGATGCCGTGGCCCTGCGGCGGCTGCGGCGCGCGCTGCGTGCCGAGGAGCTGTCGGCGGGCGGTGGCCGCACCTCGGACGCGCTGCTGGTCGAGGTGCTCGCGGACCCGGCACGCGCCGCGCTGCTGCCCACGCAGGTGCGGCGCGGGCCGCTCGCGGTCGCCCGCGTGCTCGCGGCGGGCCGGGAGGCGGCGGGGGAGCCCGGCGCCACGGCGCAGACGGTGCTCTGGGCGGCCTGGGCCGCGACCGGCCTGGCGGAGCGGTGGAGCGCCGCCGCACTGGCCGGCGGCCCGGCGGGGCTGCGGGCCGACCGGGACCTCGACTCCGTGCTCGCGCTCTTCCGCGCCGCGGAGACCTTCGTGGACCGGATGCCGGGTGCGCCCGTCGCCGCGTTCGTCGACTACCTGGCGTCGCAGGACCTCCCGGCCGACTCCCTGGCGGCGTCGGCCCAGGGCGCGGGCGCCGTGGAGGCGCTCACGCCTCCCGGCGCGGCCGGGCGGGAGTGGGACGTGGTGGTCGTGGCCGGCGTGCAGGACGGCGTGTGGCCCGACCTGCGGCTGCGTGACTCGCTGCTCGGCTCCCAGGCACTCGTCGAGCTCATCGCGGGGCGGTCCGACGACGGCCGCGTGGTCGGCGCCGAGGCGCGGCGCCAGGTGCTCACCGACGAGCTGCGCGCGTTCGCCGTGGCGGTCTCCCGGGCTCGGCGGCGGCTCTTGGTCACCGCTGTGGAGGACACCGAGGAGGCCCCGAGCGTCTTCTGCGACCTCGTGTCCCCGCGCGACGACGGCGGCGACGGGCCGGACCCGCGCCGCGTCCAGGTCGGCCCGCCGCTCGACCTGCGCGGCGTGGTGGCCGCGGCACGCTCCGAGCTCGTGCGAACGGCGGCCGGCCCGGCCGCCGAGCCGGCGGGCGCTTCGCACCCCGCGCACCCCGCCGCGGCCCTGCTCGCCGACCTCGCGGCGGCGGCCGTCGCCGAGGCGGACCCGAGCACCTGGTACGGCGTGGCCGGCGTCTCCAGCGAGGTGCCGCTGTGGGGCGCCCAGGACATCGTGACCGTGTCGCCCTCCAAGGTCGAGACCGTGACCACGTGCGCCCTGCGCTGGGCGTTCGAGTCGGCGGGCGGCACCAAGCCCGACGCCACCCACCAGAGCCTCGGCACGCTGCTGCACTCCATCGCGCAGAGCCACCCGAGGGGATCACTCACCGACCTGAACCAGGAGCTCGACCGCCGCTGGCCGGAGCTCGCGCTGCCCGACGGCTGGCCGTCGCTCCAGCTCCGCAAGCGCGCCGAGCGCATGGTGATCCGGCTGGCGGAGTACCTGGGCGACTCCGGTGAGCCGCTGCTCGTCGAGGCCGACTTCGACCTACGGGTGGACCGCGCCCGGCTGCGCGGCCAGGTGGACCGCGTCGAGGACGCGGGGGACGGCAGCGTGACCGTCGCCGACCTCAAGACGGGCAAGACCGCGGCCAGCAAGGACAAGGCGGCGGAGAACCCGCAGCTCGGCGCCTACCAGCTCGCCGTCGAGGAGGGCGCGCTCGACCTGCCCGAGGGCACGGTCAGCAAGGGCGCGAGCCTCGTCTACGTGGGCACCGAGACGGTCTCGGCGAGCGTGCGGAACCAGCCCGCGCTCGCCCCCGACGCCGAGGGCAACAGCTGGGCGCGCGAGACGGTCGAGGGCGCCGCCGACACGATGGCCGCGGCGAAGTTCGCCGCGAAGAACAACGACCTGTGCGAGATGTGCGGGGTGCGGCGGTCCTGCCCGCTGCAGCCCGAGGGACGGAAGGTGGTCGAGTGATCGGGCACGAGCCGGAGATCCGCCTGTCGGCGCGGGCCATCGCGCGGCTGCTCGGGCGGCACGAGCCCACCGACGAGCAGGTTCGCGTCATCGAGTCGCCGCTTGAGCCCGCGCTCGTCGTCGCGGGCGCCGGGTCCGGCAAGACGGAGACCATGGCCGCACGCGTGGTGTGGCTCATCGCCAACAAGCTGGTCCAGCCCGAGCAGGTGCTCGGCCTCACCTTCACGCGCAAGGCCGCGGGCGAGCTCACTCAGCGCGTGCAGACCCGCCTGGCTCAGCTCAACCGGGCGCTCGGCGAGGAGTCGGGCGAGGCGCTGGCCGGCCTCGACCTCGACCGGCCCACGGTCGCCACCTACAACGCCTACGCCGCCTCGCTGGTGGCCGACCACGGCCTGCGCCTCGGCGTGGAGCCCAGCGCGCGCCTCCTCGGCCAGGCCGAGCAGTGGCAGCTCGCGTCCCAGGTCGTGGAGTCCTGGGACGAGGATCTCGCCACCGACCGAGCCGTGAGCACCGTGACCGCGGCGGTCGTGGCGCTGTCCGACGCGCTCGGCGAGCACCTCGTCGACCCCGCGGACGCCCGGGCCCGCCTCACCGACATGGCCGAGCACCTCGAGTCCGTGCCGCTCGGCCCCAAGCAGCGCAAGCGCACCAAGGACGTCGACAAGCTCATCGGCTCGATCGCCGAGCGGGCCCGGTTCGTGGACCTCGTGGTCGAGTACCGGCGCCGCAAGCGCATCGCCGAGGCGCTCGACTTCGGCGACCAGGTCTCCTTCGCCGCCCAGCTCGCCCGCGAGGTGCCGATGGTCGGCGCCGCCGAGCGCGCCCGGTTCGAGGTGGTGCTGCTCGACGAGTACCAGGACACCTCCTACGCCCAGGTCGAGCTGCTGTCCGGCCTGTTCGGCGGCGGCCACCCCGTCACCGCCGTCGGCGACCCGCACCAGTCCATCTACGGGTGGCGTGGTGCCTCCGCGGCGGGCCTCGCCCGCTTCCCCGGCCGCTTCCAGCGCGACGACGGCGTCCCCGCCGACGTGCACTACCTCTCCACCTCGTGGCGCAACGACGCCGCGATCCTGACCGCCGCCAACATCGTGTCCGGGCCGCTGCGCTCGCGGACCGGAGCGGCCACGAGCGTCGAGGTGCCGCCCCTGGACCTGCGGCCTGGTGCCGGCGAGGGCCGGGTGACGGCGCACGTCGCCGCGACCCTGGAGGAGGAGGCCGAGGCCGTCGCCGAGTGGGTCGCGGAGCGCTGGCGCTCCGGCGCCCACCCCGACGGCCGGTCCACGGCCGCCGTGCTCTGCCGGGCCCGGGCCCAGTTCCCCGCGATCGAGGTGGCGCTTCGCCGCCGCGGTCTCCCGGTCGAGGTCGTCGGCCTGGGTGGCCTGCTGTCCACCCCCGAGGTGGTTGACGTCGTGGCGCTGCTCCAGGCCGCGCACGACCCGTCGCGCGGCGACTCCCTGCTGCGCCTGCTCACCGGCCCGCGCCTCAACCTCGGCGCCTCCGACCTGCACGCGCTCGGCTCGTGGGCGGCCGACCTCGCGCGCCTGGACGACCCGCGCCGCGCCGCCGCCGAGGCAGAGCGCGCGGCGCGCGAGGGCGCACCGGCGGGTGAGTCGTCGGACGACGACCTCCGCGTCGTCGAGGGCGACGTCTCCGACCACCGGTCGATCGTCGACGCGCTCGACGACCTCCCGCCGGCGGGCGAGCCGGCGCGCGACGGCCGCGTCCTGTCCGCGGAGGCGCACGGCCGCCTGGGCGCGCTCGCCCGGCTGCTGCGCGACCTGCGCGGCCTCACCTACCTCTCGCTCCCCGAGCTCGTGGTCCAGGCCGAGCGCGCGCTCGGCCTCGACGTCGAGGCGGCGACCGCGCTCGCGCTGGCCGGCGCCGGCGTGGGCGGCGCGGTGAGCGACCGTGGCCGCGAGCACCTCGACGCGTTCCGGGACGTCGCGGCGTCGTTCGCGCAGTCCTCGGACACGGCGACGCTGGGCGCCTTCCTGGCCTGGCTCGGCGTCGCGGGCGAGCGGGAGCGCGGGCTCGACATGCCCGTGCACGAGCCCGACCCGGACGCCGTCCAGGTGATCACCGCGCACGCCGCGAAGGGCCTGGAGTGGGACGCCGTGGCCGTGGCCGGCCTGGCCGACGGCGCGTTCCCCACCTGGGACCGCGGCTCGCGGTCCGGCGAGTCGTCGTCGGGCTGGCTGTCCGACCTCGGCGAGCTGCCCTACCACCTGCGCGGCGACGCGGACGACCTGCCGCGCTTCGACTGGGAGCACGCCTCCGACACCAAGGACCTGGTGGCGCTGCGGGACGAGTTCAAGGCCGAGTGCGGCGAGCACCGCCTCGCCGAGGAGCGACGGCTCGCGTACGTCGCGTTCACCCGCGCGCGCCAGGAGCTCTTCCTCACGGCCTCGTGGTGGGGCACGGCCAGCCGCCCGCGCGGCGTCTCCCCGTTCCTCGCCGAGCTCGGCGACGCCGGGCTCTTCACCGCCGACCTGTGGGCGCCCGTCCCGGAGGCCGACGCCGAGAACCCGCGCAACGCGGAGGAGATCACGGCCGTCTGGCCGGCCCCGGACGGGAGCGGCCAGGACGACGAGGCCGGCTCGACCGGCCAGCCCGGGCAGCCCCTGACCGCACGCGACGTCCTGCGTGCCACGGCCGGGCTCGTCGACGAGGCGGCCGACGAGCGCCTGGTCGCGCTCGCCGCCATGCGCCTCCCGGCGGACGCGCTGACCGCGCCGCAGGGCGTCCTCGCCGACGCCGCCGGCCACGACCTGGTCGACCTCGCCCGGATGCTGCTGGCCGAGCGCAACCGGCACGCGGACCGGGAGATCGCGTTCCCGGCCCACGTCTCGGCGTCGGGCCTGGTGCGGCTCGCCGCGGACCGCGACGCCTTCGCCCTGCAGCTGCGCCGGCCGGTGCCGGTGCAGCCCACCGTGCACGCCCGGCGCGGCACCCGGTTCCACGAGTGGGTGGAGCAGTTCTTCACGTCGGCCACGCTGCTCGACGTCGACGACCTGCCGAGCGCCGAGGACGACGACCTGCCCGAGGACACCGACCTCGACAAGCTGCGCGACACCTTCCTGGGCTCGGAGTGGTCGGCCCGGATGCCCGTCGCGGTCGAGGTCGACGTCGAGACGCCGGTCGCGGGCGTCATGCTGCGCTGCCGCATGGACGCCGTGTTCCGGGACCCGGCTACCGGCCCGGACGCCGTCGTCGTGGTGGACTGGAAGACCGGCCGAGAGCCCCTCGACGCCGCCGCGCGGGCCGCGCGCGAGGTGCAGCTCGCCGTGTACCGGCTGGCGTGGTCCCGCTGGACGGGGCTGCCGCTGGACCAGGTGAGCGCGGCGTTCTACTACGCGGGGTCCGACACGACCGTCCGCCCGGAGCGGCTGCTCGACGAGGCCGAGCTGGAGGCGCTGATCAGGGGCGACTGAGCCTGTCCCCTACGACTGAGCCGGTCTCTGACATCCAGCCGGTCCCCGAGATCCGGGTCAGTCCCCGATCGGCCCGCCGAACCACTCCTCGATGAGGGAGCGGGCGATCGAGGCGCGTCCGGGCAGGCCCAGGTGCCCGTCGGCGACGGCGGTGGCGACCTCGTCGCGCGTGAACCAGGAGGCCTCGGCGATCTCGTCCTCCTGCCGCACCAGCTCCGTGCTGGTCGCGCGGGCGCGGAAGCCGAGCATGAGTGACGCCGGGAACGGCCACGACTGGCTGCCGCGGTACTCGATCGACGCGGGGTCGAGCGTGATGCCGACCTCCTCGCCGGTCTCGCGCGCCACCGCCTGCTCCAGCCCCTCCCCGGGCTCCACGAAGCCGGCCAGCACGGAGCGACGGCCCGGGTCCCACTGCGGGCCGCGGGCCAGGAGCAGGCGGTCGTCCGCGTCGGTGACCGCCATGATCACCGCGGGGTCGGTGCGTGGGAAGTGGTTGGACTCGTCCGCGGGGCAGTGCCGCACCCAGCCGCCCTGCCGCACCTCGGTCCGCGTGCCGCACAGCGGGCAGTGCGTGTAGACGGCGTGCCACTGGGCCAGGGCGACGGCCTCGACGACCAGCCCGACCTCCAGGTCGGGCGCGTCGAGCGACCGGAGGCCGGTCCACTCGACGTCGAGGTCGGGCTCCGGCACGGGATCGGACCCCGGCGCGCGCCCGGAGTCGGCCAGGACCACGGCCAGGTAGGCGACCGCGCCGTCGCCTTCCGGAGCACTGCCCTCCGGAGCGTCGGCACCCTCGCCCAGGAACAGGACCGTCCGCGCGCCCAGGTGTGCCACGTCGTCGGGCGCGAGGAACGCGACCCGCTGCTCCGTCGTCGCCACGCGGGTCCCGCGCACCACCAGCACCCGCGTGGCCGGCTCCTTGAGCAGGTCGTCGAGGAGGCCGGGCTCGGCGCGCCGGTGCGCGGCGCGGTCGTGGGCGGCGCGGGCGAAGGGGAGGTCGAGGGAACGCACGGGACGACGGTAGTCCTCCGCGCGGGTTCGTGACGCCGGACCTCGTGGGCGGCAACGCCGGACACGCCACGGACCTGTCCCGTGGTGCGCCGGACGCTGCTCTAGGGTGAGCACGTGTCCCGCACGCCCCTCGCTCTCGCCGCCCTCTCGACCGCCGCCGTGCCGGGTCTCGACGCCCAGTCGGTGCGCGTCGGAGACCTCGCCGGCGACTACGACGTCGCCGTCGTGACCGGCGCGGACGACCAGGAGTGGGTGGTGCGCGCGCCCCGCACCACGGTGGCCGGGGCCGCGCTGGAGGCCGAGATCGAGCTGCTCGACGCGCTCCGGCTGTACATCGACACGGGTGTGCTCCCGTTCGTGGTGCCGCAGGTCGCGGGCTACGCGCTGCTGCCGGAGGGCGGCCGGGCGGTCGTGCACCGCCGGATCATCGGCGACAACCTGGACGTCGAGGTGCTGGAGCAGGGTCCCGGCCTGGCGGCCGACCTGGGCCGGGCCATCGCGGCCATCCACGAGCTGCCGACGTCGGTCGTCGAGACGTGCGGGCTGCCCAGCTACACCGCGTCCGAGTACCGCGAGCGTCGGCTCACCGAGGTGGACGAGGCGGCCAGGACCGGCCGCATCCCGCCCACCCTGCTGCGCCGCTGGGAGACCGCGCTGGAGGACGTCTCCCTCTGGCGGTTCAAGCCCGTCGTCACGCACGGCGACCTGGCGCCCGACCAGCTCCTCGTGGACCGGCAGCGGGTCGTGGCGGTGTCGGGCTGGGCCGAGGCCCGGGTCGCGGACCCCGCGGACGACCTCGCGTGGCTGATCGCGGCGGCCCCCATGGAGGCCGTGGACTCGATCATGGAGGCCTACCAGCTGCGCCGCAAGGAGCTCACCGACCCGCGGCTGGCCGAGCGGGCCATGCTCGTGGGCGAGCTCGCGCTGGCGCGCTGGCTCCTGCACGGCGTGCGGCACCGCCTGCCCGAGGTGGTCGAGGACGCCACCTCGATGCTGGAGGACCTGGACGAGGCGACCCTCGACGAGAGCTGACCGGCCGACCGTCCGGCCGCCCGGCAGGATCCCGCCGAGGATCGCCTCCCGGTCACTCGCCGGCGAGCGTGCGTGGCCGCGCGTGCGCGACGGCGTGGCTCACCCCGACGGTGAAGAGCACCCCGCCGGCCCACCAGATGCCGAGGGTGATCATCCCCACGTCGAGCGTGGCCACGACCAGCACGGCTACCCCGGCCACGGCGACGACCGCGCCGGCCCACGCCCGGCCCACCATGATCAGCGCGCCGATGACGACGAAGCCGCCGATCCAGAGCCAGCCGTCGGGATCGATCCCGTAGGACCCCACGAGGCCGCCGACGACGAGCAGGACCGCGGGCAGGATGGCGACCACCCCGCCGGTGATGCGCCAGGCGGCCGCGGGGCGGCCGCCGCGCGCGATCGCCGGCACGGCGAGCGCGGCCCACGCGAGCATGGCGGTGAGCGTGTGGAACGTGGTGGTGCCGACAAGGCTCAGCACCGTCAGCACGACGGCGACCGCCACGGCGGTGATCTTCCGGGCCCGCCCCGGCACGAAGAGCGGGAGCGCGGCGACCAGCGCCGGGACCAGGTTCAGCAGCACGATGCCGAAGCCGGACTGCTCGACCTGGGTGTCCAGGCCGGGGAGGATCGTGTCGGGCCAGAGGAACGAGACGAACATCGCGGTGAAGACCGCCGCGCCGGTCGCCAGCCACTGCAGCACGCGCCACATCCGGTCCGTCCGGCCGGTGTCGTGCCCCAGCTCGGCCCGCACGCGCTCGGTGAACTGCGCCGGGTCGCCGAGGCTCTCGGCGGCCTGCTCGGGGGAGCGGCCCGCGTCGGCGGCGTCCGCGAAGTGGGCCCGGACGTCGTCGAGCACCGCGCCCCGCTGCTCGGGGGTGAGCGTCCGCAGGCGCTTGCCGACGTCGCGCAGGTAGGTGTCCTCGGCGTTCGCGTTCATCGTGTCCCTCTCGGTCATCGTGATCCCTCCAGAAGGGCGTCGACCTGGGCGCCGAGCGACGACCAGACCTTCGCGAAGGTGGTGAGCTGTTCGGTGCCGTGATCGGTGATGGCGTAGTAGCGGCGGGGACGCCCGGTGCCGGACGAGTCCCACCGCGGCTCGACGAGCCCGTTCTCGCGCATGCGGGCCAGCAGGGGGTACAGGCTGCCCTCGCTCGCGATGAGCTCGCGCGAGGTGAGGTCGTCGGCCAGCTCGAGGCCGTACTTCTCACCGCGGGAGAGCAGTGCGAGCACGCAGTACTCGAGCACTCCCTTGCGGAGGTTCGTTGCGATGCGCTCTTCGGTCATGGCAGGAACAGTAACCTTGCATAGCAAGACTTGCAATACAAGACTTGCGTAGCAAGGTAAGAGCGCGGCGAAAAGGGCCGACGACGTCACCGTCGTCGGCCCTTGGCCTTTCAGCAGCCCCGGCCCGTGAGCGGGCCCGGCCCGGACGTCAGGCCGCGAGGGCCTGCTTCACCTGGGCGAGGCTCGGGTTGGTCGCCGCCGAGCCGTCCGGGAAGACCACGGTGGGCACGGTCTGGTTGCCGCCGTTGACCTGCTCCACGTAGGCGGCGGCCTCCGGCTGCTCCTCGATGTCGATGACGGTGTAGCCGATGCCCTCGGAGTCGAGCTGCGTGCGCAGCCGCCGGCAGTACCCGCACCAGGTGGTCGAGTACATGAGGACGGTCCCGTCCTCGGGAAGCGGCGTGGTCGTCTCGGACATCAGTTCTCCCTGTCAGTGGTTGCTGCGAGAATCGCAGACGATGCTCACCCAGACCAACTCCGCCGGCGGTCCGAATCATCCTGGGCCGTTGAGTCCCGACGCGATCCTGACCGCGCTCGACCCCGAGCAGCGCGAGGTCGCCCTCGCGCTCAACGGGCCGGTGGTCGTGCTCGCCGGGGCGGGCACGGGCAAGACCCGCGCCATCACGCACCGCATCGCGTACGGCGTCCGCATCGGGGCGTACAAGCCGACCGGCGTGCTGGCGGTGACGTTCACGGCCCGCGCGGCGGGGGAGATGCGCACGCGCCTGCGCGGCCTCGGCGTCCAGGGCGTGCAGGCCCGCACCTTCCACTCCGCGGCGCTGCGGCAGCTCGGTTACTTCTGGCCGCGGGTGGTGGGCGGCGCCCCGCCGCGGCTGCAGGAGTTCAAGGCGCCGATCGTGGCCGAGGCCGCGCGGCGGGTCGGCCTCAGCGTCGACCGCGTGGCCGTCCGCGACCTGAGCAGCGAGGTCGAGTGGGCCAAGGTCTCCCTGGTCACCGCGGACGACTACGAGAAGGCGGCGCACCGCACGGGCCGCGAGGCGCCGTCGGGCTACGACGCGCAGGCCGTGGCCCGGCTCATCACGGCGTACGAGGACGTGAAGACGGAGCGCGAGGTCATCGACTTCGAGGACGTGCTGCTCATGCTCGCGGACATGCTGAACAGCCACAAGATCGTCGCCGACGAGGTCCGCTCGCAGTACCGCCACTTCGTGGTCGACGAGTACCAGGACGTCTCGCCCCTGCAGCAGTTCCTGCTGGACCAGTGGCTGGGCGGGCGCAAGGAGCTGTGCGTGGTCGGCGACCCGTCGCAGACCATCTACTCGTTCACCGGCGCCACCCCGCGGCACCTCCTCGACTTCCGGCGCACCTTCCCCGAGGCGCAGGAGGTGCGCCTCGTGCGCGACTACCGGTCCACGCCTCAGGTGGTGAGGCTCGCCAACGACGTGCTGCGCCGGGCGGGCCGGGAGGGCGGCGCGCACCAGGCGCTCGAGCTGATCGCTCAGCGCGAGCCGGGCCCCGCGGTCGGCTTCACGGCGTACGACGACGACGAGGCCGAGGCCAAGGGGATCGCCACGCGGGCCGCGCGACTCATCGGGTCGGGCGTCAAGCCGAGCGAGATCGCCGTGCTGTACCGCACCAACGCCCAGTCCGAGGCGTTCGAGTCCGCGTTCGCCGACGCCGGCGTGGGCTACCTCGTGCGCGGCGGCCAGCGGTTCTTCCAGCGCAAGGAGGTCCGGGACGCGCTCGTGCTGCTCCGGGGCGCTGCCCGGTCCGCCGACCCGCTGGCGTCCATGCCGGACCAGGTGCGGGACGTGCTCGCGGCCGCCGGCTGGGCCGACCAGCCGCCCACCGCCCGCGGTGCCGCCCGGGAGCGCTGGGACGCGATGCAGGCGCTCGTCTCCCTGGCCGACGACCTGGCGGCCGCGGCGACGCCGGACAGCCCCGCGACGATCTCCGGGCTCGTGGCGGAGCTCGACGAGCGCGCCTCCGCGCAGCACGCGCCCACGGTCGAGGGCGTGACGCTCGCCTCGCTGCACGCGGCGAAGGGCCTGGAGTGGGACGCCGTGTTCCTCGCGGGGATGAGCGAGGGGCTCATGCCCATCTCGCTCGCGGACACCGACGCCGCGGTGCACGAGGAGCGGCGGCTGCTGTACGTGGGGATCACCCGGGCCCGCGAGCACCTCGACGTCTCGTTCGCGCGGTCGCGCAACCCGGGCGGCCGGGCCACGCGGAAGCGCACGCGGTTCCTCGACGGGCTCTGGCCGGAGGACCAGCGCGCTCCACGGGCGCGTACGGCACCGAAGGCCCAGGCCAGGGCGCTGCTCACGGACGAGCGCGACACCGCGCTGTTCGACGCCCTGCGCGAGTGGCGCCGGGAGGTGGCCCAGGAGACCGACAAGCCCGCCTACACCGTGCTCACGGACGCGACCCTCGCGGCCATCGCGGAGATCCGACCTTCGGGCACGGCCGAACTTGCTCGCGTGAACGGGATCGGACCCGCGAAGATCGACAGGTACGGCGCCACGATCCTCGCGATCGTGGCCGGCGATCCGCATTCCTGAGCGGTTTTCAGGCCCTTCGGAGGGGCCCCGAAAAACTTCTCAAGAAAGTTTGGAAAAAGAGTTGGCTCGCCACGGCGGCCCGGCATAGTGTTCACATGTCCCTGACAGCAGTGGGCGAGACCGAGAGGTCTGGCCCGGATTCGAGTGAGGAGGTGGGTGCATTGGAGATGAACATGATTCCGCAGACGGATCTGCAGGTGTGCAAGCACGTGCTCGGCTACGAGCCCGTCCCGGCCACTGGCGCAGCTCTGCCTTTCCGCGCGCGCACTCACCGCGGAGGCGTCAAGCCGTCCGCTCTCGCACCCGACTCCGCATCTCCAGGAGACTCCCCGGTCTGACGACCGAAGAGTTCCAGGCCGCGGAGTCCACCTAGGACCCGCGGCCTTAATTCTTGCCCGGAGATCCGGCCCCACCTCGGCCGGCCCGGCAAGGATCTAGCCCCTGGGTCCTGCACCACCAACGTTCATCGACGACGTTCCTTCAGGACACAGGAGACAACCGTGCGCCTCACTGCGCTCCTCGACACTCTTCCCCAGGGCGGCTCGGGCCCCTGGGACCCGCCTCAACACCCCGCCACGAGCGGGACCGGTTCGGACTCGGCGGAGTTCAACCGGATCATGGACACACTGCTGCCGTGCCGTACCAACGACCCGGAGCTGTGGTTCGCCGAGCACAGCACCCAGGTGGAGCAGGCCAAGGCCCTCTGCCGTACGTGCCCCCTGATCGAGGGCTGCCTCGCGGGTGCCCTCGACCGTAACGAGCCGTGGGGCGTCTGGGGCGGCGAGGTCTTCGTGGACGGCGCCGTCGTCGCCCGCAAGCGTGGCCGGGGCCGGCCGCGCAAGTCGGAGAACGTCGCCGCCGCATGATCCCGCGCGGATCAGGCCGCCCGGACCGGCAGGACCACGCACCCGCAGCGCGGGTGCGGCTCCGCCGGCCGGGCGCGGGGGAGTCCCGCCGGGAGAGAGATCTCCAGGCACGCACCGACGGCCGTGGGCCGGTGCCCGTCCAGCTGGGCGAGCACCTGGCCCGCGGCCGTCGCCGCTGCTACGGCGGCGAGCGTCGCCTCGTGCGTGGGCTCCGGCGCCTTGCGGAGCTGGGCGGCCAGCGCCGGCCAGTCCCGGTCCGCGTCCCCGCGCGCCAGGTCCACGCAGCTCACGCACGCCGAGCGGCCCGGCCGCACCAGCGGGCCCACCACGACGTCGGCCTCGCGCACCACTACCGGCAGGTGCGGCACCCCTAGTCCCAGCAGCCGCTGGTACCGCGCCGGGTGCGCGGCGTGCGGCTCTGTCACCACGACGACGTCGAGCGCCTCCGGGTCCGGCCCCGTGCCGTCCCCGACGGCGTCGTCCACCCGGACCAGGACCCGCGGGGACCGCTCCGCGAGCAGCCCACGCACCGCCAGGTCGCGCGCCTCGCCCACGTCGGACGCGCGCAGCCCGCCCAGTCCGACGTCGGTGGTCTGCACCGGTAGCGGGTCGTGCAGCACCAGGCTGCCCACCCCCGCCGTCGCGAGGTGCAGCACGACCGCCGTGCCCAGCCGGCCGAGTCCGACGACGCCCACGACCCGTTCGGCGCGCTCGGCGAGCGTGGCCAGCCCCGCGCCGTCGGGCCGCAGCATGCCGAGCACCGTCGCGTCCGCCGCGCCGTCGGCCGGAGCGGTCACCGCGCCGACCGGCCCCGGGACGGGGACCAGCACGCCCGCCCGGGCCAGCGCGTCCATGATCTCGTCGCGCCGCTCGGTGGGCACCCCGCACCGCGCCGCCGACTGCTCGACCGTCACGTGCCGGCGCTCCGCGATCTCCTCCAGCCAGGACTCCTCGGCGGGGCTGAGCCCCGACAGCACGAAGGACCAGCGGGGGTCCGAGCCGCACTGCACCTGGCCGCCGCCGCGGGTGAGCACGGGCGTGCCGGGCCGCAGCCGGAGGGCGGGGGCGGGCGTCATGCCCACCACCCTGCCCGACGGCGGCGCGCCCGGAGGGTTGTCCACAGGTTCAGAGGCAAACAGGCCCGGTCGCGTCCACCGGCCCGGAGGCATATCCAAAGCATCGGGCGGGCGGGAAGTTCCCGGCTGCGCCCAGAGCCAAATGCACGGCGCAACGCTTGCGGACCCGGTTACGGTGAACACTATGAGCGACCAGCACCAGCCCGGCGAGTCTCCCCAGTCGTGGGAGGAGATGCTGCGCTCCATGCTCGGCGACGGCGCAGACGAAGTGATGGCCGAGATGCGTGAGCGGGGCATCGACCCGACCGCGCTCGGCGGAGCCCCCGACCCCGTGATGATGCAGTACGCCCTGGCCCAGGTGCAGAAGATGCTCTCGGCCGAGGGCACCGGACCCGTCAACGCGGACGTCGCGCACGACGTCGCGCGCCAGGTGGCGGTCAGCGAGGGCGACCCGTCCCTGACCGGCAGGCAGGCCAAGGACGCGACCGACGCGCTCGGGGTGGCCGAGCTGTGGCTCGACGCCGTGACCGACCTCCCGCCCGCTGGCGGGACCCGGCGTGCGTGGAACCGGTCCGAGTGGGTCGAGGCCACGCTCCCGGTGTGGAACGAGCTCGCAGCTCCCGTCGCGTCCTCCGTCTCGGAGGCCCTCGCCACTGTGCTGCGCGACCAGCTCCCCGACGGCGTCGACGACGGCGAGGCCGTGCCCGGCATGCCCGCGGGCGTGCTGCACGGCCTGGGCGGCTCGATCGACCCGGCCCAGATGATGAAGCGGCTCGGCTCGGCGGTGTTCGGCATGCAGGTCGGCCAGGCGGCCGGCACGCTCTCGCGCGAGGTCTTCGGCGCGACCGACGTCGGCCTCCCGCTGCTCGACAGCCCCGACACGGTGCTGCTGCCCACCAACGTGGCCGAGTTCGCCGACGGGCTGGACGCCCCGCTGGAGGAGGTCCGCCAGTTCCTCGCCGTGCGCGAGGCCGCCCACGCGCGCCTGTTCACGCACGTCCCGTGGCTGCGGTCGCACCTGCTGTCCATCGTGGAGCGGTACGCGCGCGGCATCACCATCGACCTCGACGCGCTCGAGGCCCAGGTGCGCGACATCGACCTCGCCGACTCCGACGCGCTGCGCAGCGCCCTGTCGGGCGGCGTCTTCGGCCTGCAGAACACGGACGAGCAGAAGGCCGTGCTCCTGAACCTGGAGACCACGCTCGCGCTGGTCGAAGGCTGGGTGGACGAGGTCAGCGCCCTCGCCGCCCTGCCGCACCTGCCGCACGCCATCCCGCTGCGGGAGATGATCCGCCGTCGCCGGGCCGCGGGCGGGCCCGCCGAGCAGACGTTCTCGACCCTGGTCGGCCTGGAGCTGCGCCCGCGCAGGTCGCGCGACGCGGCGACGCTGTTCGCGATCGTGGCCCGCGCCCAGGGGCCGGAGGGCCGCGACGCCGTGTGGGACCACCCCGACCTGCTGCCCGGGACCGAGGACCTCGACGACCCGGCGGGCTACCTGGTGCGCCGGGAGGCGGCGGAGAACGAGCACGCCGACGTCGACGCCGCGCTGAAGGAGATCTTCGGCGAGGAGGAGGGGCAGGACCCGACCGGTTCCGACCCCGAGAAGCCGGCGGGCCCCGAGACGCCGACCAACCCCGAGAAGCCGGCGGACCCCGAGAAGTAGCCGGCTCAGTCCTGCTCGTCGTCGGGCGTCGCGGTCCCCGGGTCGTCCTGCGTGAACGAGGCGCCCTCCAGGAATCCGCGGGCCCGGTCCGTCTTGGGGTAGACCTCCAGGATCCGCCAGAACTCGGGACCGTGACCGGCGTGCAGGAGGTGGGCCAGCTCGTGCAGCAGCACGTAGTCCAGCACCCACGACGGCATGCCCTGCAGGCGGGTCGAGATCCGGATGGACCCGTCGAGCAGCGTGCACGACCCCCAGCGCCTGCCCTGGTTGGCCGACCAGCGCACGCTGGAGGGCTTGGCGCTGCCGCCGAGATACTTGGCGGAGAGCTCGCCGGCGCGGTCCATCAGCTCCTGGTCGGAGGGGCGCCGTCGCCGTTCCTTGTCCTCGAGCCGGGCCACCATCTTCGCCACCCACTCCCGCTCCTGAGCCCGAGAGAAGCGCGCAGGAATGGCGACGATGGTCCGTCCACCGTCGCGGTATGCGCTCACCGTGGCGGTGCGACGGCGGCTCCGGCGCACCTCCACGGACGTCAGGGCGTCGTGGGCCACGGGACGACCGTACCGGTTATCGGCGTCCTTGTGGGGTATAACACACCGTTCAAGTGGAAAAACTTTGCCGTGCGGGCCGTGGACCGGCACTGTTCACGGAACCCACAGCCAAGTGAGGAATGATGGGCCGGTGACTGACATGCGCGACCTCCAGCACGCTCCGCAACCCGAGCCGTCACCGTTCGACGACGCGGGCGACTCGTATGCGCCGATCACCCGCCGCACGGTCACGCTGGGGGTGTCCTTGCTGCTCACGGCGGTTCTAGCCGCCCTGGCGCTGGTGGTGCCGACGCCGTACGCGATGCGTTCGCCGGGGCCCACCGAGGACACCCTGGAACGCAACCTCATCCGGATCGAGGGCGCGCGCACGTACGAGTCCACCGGTCAGCTGCGCCTGACGACGGTCTCCGTGCTGGGCGGGCCGGGCTACCCGATGATGGCCGGCCAGGTGATCCAGGGCTGGCTGGACCCGCGCCGCTCGGTGCTCCCGGTCGAGGCGATCTTCCCCCAGGCCACCACCAAGGAGCAGCAGCAGGAGGTCAGCCAGGCCGAGATGGTGTCGTCGCAGGAGTCGGCCACGGCCGCTGCGCTGACCGAGCTCGGCTACGACGTGCCCGCCGTGCTGGAGGTCGCCGGGACGGAGCCGGACTCCGGGGCCGAGGGCAAGCTGGAGGAGGGCGACGTCATCACGGAGTTCCAGGGTGAACCCGTGGGCACCTACGCCGACCTCATCGACGGGCTGGCCGCGACGACGCCGGGCGAGGACGTGACGCTCGGCGTGAAGCGGGGCGACCGCACGTCGGACGTGACCGTCACGACCGCCGACAACGGCCAGCGGGCCGTGCTCGGCGTCTTCATCGACCCGCACTACGACTTCCCGGTGGACGTCTCCATCGAGATCGAGGACATCGGCGGGCCCAGCGCGGGCACCATGTTCGCGCTCGGCATCATCGACAAGCTGACGCCCGAGGACGAGGCGAACGGCGAGATCATCGCGGGCACGGGGACCATGAGCCCGGAGGGCAACGTGGGGCCCATCGGCGGCATCGAGCAGAAGCTGTACGGCGCCGTCCGCGACGACGCCGAGTGGTTCCTCGCCCCCGCCGACAACTGTGACCAGGTGGTGGGCAACGTGCCCGACGGGCTGCACGTCGTGCGGGTCGCGACCCTGGCGGAGGCGCGCGACGCCGTCGAGCAGATCGGGCGTGGCGAGGGCGCCGACCTCCCGACGTGCTCCTGACGCCTGCGGGCGGGTTGCCGGGCGTTGACGACGTGTTGCACATCTGGAGGATGTGGGAACCTTGTGGTGGGAACCTTGACCAGAGCCTGGCCGTTCCAACTGCGTACGGCCCAACCATTCATGACGTGAGGTAACGCAGAAGTGTCCTTCGCCGCAGCACCTCGTCGCCCATCCGGCGGCGCACCCCGAGCCCGACGACGCAGTCCCCTGGGGGTGGCGGTCGTCGCGGTCGCCGTCGTCATCGCGGCCCTGCTCCTCCTAGCCCAGTTCTGGACCGAGGTGATGTGGTTCGGGCAGCTCGGGTTCTCCCGGGTGATCTGGACCGAGTGGGGCATGCGTGGCGCCCTGTTCGCCGTCGGCTTCGTCGTCATGGCGGGCGCCGTGTTCTGGTCGTTCACCGCGGCCTACCGCTCGCGCCCGGTCTACGCGCCGAGCACCCCCGAGCAAGCGACGCTCGACCAGTACCGCGAGGCGGTCGAGCCGCTGCGCCGGGTCGTGATGATCGCGGCCCCCGTGCTGGTCGGCTTCTTCGCCGGTGTCGCGGCGTCCGCGCAGTGGCGCGCCGTGCTGCTCGCGTTCAACAGCGAGCCGTTCGGCCAGAACGACCCGCAGTTCGGCATGGACCTCGGGTTCTTCGTCTTCATGCTGCCCGCGCTGCGGTTCGGCGTCGGGTTCCTCATCTCCGTGGTCGTGATCGCCGGCATCGCCGGGGTCATCACGCACTACCTGTACGGCGGGCTCCGGATCGGCCCCGCCGCGGCCGGCGGCCCCCGCACCACCCCCGCGGCGCGCATCCACCTGTCCGTCGTCGGCGCCGCGCTCCTGCTGCTCATCGCCGGCAACTACTGGCTGGACCGGTACTCGATCCTGACCAACGCGGGCGACCGGTTCGACGGCGCGTCGTACTCCGACGTGCACGCCGTGATCCCCGCCAAGGGCATCCTCACGGTCGTGGCCGTCTTCGTGGCCGCGCTGTTCATCGTCACCGCGTTCCGCGGCGACTGGCGCCTGCCGGCCATCGGCGTCGGGCTCATGGTGGTCTCCGCCATCGCGATCGGCGGCATCTACCCCGCCGTCGTCCAGCGGTTCCAGGTGAACCCGAACGCGCAGGAGCTGGAGGCCGAGTACATCCAGCGCAACATCGACGCGACATTGTCCGCCTTCGGCATCGACGACGTCGAGAAGGAACCGTACGACGCGACGACCCAGGCGGAAGAGGGCGCGCTGCGCTCGGACGCCGACACGGCCGCGTCGATCCGTCTCCTGGACCCGCAGATCGTCTCGCCGTCGTTCCGCCAGCTCCAGCAGAACAAGCAGTACTACAACTTCAACGACTCCCTGTCGGTCGACAAGTACGAGATCGACGGCGAGTCCCGCGACACCGTGATCGCGGTGCGCGAGCTGAACCTCGACGGCCTGGGCCAGGACCAGCGCAACTGGGTCAACGACCACACCGTGTACACGCACGGCTACGGCGTCGTCGCCGCGTACGGCAACCAGCCGGGCCCGGACGGCCGCCCGGCCTTCTTCGAGGGTGGCATCCCGTCGCAGGGCGCGATCACCGACCTCGAGGGCGAGTACGAGCCGCGCATCTACTTCAGCCCGAGCACCACCACGTACTCGATCGTCGGCGCCCCCGAGGGCACCGACCCCTGGGAGCTCGACTACCAGGCGGACGACGCGGACGACGGCGGCCAGGTCAACACGACCTTCGCCGGCGACGCCGGGCCCGACGTCGGCGCTTTCGGCAGCAAGCTGCTGTACGCGCTGAAGTTCGGCGAGGAGCAGCTGCTGTTCTCCGACCGCGTGACCAGCGAGTCGCAGATCCTGTACGACCGTGACCCGCAGCAGCGCGTCAGCAAGGTCGCCCCGTGGCTCACGCTCGACAACCGGGTCTACCCGGCGGTCGTGGACGGCCGCGTGAAGTGGATCGTCGACGCGTACACCACCAGCGACGCCGTCCCGTACTCGACGTCGACCCCGCTCGACGAGGCCGTGGCGGACACGCTGACCACGCAGGCGGGCGCCCCGATCGAGCTGCCGGAGGAGGTCAACTACATCCGGAACTCGGTGAAGGCCACGGTCGACGCCTACGACGGTTCGGTCGACCTGTACGCCTGGGACGCCGAGGACCCGATCCTGAAGGCCTGGAGCAACGTCTTCCCGGGTTCGGTGAAGCCGATGGACGAGATCTCCGGTGACCTGATGAGCCACCTGCGGTACCCGGAGGACCTGTTCAAGGTGCAGCGCACCCTGCTCAGCCAGTACCACGTGACGGACTCGGCCGAGTTCTTCTCGGGCCAGGACTTCTGGAACAACCCGACCGACCCGACGTCGGAGGCGACCACCGCCCCGCTGCAGCCGCCGTACTACCTGACGCTGCAGATGCCGGGCCAGGACGAGTCCACGTTCTCGCTGACGTCGACCTTCATCCCGGGCGGTAACACCGACCGTGAGGTGCTCACCGGCTTCCTCGCCGTGGACGCCGACGCCGGCAGCGACGCGGGTACCAAGTCCGAGGACTACGGCAAGCTACGCCTGCTGGAGCTTCCACGGGACACGACTGTCCCCGGACCGGGTCAGGTGCAGAACAACTTCGACTCGAACCCGACCATCTCCGAGCAGCTGAACATCCTGCAGATCGGTGCGTCCACGGTGCGGCGGGGCAACCAGCTCACCCTGCCGGTCGGTGGCGGCCTGCTGTACGTGCAGCCGGTCTACATCCAGTCGACCGGTGGCACGCAGTTCCCGCTGCTGCGCAAGGTGCTGGTCTCGTTCGGTGACGACATCGGCTTCGCCGACACGCTCGACGAGGCGCTGGACCAGGTGTTCGGCGGTGACTCGGGCGCCCAGGCCGGCGACGCCGGCGCGGCGGCCGAGGACGAGGCCCCGGTGGCCCCGCCCACGGGCGAGGGAGACACGGGCGCGACGCCCACGCCGGAGCCGAGCCAGGAGCCGTCCGGCGAGCCCACGCCGGACAGCACCCAGGCGCCGTCCTCGGAGCTGGACGCGGCACTGCAGGACGCCGCGGCCGCGCTGGAGGACTCCAACACCGCCCAGCGGGCCGGTGACTGGGCCGCCTACGGCGAGGCGCAGGACCGGCTCCAGAAGGCGCTGGAGGACGCGATCGCGGCGGAAGAGGCGCAGCAGCAGGGCTGACGCCGCTCCCGCCCCCAGCCGGGCCCGCAGGTCACCTCGGTGACCTGCGGGCCCGGTTTTTTCATGCGGCCCGGCGGGCGACCACCACCGAGTTGATGACGTCGTCGGTGGGGTGCACCACCTCCAGCACCTCGAACCCCGGCATCGCGGCCAGGTCGACCGGCGGGTACAGCAGGGTGCGGGCCCCGCGCGCGCTGCGCGCGAGCAGCAGCGCCCCGGGGCGCATGACGTCGGCCATCCTGCGCAGGATGGCCGCCTTGGCCGACGGCGTCTCGCCGACCAGCGCCGCGAGCACCACGACGTCGTACCCGCCGAGCGCGACGTCGGCGGCGTCGGCCTGCTCGAACCGCACGTTCGCCGACCCGAGGCGCTCGGCGACCCGCCGCGCCAGGGCCACAGCAGTGGCGTCCCGGTCCAGCCCGACGACGGGGGCGTCGAGCGCGTGGGCGTACCCGAGCGTGCTCAGCGGCAGCGGTCCGCTGCCGAGCACGGCGACCGACGTCGGTGTGCCGGCGCCCGCGTGCGCGATCAGCCGGGCCTCCAGGGCCGTGAGCCGCCGGTAGTTGTCGAGGTAGGGGAACGCGGCGAGCGCGGCCCGCGCGTCGGGCGCCGTGCCGATGTGCTCCGCCCAGGCGTGCTCGAGCGCGGTCTCGCCGCGTGCCGACAGGTCGCGGATCGCGTCCTTGCGGCGGTGCACCTCCGGGTGCGCCAGGACGTCCCCGGCCTGCCGGTCGGGCGTCGCGAGCACCGCCTGCACCAGGCCGCCGAACAGGGCGTCCGTGTCGGGGCCGGGGCGCAGGTGGGGAAGGGCGGCAAGCTGGTCGGTGAGGTGGACGATCCGGTCGGCGGACAGGGTGGTATCGCTCAGCTCCGTCGTCATGGGGACGATGGTTCCACGGCCGGAACGGTTCGACCGGCTGTGACCTGCGTCTCGACCGGGTGGCCCGGTTTGCGCTTCGTCGCTCGGGGTGCGTAAAGTAGGGATCACCGACGCGGGGTGGAGCAGCTCGGTAGCTCGCTGGGCTCATAACCCAGAGGTCGCAGGTTCAAATCCTGCCCCCGCTACAAGATCAGGCCCGGGATTCTACGGAATCCCGGGCCTGAGTGCTTTGCCCGGAAGGAGACCGCTGTGCCGTGGAGCACCCGGGAGATCGCCAACCTTGCCGGGACCGCGGTCAGCACGATCCGCTACTACCACTCCGTGGGTCTGCTCGAGATGCCCGCACGGCAGCCGAACGGGTACAAGAACTACGAGGTACGTCACCTCGTGCGGCTGCTGCGGATCCGCCGGCTGACCGAGCTCGGCATGTCGCTCGAGCAGGTCGCCGCTCTGGGCGACGAGAACGAGCCGCCCCACGACGCGCTCCGCATCCTGGAGGCCGAGCTCGCGGGAAGCATCGCGCGCCTCCAGCTCGTACGTGACGAGCTCTCCCAGACGCTGGAGCATGCCGCACCGGCCGGCCTGCCGCCAGGATTCAGCGGGGTCGCCGAGAACACGACGGTCACCGACCGCGCCATGCTGCTCGTCTACTCGCTCATCCTCGGGCCCGAGGAGATGGCGTCGCTCCGTGCGATGCTGGCCGCCCCGCCCACGCCGGACCAGCTCGAGTTCGCACGCCTGACCGAGGACGCCGACGAGGCGACCCGGGCGCGGCTCGCCGGCCGGCTGAGCGCGACGATGCGCCCTGTCCGGGCCGAGAACCCGTGGACCCTGGAGCCCGGCCTGGGGAGCACCCGGTCGCCCGACGAGGTCCGCCGCCTGCTCCACGAGGCGTTCGCGTCGCTCTACAACGGCGCGCAGCTCGATGTGCTCGCGCGGGTCCGGCACGCCTGAGCTCTCGGCGATCCGATCTCCTGACCGCGCGCGGCCGCTCCCGGCCTCGACCGCGTGCGCCTCGACCCGGTGCTCCTTGACCCTGCACCAGGTGCATGGTGTGTGCTCGTCGCGATGAACGCCCACGACGACCCTCACGAGCCCGAAGGGAGCCTCGGCATGACGACCGCCTGGGAGAACAAGATCCTCACCTACAAGCTGGCCTGGAAGGGGTTCGACTACAAGCAGATGGAGCAGGACCTGAACGACTACGGCCGTGAGGGCTGGGAGGTGGTGCAGACCATCATCCCCGCGCTGGGCGCCGGTCAGACGCTCGAGATCGCCGTCGTGATCAAACGGCCCGCGGTCGGCTGATGCCGCGACCTGGCTCCGACGTGACCGACAGCGAGAAGAACCGTTCAGGAGGACTCCCGATGCGCAGGACCAGGAGGCTCGTGCTCGCCGGCGCACTTGCCGCCGTCATGACCGTACCGGCGGCCGTGCCGGTGGCCGCCGCACCCGACGTGCCCACGGCCGGGCCGAGCGCCGTCGCCGGGCCGACGCCGAGCACCCTGCGGTGGGCTCCGTGTCCGGCGGACGTCGTCACGCCGCTGCCGCTGGAGTGCTCGACGCTCGACGTGCCGCTGGACTACGGCCGGCCGGACGGCCGGCAGGTCGAGATCGCGATCTCGCGACTGGCCTCCACGGAGCCGGCACAGCGCCGCGGCGTGCTGCTGACCAACCCCGGTGGACCGGGGATCGCCGGACTGGCCTACCCGGCCGAGCTCGCCGTCGCGGGCCTGCCCCAGGACGTGCTCGGCTCGTACGACGTGATCGGCATGGACCCGCGCGGCGTCGGACGCAGCGCGCCGGTGACGTGCGACTCCACACCGGAACAGCAAGCCCTCGGCTCGTTCCCTCGGTACGCCGGCACGATCTTCGACGTCACCCGGGAGGCGGAGTACGCGCGCACCGTGGCCGACCAGTGCGCCGCGTCGTCGACGGCCTGGATGATGCCGCACACCACCACCGCGAACACCGCCCGTGACCTGGACCGGGTCCGTGCTGCCCTGGGCGAGGAGAAGGCCTCGTACCTCGGTGCCTCCTACGGCAGCTACCTCGGTGCGGTGTACACGACCCTGTTCCCGGACACGACCGACCGCGTCGTCATCGACAGCGTGCTGGGACCGGACGGTTACGACGTGCAGCAGATGCGGAGGTTCGCCCGCGGCCTGCAGGACCGGTTCCCCGACTTCGCCGAGTACGCCGCCGCTCACCCCGAGTACGGGCTGGGGACCACCCCGGAGCAGGTGGAGGCGAAGTTCTACGAGCTGGTCGAGAAGCTGGAGGCGAACCCTCAGCCGGACATGGACGCGATGAAGTTCCGCGTGGACACGTTCGGCTACCTCTACTCGGACGCCACGATCCCCGTCGTCGCCAAGATGTGGCGGCTGGTCGACACCGGTCAGCCGCAGCCGGTCATCCCGGCCGGAGACCACGACAACCTCCTGTCCGCCCGTCTGTACGTGATCTGCGGGGACCAGCGCTGGCCGGAGACGATCTGGCGGTACCAGCTCGACGTCGCGATCGACAGGGCGCGGTATCCGATGCTGGGCGGTTCCACCGCCAACATCGGGCCGTGCGCGTTCTGGCCGGACGTGCGCACCGAGCAGCCGACGACGATCAGCGACCGCGGCCCGTCGAACGTCCTCATGGTGCAGAACGAGCGTGACCCGGGCGCGGCGCTGGCAGGTGCCGAGGAGACGCGCCAGGCCTTCGGCCGGCGAGCCACGATGGTGACGGTCGACGGGGGCGGGCACGGTGTCTACCCGTGGACGACCAGCACCTGCGCGAAGGACGCGGTGACGGCGTACCTGACCACGGGCGAGCGCCCGGCACGTGACCTGGTGTGCGCCGCGGTCCCGAGCGGCCGATGACACGATCGCCGCACCGGTGACTTGTCGAGGTTCGACATGCCGCCCGTGTCGGGCACCGACCGGTCAGCTCGCCAGCACCCGCCGGGTCAGCGCCCGGACCGACGTCGAGATCTCGGGGGTCACGAACCGCAGCAGGTCCTCGGACGGCTCGCCGTCCGGGCCGAGCACCAGGCCCGACCTGCCCTCGAACGCGGGGTCGACCGCCGCGGCGACGATCGCGTCGACGACTCCCGACGCGGGCCGCATCCCGTCCTGGATCGGGTCCCACAGGTGGCGGAGCGCGGGCGGCAGGATCTCCGGCGTCATCTCCGCGGCGTTCGGTGTCGCGGCGGCCGCCGGCCCGAGCGGGTCCACCGCGAGCACGGTGATCCCGGCCGGGGCGAGCTCGCGCGCCAGGTCCTGGCTGTGGGCGAGGTGCGCGAGCTTGGCCCGGCCCGTGACCGCCATGCCGTAGTGGTCGCCCTCCTGCTCGACGTCGTCGTAGGTCGGTGTGCCGTCGATCGTCGTGATCGACGAGGAGGTGACGTCCACGACCCGGCTGGGCGCGCCGGCCCGGAGCGCGTCCAGCAGGGCCGCGGTCAGCACGACCCGGGAGAGGTGGTTCAGCGCGAAGCTTGCCTCGATGCCGTCGACAGTCTCGCGGCGGGTGGGCCACATGCCGCCCACGTTGTTCACCAGCACGTGCACGGGGCCGCCCGCCGCGATGCGCCCCGCCACCTTCTCCACCTCGCGCAACGACGAGAGGTCGGCCTGCAGGAACCGGGTCTCCCCGCCGATCTGCCGGACCGTCTCGGCACCGCGGTCCGCGTCGCGGCCCACCACGGTCACCGCGAGGCCCTGCTCCCGCAGCCTGCTCGCGACGTGGAATCCGATCCCGCTGGTCCCGCCGGTCACGATCGCCTGACGCATCGTCCTGTCTCCCTCAGCTCGGTGGAGCTCCATTGGACGTACGTCGCCGGCGGGGCGTCCAATGCCCGCGCGAGCGGTATCCATGCCTGGAGGGCATGGGTGCCGGGTGAAGGAGGCGACGACAATGGGGGCATGGACACGGGGATCGAGCTGCGGCACTTCCGCTACGTGCTGGCGGTGGCGGAGCAGGAGAGCTTCACCGCCGCCGCGGAACAGCTGGGCATCACGCAGCCGGCACTGTCCCGCGCGATCCAGGCCGTCGAGGAGACCGTGGGCTCGCGCCTGTTCGACCGCGGCCGCCACGGCGCGACCCTCACCGAGGCAGGCGCGGTGTTCCGGGACGACGCCGTCGCCCTCGACCGGATGGCGCGTACCGCGGTGTCCCGCCCGAGCCGGCACGGCGGGGCCTCGAAGCATCTGCGCGTCACGGCGCGTGCCTGCGACATCGACACCCTCCACGGCCTCGTCGCGTCCTACAACGACGCACGCGATCCCCGGGCGCCGGTCGCCCGCGGGGCGGTCGTCGACGCCTCGGTGCAGGTCGAGGAGGTGCGGAACGGCGAGGCCGACCTCACCCTCGTCCGGTCCCCGCTCGACACCACGGGCCTGGACAGCGAGCTGGTGCGCTCCGACGCCCGTGTCGCGCTGCTGCCCGCGGGCCATCGGCACGCGCACCGGCACACGGTGGACCGCGGTGAGCTCGCCGGCGAGGCGATCGTGGCCTGGGTCGGTCTGTCCACCGACGAGACGTCCTTCTGGACCGGGACCGACCTCGCTCCGTACGAGTGGAGGCCGGGCCCTGTCGTGTCGGACTCGGCGCAGTTCGCCGCCGGCGTCCGGCTGGGCGACGGGATCGGCTTCGTGCCGGAGGTGCTGCTGTCCGAGCTGCCGTCGCTGACCGGCGTCGCGGTGGTCCGGGTGACCGGGCTCTCCGACAGCGAGCTGCGCATGGGCTGGTCGGAGCTGGCGACCTCGCCCGTGCTCGCGGGCTTCGTCCGGCACGTCTCGGACGTCGCGGACGCGGCGTGACGCGGCGGTCCCTCGGCTGCGCCGACGCCGCCGTCGGGGGCAGGGTCAGGTACCGGCCAGCTTCGCGACCACCGGCCCCATCTCGTCCATGGCCGTGTCACGCACCATGACGTAGGAGATCCCCAGGCGCTCGCGCGTGGCCACCAGCTTGTCGATGACCTCCGATGCCGAGCCGACGAGGGCCAGCGGGCTGTCGCGGACCACGTCCGGTGCCAGGCCCAGGGCCGATGCCACCGGGAGCACCGCGCGGTCGGCGTCGCCGCCGACCGAGGCGACGAGTGTGAGCGCACCTAGCTCGAGTCGGCTGAACCGCTCGCCCGCGTGCGCCTCGAGGAGGCGGACGCGGGCGGCCACGGCGTCGAACCCGGCGCCGTCGGGCACGACGTCCGATCCGGTCGCGGTGAGACCGTTCAACGCGACGATGTCCGCCTCCTGCGCCGCGAGTGCCAGGGCGTCGTCGTCGTGGTCGGTCAGCAGGAGCGGGACATGAGCCCCCTCCGCCCACGTGGACCTCATTCGTGTCGTGTCCGTGCGTCGGGCGGCCCCGAGGCCGAGCTCGAGGCGGCCGTCGACCAGCAGGTTCACGGCCGCCGCCTCGTGAGCGAGGAGCACGGGGTCGGGCACGCTGTCGTTCGCGGCGAGGGTGCCGACCCGGAGGTCGCTCGTGACGGAAGCGGCCGACACCAGCGGCGCGAAGATGGACGACGGACCGGCATGCTCTCTCATCAGCAGCGTCGCCCATCCCTCTCCTTCCAGCCTGCGTGCGCTCTCCCGCACCGCGGAAGGGGCTGCCGCGTGCGTGGTGGTGAGGCCGAACCGGAAACGGCGCGGTGTCGTGCTGGTCATACCTTCCTTGCCGTCGGGGTCACGTGGGACTCATTGGATGTCGGCCGGCTGTGCGGCGTCCAATGCCCTGGGGCACGGTATCCATGCCGTGAGCGCATGGGCGCAGGGCATGGCGACGACGCCGACGCCGGGCGCCGCCTCGGCCCACGGCGGTGCCGCTCACCGGGTCGGTCCTACGTGTCCAGGGGCACACCGCGGAGCGCTTGTGTCTGCCCCGGGGGCAGATCTTCTACTCGTGGGTGGATCAACGGATCCCCCTCAAGAAAGGTCGTTCATGATGCGCACACCAGAGCCTCTCGGGCCCCAGGGCGCGGATCCTCACGCCGGTGCGGCAGCAGCCGCACTGCCCGGTACCTGGCCGGACCGTCCGTTCGGCGTCCACTTCCGGATGTCGCGCTGGAAGTCCCTGGTCGTCCTGGTCGCGATCCCGCTGATCCTGCTCCTGGTCCAGATCATCCTCTTCCAGGGGGTCGTCCTGATCGAGGGCCCGGCGGACCCGAGCAAGCCCGCGCTCACGCCGCTCACGATCGCCGCCACCGGCCTCAGCACCGCTGTCACCGCGGTGCTCGCGACGCTGCTGGTCGCGAGGATGGCGAAGGTGCCGTGGCGGGCGGTGTTCCGGCACACCCGCGCCTTCGACCGGCGCCGCCTCGGTGTCTATCTCCTGGGCGCCGCGGTCGTCGTCGGCCTGGGCACCATCGCGACGGCGCTGATCGCTCCCGGGTCGAGCGGATGGGGGGCTTTCGAGGTCGGGCCGCTCGTCGTCGCCACCATCGCCGTGACCCTTGTCTTCACTCCGTTGCAGGCGGCAGGTGAAGAGGTGGCGTTCCGTGGGGCGGCCGTCCCGGCCGCGGGTTCCTGGTTCCGCAGCACCCGCCTCGGCGTCGTGTTCGGCATCCTTGTCTCCGGGGTGCTCTTCGCCGCGGTGCACGTGACCCTGGACCCGTGGCTCGTCAGCTACCTGATCGTCTTCTCCGCTTGCACGGTGATCATGGGCCTGATCAGCGGCGGCCTGGAGGCCGCGATGGCCTTCCACGTCTCCAACAACGTTCTCGTCGGTCTCGTGAACGCGCTCTTCGCCGGAGGCGGCTCGTCGGTGGTCGACCGTGGTGTCGGTTCTGGTCCGGGCGCCGCCCTCATCATCCTCATGGTGATGAACGTGCTGGCCGTGCTCATGGTCTGGTTCATCGAGCGCACGGGGCGTTTCGCGATACGAACTCGGCGAGCCACCCTCCCAGCCGCCTCCTAGCATCGTGATCCGGGGCGGGACGCAGGCTCGTTCGCAGTTTCGCACCCCGAAAGTCGTGACTCTGGCCCTATGTACCGATCCTTTCGAGTCGTTGATCACGGCCCGGTCGGGGACTCCGCCCGATGAGACCGGCCGCTACCTACGAGACGCTCGTCAGCGGGCACCTGCTCGAGATCAGGGACGTGCGGCGACGTCCCGCCGCCGCACGGGCCTGGGACACGACGCCCCGCCCCGCCCTCGTCACCGGCATCGAGAGCGGCCCGGTCCGGGTCGAGGTGGTCCTCTTCCAGGCCCCGTTCGACGTCGACGGCGAGGGCTGGGACGAGGCCGCTGAGGTCAGCGTGCTGGCCGGGCCCCGCGGCGTCGTCGTCGTGGGAGCGGGGGACGACGGCTCGGACGCCCGCCGGATCGGTGTGGGCGGCGGGCCCCACCGGCTCCAGGTCTACGCGCGGGGGCGCTCGCTCGCGTCCGTCTCGACCGCGTCGGACGTGGTCGAGACGTATCGGGTGCTCGCCTGGCCGGCGCCCCTGGCCCCGCCCGCCGTGCTCGTGCGGAGCCGGGACGCGGCGCCCAACCTGGTGTCGTTCATCGGCCCGGAGGGCACGGGCGGCCTGGTCTCCGGCGGCGACACCGACGACGCGCACCGGCGCCCGGAGCCGTTCAGGTGACACGCCGGGGCGGCCCCGAGGCGCCGTCGGCGTCCTAGACCCGGCCGGCCTCGCGCTCGGGGAGCTGGGCCGGGGCGCCGAGCAGCCGGCCCAGCAGCGCCACGCAGATCCCGCCCGCGGCCAGGATGCTCGCCAGCACGACGAGCTGGAAGCCGGCCGCCTCGAGCGGCGAGGACCCGGCGAAGATCGCGCCGACGAACGCGCCCGGCAGGGTGACGATCCCCGTGGTGCGCGTCTGGTCGGTGGACGGGATCAGGGCGGTGGAGGCCGCCGTGCGCACCGCGCGCAGGGCCGCGACCCGGGGCGTGGCGCCGAGGGCGAGCCACCCCTCGATCTCGTCCCGCCCGGTGACCAGCGCCTCGGCCAGCGACCGGCCCATCAGGGAGCTGACGGTCATGGTGGAGCCGACGACGATCCCGCCCACGGCCAGGAGGTACCGCGGCTCCAGGGGCAGCGCCCCGGTGGCGAACACGACCGCCATCGGCACGGACGCCGCGGCGAGCATGATCCCGGCCAGCCATGGCGCGTACCGCCGCGGCAGCCGGGCGCGCCGCACCACGACCACGGTCGCGGCGGCGACCATGACCGCCAGGAACAGCGCCACCCACGCCCCGTGGGCCAGGACCCCGGTCAGGACCAGGCTCAGCAGGCCCAGCTGCACCGTCGCACGGACGATCGCGACCGGCTGGAGCCACGGCGACTCCAGGCGCAGGGCGGCGACGATCCCGAACGCCACGAGCGCCAGCACGGACACTGCCACCACGACGGCTACCGGATCCATGGCACCAGCATGCCGCCGTCGGGCGTGCGCCGAGGGCTCTCCCTGGCCGTAACCACCCCGATCCGGGCCCCTAGACTGGCCCCGTGATCGTCGCCACCCGCCACAGTGCCCGGATCTCGGGCGCGCCGGAGGGCGCACCCGCCATCGTGTTCGCGCACGGGTTCGGCTGCGACCAGAGCATGTGGCGGCTCGTGGCCCCGGCATTCGAGAGCGACTTCCGGGTGGTCCTGTTCGACCACGTCGGCGCGGGCGGCTCGGACGCCACGGCGTACGACCTCGACCGGCACGCCTCCCTCGACGGCTACGCGGACGACGTGGTCGAGCTCCTGGACGAGCTCGCCCTCGGCCCCGTCGTGCTCGTCGGCCACTCGGTGAGCGCGACCATCGCGACGCTGGCCGCCGCGCGGCGGCCGGAGCTCTTCGACCGGCTCGTCCTGGTGGGCCCGAACCCGCGCTACATCGACGACGACGGCTACCGCGGCGGCTTCGCGGCCCACGAGATCGACGAGCTGCTCGACACCATGGACGCCAACTACCTCGGCTGGTCCGCGGCCATGGCCCCGGTCATCATGGGCAACCCGGACCGGCCCGCGCTCGGCGAGGAGCTCACCAACGCCTTCTGCCGCACGGACCCGGCCATCGCCAAGCGCTTCGCCCGGACCACCTTCCTGTCCGACAACCGCGCCGACCTCGCCGCCGTCCGCACGCCGAGCCTCGTCGTCCAGTGCCGCGAGGACGTCATCGCGCCGGTCGAGGTGGGGCGCTACGTCCACGCGAACCTCGCGGGCAGCGAGCTCGCCCTCATCGACGCCGTCGGCCACTGCCCGAACCTCAGCGCCCCCGGGGCGCTGATCGCCACGATGCGCGAGTACCTCACCCCGTGATCCCCATGGGGCGGGCCCGGTCCTGGGACTCGGCCCCCGTGGCACTGCTCCGCCTCGACGGCGAGGGCGCGATCATCGACACCAACGAGACGTTCCGCGGCTGGCTGGGCGACGCGGGCCTGGACCTGGAGGGCACCCGGCTCAGCGCGCTGCTGTCCGTGGGCGGCCGCATCTACTGGGAGACGCACCTGGCCCCGCTGCTGCACATGCAGGGCAGGGTGGAGGAGATCGCGCTCGAGCTGCGCGCCGGGGGCGAGCCCCGCCCGGTGCTGCTGTCCGCGGAGCTGCACGCCGGCGAGGGGCGGACCGGCGACGGCGGCCTGGTGATCGACGTCGTCCTGTTCGAGGCCCGGGAGCGGAGACGGTTCGAACGGGAGCTGGTCGCTGCGCGCGCGGCGGCCGAGCGGTCCGAGGCGGGCGTGCGCACCCTGCTCGGCACGACCACCGCGCTCGCCCGGGCGGCCGGCGTGGAGGGCGTCTGCGCGGCGCTCGCGCACGCGGCGGTCGCCGAGCTGCGCGCCCGGGCCGCGTCGGTGTGGCTGCTCGACGAGGCGGGGGCTCCCGCCCTGCGGGCGCAGCTCGGCCAGGACGGCCCGGCTGAGCGGCCGTCCGCGCGGCTCCTGGCCACGGTGCGGGCGAGCTCCGACGCCGCCCATGACGCCGGGACCACCGCGGCGGAGACCGAGGTGCTGGTCGCGCCCGATGGCCGGGTCGTGGTCCCGCTGCGCGGCACGGACACCCTGCACGGCGTCCTGGTCCTGGTCCCGCGCGCTCAGGCGGGCGACGACGCGCTCAACCGCGGCGCGCTCGCCGCCGCCGGCCAGCAGGGTGGCGTCGCGCTCGACCGTGCCGTGCTGCACGAGCAGAGCGTCTCGGTGGCGCACGAGCTGCAGCGCGCGATGCTCACCGACCAGCTCCCGCAGCCGGAGCGCGCCCGGGTCAGCACGGACTACCGGCCCGCGGAACGCTCGCTGGAGGTGGGCGGCGACTGGTACGACGCCTTCTGGGTCGACGACACGACCCTCGCGCTGGCGGTGGGGGACGTCGTCGGGCACGGACTGCGGTCGGCGACCGCGATGGGCCAGCTCCGGACCGCCGTCCGGAGCTGCGCCGAGAGCGGCGTCGGCCCGGCGGGCGTCCTCGCCCGCGTGGACCGGTACGTTCAGCGCCACGGCGTCGGCTTCGGGTCCACGCTCGTCTACGCCGAGCTCGACGTCACCACCGGACGGCTCGTCCACGCCTGCGCGGGGCACCTTCCACCCCTGGTCACGCGGCCCGACGGCGGCGCCGAGTTCCTGTGGGAGGGGCGCGGGGCGCCGCTCGGCGTGCACACCGTGCCCGTCGCGGCACCGCGGACCGGCGCCGGGGTGGTCGAGCTGCGGCCCGGTGACGTCCTCTGGCTCTACACGGACGGCATGGTCGAGCAGCGCGGGCGCAGCCTGCACACGGGCCTGGAGGTGTTCGCCCGGGCCGCCGCGGGGCCGCTCGGCACCGCCGCCGCCGACGTGCTCGTGTCGTCGCTGCTCGGCGACCACCCCAACCAGGACGACGACGCGTGCGTGCTCCGGCTCGCGTGGGACGCGCCCGCCTGAACCGGGACGCACGAGAGGCCGGGCCCGTCGCCGGACCCGGCCCCCCTTCCTCGCGGATCGGTGGCTGTCAGCCGATGCCCGCGCCCTCGGCGTCGGGCGTCAGCACCCGCGCCGCGAGCTGGGCCTGGACGCTCAGCTCGGCCGCCTTGAACGCGTGCTCCTGCGTCATCGCGTTCTCGGTGCGCTCCAGGCAGTCGAGGATGAGCCGGCCGAAGTACGGGTAGCCCACGTTCCCCTTGGCGACGAGGTGGTGCTCGCCCTCGCCGTTGACCAGGAACACGTGGCCGGGACCCTCGTCCGTGGCCACGTTCGTGTACTTGCGCAGCTCGATGTAGCCCTCGGTGCCCAGGATGAACGTGCGGCCGTCACCCCAGGTCCTCAGGCCGTCCGGCGTGAACCAGTCGACGCGGCAGTAGCCCGCGGCGCCGTTGTCCATCACGATGTTGGCCTCGCCGAAGTCGTCCAGCTCCGGGTGGTCCGGGTGGTTGTAGTTGGCGATGGCGGAGTGCGTCACCTGCGCGTCCTTGGCGCCCGCGTAGTGCAGCATCTGCTCGAAGTTGTGGCTGCCGATGTCGCACAGGATGCCGCCGTACTTCTCCTTCTCGAAGAACCAGTCGGGGCGGCCGGTGCCCAGGCGGTGCGGGCCCAGGCCCATGACCTGCAGCACCCGGCCGATCGAGCCCCGCTCCACGAGCTGGTCGGCCAGGACCGCCGCCTCCACGTGGATGCGCTCCGAGTAGTAGACGGCGTACTTGCGGCCGGTCCGCGCGGTGGCCACGCGGGCCGCCGCGAGCTGGTCGAGCGTCGTCAGCGGGGCCTTGTCGGTGAAGTAGTCCTTGCCCGCCTCGATGGCGCGCAGGCCGAGGCCGGCGCGCTCCGACGTGACGGCCGCGCCGGCGACCAGGAGCACCTCGTCGTCGTCGAACACCTCGTCCTCGCTGCGTGCCACGCGCACGTCCGGGAACTTGGCGCGGAACGCCTCCACCTTCGCCGGGTCCGGGTCGTACACCCACTTCAGGGTGCCGCCCGCGGACTGGAGGCCCTCGGCCATGCCGTAGATGTGGCCGTGGTCGAGCCGGACCGCCGCGAAGGGGAAGTCGCCCCCGCCCACCACGGGGTCCGGCACCGGCTCGGGCGCGTAGTTGGCTCCGCTCGCGTTCATCAGTTCGCCTCCTGGCTGCTGCCGACGGTGATCGCGCCGGGCAGGTCGCCCACCGACGCGGTCTTCTCGAAGAAGTGCGGGGCGCGCGCCACCAGCGTGCCCGTCCGGTAGTACGGGTCGTCCTGCTGAAGCGGCAGGTCCACCGTGCGCCGCTCGATCCCGGCCTGGTAGATGGCCGTCACCAGCTCGACGGCGCGGCGGCCGTCCGCACCCGTGACGGCGGGCACGCGGCGCTCGCGGACGGCGGCCAGCGTGTCCCCGATCTGCCCGTTGTGCCCCAGGTGGGCCAGCGGCTCCCGGGCCGCGGCCAGGGCCTCGATCTCCGCGACGCGGTCGGCGTTGCCGCCGGGGGCGGGGAAGCCGTTGGGCGAGGGAGCGGAGGCGACGACCTTCCACGGCTGCGAGACGCGCGCGTCCCGGCCCTGCACCACGATGGCCTGCTCCTCGCCGTGGTGCACCACGGAGCTGGTCACCTCGGCCAGCGCGCGGTCGTACTGGAGCACGGCCACGGAGAGGTCCTCGACCTCGGCGTTCTCGTGCGCGGCGTTGGTCAGCACGGCGGTGACCGCGCGGGGCGCGCCGAGCATCCACTGCGTCAGGTCGAGGTGGTGGATCGCGTGGTTCAGCGTGCAGCCGCCGCCCTCGGACTCCCACGTCCCGCGCCACCACAGGTCGTAGTAGGCGGTGCCGCGCCACCAGGCCGAGCTCACCTGGACGTGCGAGACGGGCCCGGCCAGGCCGGAGTCCAGCACCTCCTTGAGCGTCGCCATGTCGTCGCGGAAGCGGTTCTGCGCCACGACCGACAGCACGCGGTCGTTCTCGGCGGCGGCCGCGATCATGGCGTCGCACTCCTCCAGGGAGGGCGCCATCGGCTTCTCGACGAGTACGTCCACCCCCGCGCGCAGCGCGGTGATGGTCAGCTCCGCGTGGGACGACGGCGGCGTCGTGATGCTCACCAGGTCGAGGTCCGGCTCGGCGGCGAGCAGCTCCTCGATGCTCTCGTAGGCCCGCGCGCCGGGCACCTGGAGCCGCTCGCGCTGCTCGGCGGCCTTGCCCGGGACGATGTCGCAGACGGCGACGACCTCGCACTCCTGCGCGAAGCGGCGGTATCCCTCGGCGTGCGCTCCGGCGATCCCGCCGGTCCCGACGATGCCGATCTTGAGCATGCTTCCTCCGTTGGACGACGACGTGACGACGCCGGCCACGCGGAGCGGTGCGACGTCGCAGATCGCATCATACGTATGATGCAACGGTTCAACATCGTCATGTCCGGTGCCCGGGATGTCAAGGGGCGGCCCGCGGTCAGCCGGCCGTGCGGGGCAGGTTTCCGGTCGACTCCCGCCACACGACGCGCTGCAGCGGGGCCGTCGGGCGCGGGGGCTCCTCGCCGCGTACCGCCGCGACCAGCCGCCGCATCGCGCGCCGTCCGGCCTCGACGAAGTCCACGGGGATCGTGGTCAGGGACGGCGACGTGAACGCGCTGAAGTCGGCGTCGTCCCAGCCCGTGACCACCAGGTCGCCCGGGACGGACCAGCCGCGCTCCGCCGCCCCCCGCAGCACGCCGAGCGCCACGTAGTCGTTGGCCGCGATCACGGCCAGCGGCACGGCGTCGTCGGGCAGGGCGAGCATCGCCGCGCGGCCCGACTCCGGCGACCAGGCGCTGCCCACGACCCCCAGCGACTCGACGCCCAGGCGCTCGACCTCCGCGAGGTAGACGTCGCGGCGCGAGCGCGCCGAGGCGAAGTGCTCGGGCCCGGCCACGTGCAGGAACCGGCGGTGGCCGGCCGCGGCCAGGGCCGAGATCACGGTGCCCAGCAGGCCGGCGTCGGCGAGCTCGCCGGTGGTGCGGAGCTGCTCGTCGAGCGCCGTCTCGGCGACGACCGGCGCGGCGTCGTCGTCCAGGGTGAGCGCGTCGGGGACCACGGGGAGGAACGTCAGCACGCCCTCGACCTGGCCGCTCCGGGCGAGGTCGACGACGCGCTCGGTGCGGGCCTCGGCGGTGCCGTCCACGCTGTGGGTGTCCAGCGCGTAGCCCGCCTCGGCGGCGACCTCCGCGGCGCCGGTGAGCATGCGCAGCCGGTTGTCCACGGTGACGCCGGTGACGACGGCGAGGCGGCCCGAGCGCTGGGTGCGCATCGACCGCGCGGCGAGGTTGGGCCGGTAGCCCATCGACGCCGCGACCGCCAGCACGTGCTCGCGGGTCCGGGGCGCGATCGTGCCCTTGCCGGACAGGGCGTAGGAGACCGTCGACTGCGACACTCCCGCGGCGCGCGCGACGTCGTGGCTGGTGGGCTGGCGGGCTGACATCGACACAGTGTCCCCTCTGGCCCCGCCCGGCCGCATCAGGCAGGCGGGGCCATGGGTGCGGGTCCCGCGGGGACCGGCTCCTCGAACACGAGCAGCGTATGGGTGTTCACGATGCCGTCCATGCCCTGGATCTGGTCCAGGATCAGGTGCCGCAGGTCGGCGTTGTCGCGGGCCCGGACCAGCAGGACGAGGTCGAACTCGCCGCCGACCAGCCCGATGTGCTCGACGCCCCGCAGGGTGCGCAGCTCCTCGCGGACCGAGCGCCACTGCGCCTGGTCCAGGTTGACCGTCACGTAGGCGGACGTGCCCAGCCCGGCGAGCACCGGGTCGATCTCCGCGCGGTAGCCCCGGATCACGCCCGCGGACTCCAGCCGCTGCACGCGCACGTACGCGTTGGCCCGCGAGATGTGCAGCTTCTCGGCCAGCGACCGCATGGACATCCGGCCGTCCCGGCGCAGCTCGTCGAGGATGCGCTGGTCGACGTCGTCGAGGCCACCTGCCACTTGTCTCGCGACCACGCCCTCAGCCCCTTCTGTGCTGGACGTTTGGATCGTGTGACCCAGCCATGACTGGACAGGTTCTCGGATCCTCGCCGTTGATGGAATCCGGATGGAACGTTGACCAGTATATCTACATGGCGATCGACGTAGATCTCATGCTGCCGTCCCCGGAGCCCGTCGCGCTCCTCGACCCGGACGGCAGGCCGACGGCCGGCGACGACGACGCGCTGCCCCCGGCCGACGACCTCCTGCGGGGCCTCGCCGGCATGGTCACCGCGCGGCGGTTCAACGAGCAGTCCTCCGTGCTGGTCCGCCAGGGCCGACTGGCGGTCTACCCCTCGTCGTACGGCCAGGAGGCGTGCCAGGTCGCCGCCGCCCAGGTGCTCGGCGACGAGGACTGGCTCTTCCCGACCTACCGCGACACCGCCGCCGCCGTCGCTCGCGGCGTGGACCCGGTCGAGGTGCTCGGCCTGCTCAAGGGCGACTGGCACTCCGGGTACGACCCGTACGAGCGCCGCGTCGCACCCCTGGCCACCCCGCTCGCGACGCAGCTCCCGCACGCCGTCGGGGTGGCGCACGCGGCGCGGCTGCGCGGCGAGAGCACGGTGGTGCTGGCGATGTGCGGCGACGGCGCCACGAGCGAGGGCGACTTCCACGAGGCGCTGAACTTCGCCGCCGTCTTCCGGGCGCCGGTCGTGTTCTTCGTGCAGAACAACCAGTACGCGATCTCGGTGCCGCTGGCCCGGCAGAGCGCCGCGCCTTCGCTGGCGCACAAGGGCGTGGGTTACGGCGTGCCCGGCGAGCTGGTGGACGGCAACGACCTCGCGGCCCTGCTGCACGTCCTGTCCGGGGCGGTCGCGCGCGCCCGGGCGGGCGCGGGGCCGCAGCTCGTCGAGGGCCGCACCTACCGCATGCAGGCCCACACCAACGCCGACGACGCGACCCGCTACCGGTCCGACGCCGAGGTCGCCGCCTGGGCCGCCAAGGACCCGCTGCTGCGGCTCGACGCCTACCTGCGCGCGGCGGGCGTGCTGGACGACTCGCGCGCGGCCGCCCACGCCGACGACGCCGAGCGGCTCGCGCGGCACACCCGGGACGGCCTCAACGTCGACGTCGTCCCGGACCCCGAGGACCTGTTCCGCCACGTCTACTCCCGGCCGACGCCGCAGCTCGTGGAGCAGCTCGCCCTGGTCAAGGACGAGCTGAGTCGTGACGAACCGGGCCGGGACGAGACCAGTCAGGAGGAGACCCGCTGATGACCAGCACCGCGGTGGAGCACGAGACGCTCAGCACGGCCCAGGCGATCAACCGGGCGCTGCGCGACGCGCTGGCCGAGGACCCCACGGTGCTCGTGCTGGGCGAGGACGTCGGCGCGCTCGGCGGCGTCTTCCGGGTCACCGACGGGCTGACGGCCGAGTTCGGCGAGGACCGCTGCTTCGACACGCCGCTCGCCGAGGCCGGCATCGCCGGCTTCGCCGTCGGGCTCGCGATGAACGGCATGCGGCCCGTGATCGAGATGCAGTTCGACGCCTTCGCCTACCCGGCGTTCGAGCAGGTGGTGAGCCACATCGCGAAGATGCGGAACCGTACGCGCGGCCGGGTCGAGCTGCCGCTGGTCATCCGGGTCCCGTACGCGGGCGGCGTGGGCGGCGTCGAGCACCACAGCGACTCGTCCGAGGCGTACTACGCGCACACGCCGGGCCTGCACGTCGTCGCGCCGTCGAACCCCGCTGACGCCTACCTGCTGCTGCGCGAGGCCATCGCCTCGCCCGACCCGGTGGTCTTCCTCGAGCCGAAGAAGCTCTACTGGGCCAAGGGCGAGGTCGCGTTCCGGGCGGGCGCCGAGCCGGGGATCGGCCGGGCCGTCGTGCGCCGCCCGGGCACCGACGCCACCCTCATCGCCTACGGCCCCTCCGTGCCGGTCGCGCTGGAGGCCGCCGACGCCGCCGCGCGCGACGGCCGCAGCCTCCAGGTCGTGGACGTGCGCTCCATCGTCCCGTTCGACGACGCCACCGTCTGCGCCGCCGTGGAGTCGACCGGCCGCGCCGTCGTCGTCGCCGAGGCCTCCGGCTTCGCCAGCGTCGCGTCCGAGATCGCCGCCCGGGTGAGCGAGCGCTGCTTCCACTCGCTCGCGGCCCCGGTGCGCCGCGTCACCGGCTTCGACATCCCCTACCCGCCGCCCAAGCTCGAGCACCTCCAGCTCCCGTCCGTGGACCGCATCCTCGACGCCGTCGACGACCTGCAGTGGGAGGACGCATGACCAGCACCACGACCGAGCAGACGTTCCTGCTGCCCGACCTCGGCGAGGGCCTGGCCGAGGCCGAGGTGGTGCAGTGGCTGGTCGCCGTGGGCGACGTCGTCGCCATGGACCAGACCGTGGCCGAGGTGGAGACGGCCAAGTCCGTCGTCGAGGTGCCCTGCCCGTACGCGGGCCGGGTCGGCGTGCTGCACGCCGCCGAGGGGGAGGCCGTCGAGGTGGGCAGGCCGCTCATCACGATCACGGCGGAGGGCGCCGACGAGCCGGAGCCGGAGCCCGCTCCCGAGCCGGACGCGGCCGCCGTCGGGCCGGAGGCCGAGGCCTACCGCACCGAGGAGCAGGCCGGCTCCGGCAACGTGCTCATCGGGTACGGCACCTCCGCGCACCCCGGCCCCGGCCGCCGCCGTCGGCCCCGGGCGGGCGCCCGGCCGACGGCGCTCGCCGCGCCCCGGCCCGACGACGACGGCGCCCCGGCGCTCGCGCACGACAGCAGCCCCGTCCGCGTGATCTCGCCGATCGTGCGGCGGCTGGCCCGCGAGGCGGGCCTGGACCTGGCCGAGATCCCGCCCACCGGGGCAGGCGGCACCGTGACCCGGTCCGACGTGCGAGCCGCGGCCGAGCGGGCGCGCGCCGGCACCGCGCCCGTGGTGTCCGCGGCGTCCGCCCCGGACGCGTCGTCGGCCCCTGTCTCAGACCCGGCCCCCGGGCAGCGCCGCATCCCGCTTGGCGCCTCGCAGAGGGCGGCGTCGCGCGTGCTGTCGCGCAGCCGTGCCGAGATCCCCGAGGCGACCGTCTGGGTCGACGTCGACGCCACCGCGCTCTGGGAGCTGCGCGAGGCGACCCGTACGCCGGACGACCCCGGGCCGGGGCTGCTGGCGCACGTCGCGCGCTTCGTCGTCGCGGGCCTGGCGGCCTACCCGGTGCTGAACGGGCGGCTCGACACGGAGCGCGCCGAGGTCGTCGTCCCGGACACCGTCAACCTCGGCATCGCCGTCCAGGGGGAGCGCGGCCTGGTCGCCCCGGCGGTGCTCGGCGCCGACTCGATGACCACGCGCGAGCTCGACGTGGCGCTGCGCGATCTCACCGCCCGCGCCCGGGTGGGCGGGGCCACGGCCGAGGAGCTCACCGCGGGCACGTTCACGCTGAACAACTACGGCAGCCTGCGGGTCGACGGCAGCGCCCCGATCATCAACCACCCGCAGGTCGCGATGCTGGGCCTCGGCCGGATCATCGACCGGCCGTGGGTCGTGGACGGCCAGATCGTGCCCCGCAAGATCACGCAGATGTCCTTCGTCTTCGACCACCGGGTGTGCGACGGCGGCACCGCCGCGGGCTTCATGCGCACGGTCGCGGACGCCATCGAGAACCCGCTCCCGGCCATCGTCCGCCTCTGACACGCGTTCAGCTCACGACGTGTCAGACGTACAGGTCACCCGAGGGACCTGTACGTCTGACACGTCGGTGGCCTGAACGCGAGTCAGCAGTTCAGCGGCCCGTGAACCGGGGCCGACGCTTCTCCTGGAAGGCCGCGAAGCCCTCCTGGTAGTCGAGGGTCTCGCTGAGCCGTCCCTGCGCCTCGTTCTCGTGCGCGACGGCGGCCCAGAACGCGACCCGCTCGTCGCGCAGCTCCCCGACCAGGCGCTTGGACGCGAGGAAGGCGTTGGTCGCCCCGCCCGCGACCTGCTGGACGCGGGCCCGCGTGAACGGCAGCAGCTCCGCCGCCGGGACGGCCCGCGAGAACAGCCCGGCGCCCACCGCCTCGGCCCCGGTCATCAGCTCGCCCGTGTAGATCAGGTCGAGCGTGCGGTGCGCACCCAGGCGGTCGAAGAACAGCGCGTGCCCGCCCGAGTCGAGCGTCGCCCCGAGGTTGGCGAACGGCGAGCCGATCTTCGCGTCGTCGGCCACGTAGACCACGTCGGTGGCGATCAGCAGGCCGAGCCCCACGCCCAGGCAGGCGCCGTGGGCCGCCGCGAACGTCGGCGCGGGGAAGGCCGTCATGCGCCACAGCAGCGGGGTCACGCGGTTGCGCAGGTAGCCCAGCGCGTCGTCGGTGGCGGCGTCCACCCCCGAGATGTCCCGGCCGGCGCAGAACGCGCGGCCCTCGCCGCGCAGCAGCAGGGCCCGCACCCCGGCGGCCTCCGCCTCCCGGTAGGCGTCGTCGAGCTCGGCCAGGGCCACCTCGTCGAGCGCGTTGAGCCGGCCGGGCGCGTCGAGCACCACCTCGGCGACCTGGTCCTCGATCGTCAGGTCGATCATGAGTCGTAGTCCACGGAGATCTCCTCGCTGGTCGGGATCGCCTGGCAGGTCAGCACGTAACCGCGCGCCAGCTCCTCCGGCTCCAGCGCGTAGTTCTCCACCATCTCCACCGTGCCCGACACCAGTTTTGCCCGGCATGTACCGCACACGCCACCGGCGCACGCGAACGGCACGTCGCCGCGCACGCGCAGCGCGGCGTTCAGCACGCTCTCGCGCGCGCCGACGGGGGTGGTCACCGTCGTCGTCGTGCTGTCGAGGCGGAAGGAGACCGAGCGCGTCGGTCCGTCCCCGCCCGACGTCGGGGGGAGGCCCCGGGGCGCCGCCGGCCGCTCGGGCCTGCCGGTGGTGAACAGCTCGTGCCGTACCCGCTCGGCCGGCACGCCCAGCTCCTCCAGCACGGCCCGGCAGGCCTGCACCACCTCGAACGGCCCGCACAGGAACCACTCGTCCACGCCGTCCGGCCCGATGAGCGTGGTCACGATGCGGCGCAGCCGGTCGGCGTCGAGACGGCCCGAGAGCAGCTCGGCGCCCCGCTGCTCGCGGGTGAGCACGTGGTAGAGCGCCAGGCGGGCGGGGTAGCGGTCCTTCAGGTCGGCCAGCTCGTCGAGGAACATCGTGTCCGTCGTCGTCCGGTTGGAGTAGACCAGGTCGAACGTGCTGTCCGACGCCGAGCCGAGCGTGTGCTCCACGAGCGACATCATCGGGGTGATGCCGGAGCCCGCGGCGATCCCGACGACGCGCCCGCCCTGGCCGGGCTCCCGGTGCGAGACGAACAGGCCCTCGGGGCTCATCACGTCGAGCACCGCGCCCGGCGCCAGGTGGTCCACCGCCCACGGCGAGAACACGCCGCCCATGTCGCGCTTGATACCCACCTTGAGCGAGCCGCGGACCGGCGCCTGGCAGATCGAGTAGGTGCGGCGCACCTCCTCGCCGGCCACCTCTGCGCGCAGGGCGACGTACTGCCCGGGCGCGTAGGAGTAGGCGTCGGCGAGGTCGTCGGGCACGTCGAACGTCACCTCGACGGCGTCCGCCGTCAGCGGGCGCACGGCGGCGACGGTGAGCGGGTGGAAGCGGGCCCGACGTCGGGCGGTGGGCGCGGCCGGGGCCTCGGCGGGCGTCATCAGTGCTCCTTGAAGTGGTCGAACGGCTCCCGGCAGCGCTGGCACACGTACAGCGCCTTGCACGACGTCGAACCGAACCGCGAGAGCTCGCGCGTGTGCAGCGACCCGCACCGGGGGCACCGCACGCCCATCCCCAGTGCGACGACGCCGCCCGCCCGCCGCGCCGGCGGGGCGATCCCGTGCTCCACGAGCTTGCGCCGGCCGGCGTCGCTCATCCAGTCGGTGGTCCACGCGGGGGAGAGCACCACGTTCACCCGCGCCCCGGACCAGCCGCGCTCCTCGAGGACGGCGACGATGTCGTCGCGGATCGCGTCCACGGCGGGGCAGCCCGAGTAGGTGGGCGTGATGTCCACGACCGGCGTGCCGTCCACGAGCCGCACGGCCCGCAGCACGCCGAGGTCCTCGACGGTCAGCACCGGCACCTCGGGGTCGGTGACCTGCGCCGCGGCGTCCCAGACGGCGCGCTCCGGCTTCGTGCCCGGGCGGGGGCGCGCGACCTGCTCGTGCTCGACGGCGGCCATCACCACACCGCCCCCGGGTGCCGCCGGGCCAGCACCTGCATCTCCGCGAGCAGGGGGCCAAGCGCCTCGGAGTGCACCCCGAGCCGCCCGCCGCCGCGTACGGCGGCGACCGCCGGGACCGGCAGCTCCACCCGGTCGAGCACCGGCAGCAGCAGCGCGTCGAACGGCTCGCGCAGGCCGGCGGGCGCCACCGCGGCGGCCGGGACCGCGTCGGCGGCGGGGTCGTCGGCGAACAGCTCGTCCACGAACGGCCAGACGGCGTCGAACCCGGCGACCGTGCGGCGGCGCGACTCCTCGGTGCCGAGCGCCAGGCGCAAGGTCCACAGCGTGGCGTGGTCCAGGTGGTAGTCGACCTCCTTGACCGCCTTGGCGGCGATCGCCGCGAGCGTCGGGTCCGCGCTGCCGGTCAGGGCGCGGTAGAGCGCCGTGAAGTATGCAGACACGACGAGCTGCCGGGCGATCGTGCAGGCGAAGTCGCCGTTCGGCCGCTCGAAGATCTGCCGGCACCGGAAGTCCGGCTCGTCGCGGAAGTACGCCAGGTCGTCCTCCGTCTGGTCCCACGCGGAGCCCGCGTAGGTCAGCAGGCTCCGGGCGTGGCCGAGGGTGTCGAGCGCGATGTTCCCGAGGGCGACGTCCTCCTCCAGCTCGGGTGCGGCCGCGATCCACGAGCCGAGGCGCTGCGCGAGGACCAGGGCGTCGTCGCCCAGGCCGAGCGCGTACCGCGCGACGTCGTCTGCGGCCCGGACCGGGCTGTCCTGCGGGGCGACCCGGGCGGCGAGGGCCTCGGGCGTGAGCACCGCGGACGGGGACTGGTGCTGGTTCGGCATGGCTCTCCATCGAGCGTCGGGCGGGTGCGGGGTGGCGCGGGTCAGGCTCAGAGGTGCGGCACGGCCTGCGACGCCGTGTAGTACGTCGCGTGCCGGAAGTCCTTGCCGCGCGGGGACTCGAACCACGCGTCCTTCGCGTCGGGGTCGGACGCGGTGATCGCGGCGGCGGGGACCACCCAGATCGAGACCCCCTCGCTGCGGCGGGTGTAGAGGTCGCGGGCGTTCCGCACCGCCAGCTCGGCGTCGGGCGCGTGCAGCGAGCCCGCGTGGACGTGGGACAGGCCGCGCGACGAGCGCACGAACACCTCCCACAGCGGCCAGGTCTCCCGGCGGGGTTCCTCGGTCATGACGCGATCCGTTCGCTCGTGGCGGTGCGCTCGGCGTAGGCCCGCGCCGCCTCGCGGACCCAGGCGCCCTCGGCGTGCGCGGCGTTGCGCTTGGCCAGGCGCAGCGCGTTGGCCTGCCCGTTGCCGCGCAGCACGGCGTGGAACTCGTCCCAGTCGAGCTCGCCGAAGTCGTGGTGCCCGCGCTCCTCGTTCCAGCGCAGGTCGGGGTCGGGGAACGTGACCCCGAGGATCTCGGCCTGGGGCACGATCATGTCGACGAACCGCTGGCGCAGCTCGTCGTTCGAGAACCGCTTGATCTTCCAGGCCATGCTCTGCCGCGAGTTGGGCGACTCGCCGTCGGGCGGGCCGAACATCATCAGGGCCGGCGCGTACCAGCGGTTCACGGACTCCTGCGCCATCGCCCGCTGCTCGTCGGTGCCGTTCATCAGCGCCAGCAGGATCTCGAAGCCCTGCCGCTGGTGGAACGACTCCTCCTTGCAGATGCGCACCATCGCGCGCCCGTACGGGCCGTACGACGCGCGGCACAGCGGCACCTGGTTCGCGATGGCGGCGCCGTCCACGAGCCAGCCGATCGAGCCCATGTCGGCCCAGGACGGCGCGAGGTAGTTGAAGATCGAGGAGTACTTGGCCTTGCCGGAGTGCAGCGCGTCGAGCATCTCGTCGCGCGTGGTCCCCAGGGTCTCGGCGGCCGAGTAGAGGTAGAGCCCGTGCCCGGCCTCGTCCTGCACCTTGGCCATCAGGATCGCCTTGCGCTTGAGGCTCGGCGCGCGCGTGATCCAGTTGCCCTCGGGCTGCATGCCGATGATCTCGGAGTGGGCGTGCTGCGACATCTGCCGCACCAGCGCCTTCCGGTACGCCGGGGGCATCCAGTCGGTGGGCTCGATCCGCTGGTCGGCGGCGATGAGGGCGTCGAACGCCGCGAGCCGCTCGTCCTCCCCGGGCGCGGCCTCTCGCGGTGCGGCCCCTCCGGACGACGCCGGGGGCAGGTGGTCCGCTGGCATGCCGCCTCCTGTGCTGGAGCTCCTGTGCGACCGGGCCTACTTACCGATCGTTCAGTCAGGCTAGCACCGGGGTGGGCGCGGCGGCAACGGCCTCCCGGTCGGTTAGGTTGGCTCGCATGGAACAGCCGGCCGACGCCCCCGCACCCGCCCGACGCGGCGGCAACGGGCGCGCCGGGCGCGTCGCCTACGACCTGGACGCGGTGCTGGCCGTCGCCGTCCAGGCGTTCAACGAGCGCGGCTACGACGCGACGTCGATGGGCGAGCTGGCCGAGCGCCTCGGCACCAGCAAGTCCGCGATCTACTACCACGTCAGCGGCAAGCAGGAGCTGCTCCGGCTCGCGCTGGAGCGCGCGCTCGGCAACCTGGAGCGGCTCCTGGAGGAGCCCGACGCCGACGCCACCGCCCTGGAGCGGCTCGAACGCGTCATCCGCGGCGCCGTACGGGTGCTCGTCGACGAGCTGCCCTTCGTGACGCTCCTGCTCCGGCTGCGCGGGAACACCGAGATCGAGCGCGAGGCGCTCGGGCGCCGCCGCGAGTTCGACCACGCCGTCGCGCGCCTGGTCGAGGAGGCCGTCGCCGACGGCGCCCTGCGGTCTGACGTCGACGCGCGCACCGCGACCCGGCTGCTCTTCGGCATGGTCAACTCGCTGGTCGAGTGGTACCGCCCCGGCGGCGGGCTCACCGCCGACCAGCTCGCCGACGCCGTCGTCGCCATGGCGTTCGAGGGGCTGCGCGCCTAGCGCGCCCTTGAACCACGACCGCGCGCGTGCCATGCTGCCATCTACAGAACGAACGGTCAGTAAGTAGCGCACCGACGCTACGCCGGTGCGACCCAAGGTGATGAGGCCATGGCAGCAGCCCTGCGGCGCGTCGACGACCGCGCGGACCGCCTGCACGTCCGGCTCGACCGGCCCGAGGTGCGCAACGCCATCGACCGGGCGATGGTCGACGAGCTGCACGAGGTCTGCGCCGAGCTGGAGGCCTGGCCCCGCATCCTGGTCCTGTCCGGGACGGAGCGCGTCTTCGCCGCCGGGGCCGACATCGCCGAGCTGCGCGAGCGAGGCCGCGACGACGCGCTCGCCGGCATCAACTCGCGGCTGTTCGTGCGGATCGCGGCGCTGCCCATGCCGGTGATCGCCGCCGTCGACGGCTGGGCGCTGGGCGGCGGCGCCGAGCTGGCCTACGCGGCCGACTTCCGGCTCGCCGGCGAGAACGCCCGGTTCGGCCAGCCCGAGGTGGGCCTCGGCATCATGGCCGCAGCGGGCGCCACCTGGCGCCTGCGGGAGCTCGTCGGCGAGACGCTCGCGCTGGAGATCCTGCTCGCCGGCCGCGTGCTCGACGCCGCCGAGGCCCTGGCGGCCGGCCTCGTCAGCGCCGTCCACGCGTCGTCGGACCTGCTCAAGGCGGCCGACGCGCTCGCGGACCGGATCGCCGAGCAGGACCCGACGGCGGTCCGCTTCACCAAGCGGGCCTTCCGCGCCCCGCGGGCGGCGCACCCCGAGGTCGACGACCTCGCGCAGTCCGTGCTGTTCGAGTCGCCCGCGAAGCACGAGCGGATGACCGCCTTCCTGGACCGGAGGAAGCCATGACGCTGCCACGGACCGTCGGCGTCGTCGGCGGCGGCCGGATGGGCGCCGGGATCGCCCACGCCTTCCTGCTCGGGGGCGCCCACGTGGTCGTCGTCGAGCGGGACGCCGAGGCGGCGGCCCGGGCGCGGGCGGCGCTGGGACGGGCCGTGACCGCCAGCGTCGAGCGCGGCTCCACCTCGCGCACCGCGGCCGAGCTGCTGGAGCGGGCGCGCGCGACCACCGCCGTCGCGGACCTCGGCAACGCGGGCCTCGTCGTCGAGGCCGTGCCCGAGGACCTCACGACCAAGGCCGACGTGCTGGCCCGGGTCGAGCGGGTGGTCTCGCCGGTCACCTGGCTGGCGAGCAACACCTCCTCGCTGTCCGTCGACGTGCTCGCGGGCCACCTGGAGCGGCCCGAGCGCTTCGTCGGGCTGCACTTCTTCAACCCGGTGCCGTCCTCCGCGCTCGTGGAGATCGTGCGGGGCACCCACACGGTCCCGGTGCTCGTCGAGGAGGCGGCCGCCTGGGTGGCCGCGCTCGGCAAGACGTCGATCGTCGTGTCCGACTCCCCGGGCTTCGCGAGCTCGCGCCTGGGCGTGGTGATCGCGCTGGAGGCGATCCGCATGGTCGAGGAGGGCGTCGCCACGCCTGACGACATCGACGCCGCGATGGTGCGCGGCTACCGGTTCCCCGTCGGGCCGCTCCGGCTCACCGACCTGGTCGGGCTCGACGTGCGCCTCGGCATCGCGGAGCACCTGGAGCGCGAGCTGGGGGAGCGGTTCGCCGTGCCGCCGCTGCTGCGCCGGATGGTCGCCGCGGGGCACCTGGGGCGCAAGACCGGTCAGGGGTTCTTCACGTGGGACGAGTGACCCGCACGCCGGGACCGTCAGGACAGCCGAGAGTTACAGCCGAGAGGAAGCAACCATGACCGCGACCGAGACCCCGGCCCGCACCCTCGACAGCTACGTCCTCGGGGCGTGGCAGCGCCCGCCGTCGGACGGCGCGGGGCAGGTCGTGCGTGACGCCTCGACCGGCGAGCCGGTCGCCGAGGTGGCCGGGCAGGGCCTCGACCTGGGGGCCGTCGTCGCCTACGGGCGGACGGTCGGCCAGGACGCGCTCGGCGCGCTGACCTTCCACCAGCGGGCGCTGCTGCTCAAGCGGCTCGCGCAGCACCTGACCGGGGTCAAGGAGGACCTGTACGAGGTCAGCCTGCGCACCGGCGGCACCAGGCGGGACGCCATGGTCGACATCGACGGCGGCATCGGCGTGCTGTTCACCTACGGGTCCAAGGGGCGCCGCGAGCTGCCGAACGCGCACCTCCTGGTCGACGGGCCGCCGGAGAGCCTGTCCCGCGACGGGTCGTTCGGCGGCCAGCACGTGCGCACCCGGCGGCAGGGGGTCGCCTTCCAGGTCAACGCCTTCAACTTCCCCGTCTGGGGCATGCTGGAGAAGTTCGCGCCCGCCTTCCTCGCCGGCGTGCCGAGCGTCGTCAAGCCCGCCTCCGCGACGGCGTACCTCGCCGAGGCCGCGGTCCGCGCGATCGTGGACTCCGGCATCCTGCCCGACGGCGTGCTGCAGCTCGTCAGCGGCCCCGCCCGCGGGTTCCTGGACCACCTCGACGTGCGCGACACCGTGAGCTTCACCGGCTCCGCGTCCACGGCCCGGGTGCTCGCCGTCGACGACGCCGTCATCCGCCGGGGCGTGGTGCTCACCGCCGAGACCGACTCGCTGAACGCCGCCGTGCTCGGCTCGGACGTGGAGCCTGGCAGCCCGGAGTTCACGGCCTTCGTGGCCTCCGTGGTCACCGAGATGACGGTGAAGGCCGGGCAGAAGTGCACCGCGATCCGGCGCGTGATCGTCCCGGCCGACCGGCAGGACGCCGTGGTCGACGCCGTCCGCGAGCGGATCGCGCAGCGCGTCGTCGTCGGCGACCCGCGGGCCGACGGCGTCACCATGGGCGCGCTGGCGAGCGTCGCGCAGAAGGAGGAGGTGCTGCGCGGCGTCGCCGAGCTGGTCGCGGGCGGCGGGCAGATCGTCGTCGGCGACCTCGCGGAGCCCGAGGTGGTGCACGCCGACGGCACGCGCGGGCCCGCCCCGGACGGCGCGTTCGTCGCGCCCGTCCTGCTCCGGTTCCCCGACCCCGACGCGCCCGCGGTGCACGACATCGAGGCCTTCGGGCCGGTCGCGTCGGTGCTCGGCTACCGCGACCTCGACGACGCCGTGCGGCTGGCGAACCTCGGCGGCGGCTCGCTCGTCGCCACCGTCGCGTCCGCCGACCCCGCCGTCGTGCGGCACCTCGTGACGGGTATCGCGCCGATGCACGGCCGCGTGCTGGTGCTCGACCGGGACGACGCGCGCTCCTCGACCGGCCACGGCTCCCCGGTGCCGCACCTGGTGCACGGCGGACCGGGCCGAGCCGGCGGGGGCGAGGAGCTCGGCGGCGTCCGCGCCGTCGAGCACTACATGCAGCGCACGGCCCTGCAGGGCACGCCCGCCGCGCTGACCGGCCTGACCGGGCGGTGGCGGGCGGGGGCGCCGTCGAGCACGGGGACGGGCCACCCGTTCCGCAAGTCCCTGGCGGTGCTCCGGGTCGGCGACGCCGTCGAGTCCGGGCCGCGCGAGGTGACCCTCGACGACATCGCGCACTTCGCCGACTTCACCGGCGACACGTTCTACGCGCACACCGACGAGGAGGCCGCGGCGGCCAACCCGTTCTTCCCCGGCCGGGTGGCGCACGGGTACCTGCTCGTGTCGTTCGCGGCGGGGCTGTTCGTCGACCCCGCGCCGGGGCCGGTGCTCGCGAACTACGGCCTGGAGAACCTGCGCTTCCTGACGCCGGTGGTGCCCGGGGACACGCTGCGCGTGCGGTTGACGGCCGCCCAGATCACGCCGCGCGAGGACGAGGACTACGGCGAGGTGCGGTGGGACGCCGTGCTCACCAACCAGCGCGACGAGCAGGTCGCGACGTACGAGGTGCTCACCCTCGTCGCCAAGGAGTAGGCCCCGCCCGGAACTGTGGCCGGGGGCCCACCCGCTGTTGGGCCCCCGGTCCCATGCGACCGTCACTCGAACAGGTCCCGGGACCGTGGCGCCCTATGCCCACGATGCCTAGTTTGCTCCTATGTCTCCATTCCATCGCGCGATCTTCCGTCGCACTGCGGAGCGATGGCGTTCCCGAACGACTGCCTCCGGACAGCTCGGTCAGGGGATGGTCGAGTTCGTGGGTCTGGTCGCACTCCTCGTGGTCGTGATCGGCGTCGTGTTCGCGGCAGCGACCCCGGTGGGCCGGGACATCAGCGCGGAGCTGCTCTGCGTCGTGCAGAGCAGCTTCGAGGACGGCCCTGAGGATTGCTCCACCGGCTCGGGCGACGAGAGCGGATCGGGCGACGAGGACGACGCGGGGGACGAGGAAGACACCGGGGACGAGGAAGACACGGGCGACAGCTATAGCCCGCCGTCGGGTGACTGCGAGCAGGACGTCACCTTCGACAAGACCAACCTCGACGAGGAGTACTCCACGCACGTGGTCGAGATCGGTTGCGTCTGGTACTGGGTGCCGACGATCTGCGCGTCGGGTGACCTGCCCGAGGGCTGGTTCGACCGGGAGGACGACGAGCGGGTCTACCTCGGGGACGAGATCCAGGATTTCGTCGACTGTGTCACGGACGGATTCGGCGAGCCGAGCGACGACCCCGACAGCGAGGAGTGCGTCAACACGGCCCCGACCAGCGAGGACATCGACGAAGATGTTCCCAACGTGCAGGTGGGGTGCAAGGACCTGCCGGTGCCCGTGGGCTGCGAGGCCGAGTGGGAGGCCTACCGGGACGCGGATCCGGGCGCGGATCGTGCGGGGGAGCAGCGGGAGCTACGCGAGTGCGTGGAAGAGGCGTACGACTCGATGGAGCCGGACTGTTTCATCGAGGTGACCGGGCACGTCGACCAGACCAACGTGAAGTTCCTCTTCTTCCGCTTCGGCGACAGCCAGGGCTCGCTGATCGAGCAGCTGGGTGACGGCCGCGTGCGTATCCACATCCTCGACGGCGTCGAGATGGGTGCCGGGGTCAGCGGTGACGGCGTCGGCGGCTCGCCGATCAGCTTCGACGTCGCGGGCATCACGGGTTACACCAACGACACGACCTACGAGTTCACGTCCATGGAGGACGCCCAGGAGTGGATCGACTGGTACGCGGAGTACGACTCGGTCCGTAACAGCACCGGCCAGGAGAACTGCACGGGCTACTCCTACGGCCCTCAGTACTGCCCGGGCGTCGATGACCGGAGCGACCGGCTCGAGGAGCTGGCCGACGAGGAGCCTGAGCACCACGTGGCCGGTTCGGCCGACGTGGACGTCAAGAAGGTCAAGCTCTCCGGAGGGCTGACCTTCGAGACGGACAGCGGCCCTGTCAACATCGAGGGCAGCGTCGAGGGCGGTTACGAGGGCGAGATCCAGATCGAGAGCCGCAAATGGTCCGACGGCAGCTACGAGGTGGCCTACCAGTCCTCCGACATCGGCGCGTTCATCATCGGAGCGGGGCTGGCGGGGGACAAGCCCTTCACGAAGGACAAGAAGGACAAGGAGAAGTCGGACGATGACGACGAGTCGGGGGCGGGCGGCAGCGTAGGTGGCACGAAGAGCGTCGAGTGGAAGGGCACGACCCGCACCACGGTGATCTGGGGTCCGGACGGTGAGCTGGCCCAGATGTACATCACGATGGACGACCAGGTGCTGCAGACGCTCAAGGACGCCGGCGTCGATCTGGAGGCGACGTTGCCGTACGGGTTCACGGCCGGCGGCGGCTACAACAGCTCGGAGCAGGAGGGGACCGCGACGGTGAAGGAGCTGATCATCGACTTCAACCAGTACCCCGAGCTGCGCGACTCCCTGGGGCCGAAGATCGACGAGGTCTTCCCGGGTGGCAAGGACGGCGACCTTCAGAAGGACGACGTCGAGATGGACGGCAACGACTCCGAAGGCGGTGGGATCTACGAGGTCGCCGAGGAGTACGGAAACGTCCGCGAGCTGGACTACGACACCACGAAGACCACCGAGAGCGGTAACACCAACATCAGCTGGCAGGGCCTGGACCTGCTTGACGTCGAGTGGGCCACGGTCGATGAGGAACGGACCCTGAACGAGTCCTCGCTGGAGGTGACCGATGTGAACGGCGACAAGCAGATCGTCGATCCGGCACCGCGATGCAACCACGTCGAGTTCGAGCCGGACGACGGGTACTACACCGATGACTTCTCCGCGCCGGGTACCGAGTTCGACATGTACGACAACGACAGCCCGCGATTCACGGACGGCACCTACCCCGGTACCGACTACGACGGCGACGTGCCGGGCGACAACGACGACCTGACCGAGTCGCTCGTCGACGAGTACTCCGCGGCCTACCCGGACAAGAACATCCTGGTGGTCAAGGACTTCGACAACTTCGACTTCAACTTCGTGGGCGGCTTCGACCACCTCGCAACGGTCGACGGCATGGACGTGATCGCGCTGGACGGCGGCACGGTCAAGAACAACGGCGACGGCGGTTACAACAACTGGCGGTTCCGGGGGCAGTTCGACTACGACAGCGACGAGAAGATCGTGAGGTTCGAGGAGAAGTAGCCCGGGGCGCAGATTGCGCCCACCGGGGTCAGCCGCCGCCGTCGATCGCTCGTCTGACAGCGAGCCGGACGCGAGCTTCGAGCCGGGCGAGCGGCACCTCAGTCGATGTGGACCTCGTAGACGGTGCTCGACGGGTCGAAGTACGAGGTCTCGCCCTCTTCGAAGTAGTGCTTGTACTCGTACCCGTCATCGCCCTTGTAGATGAACCACCCGGTGTGCTCGCCGGCGTCGAACCGCTCGACCCCTTCCTGGTCGATGTTGATCGTGCCGGGTCCGTCGACGCACACGCTGGGCGTTGCCGCGCCGGCACCGCTGAGGGAGTTGGCCTCCCAGGAGAACCTGACGTTGTCGTTCGGGTACCAGCCCAGGATGTTGAAGTTGCACTCGAACCACCCCACCTGCTCGATCTCGCCCTCGGACTCACCGGGCTCCATCGCGCCGTCCCACACGCCCTCGCAGCTGTCGTCCGTGGTGCAGTCGTCCTCGGGGTCGTACGGGGGAAGGTCTTCCTCGTCCACCTTCTCCACCCCGCACCCCAGGGTTCCCAGCGGAAAGAGGCAGACTGCGGTCTCACCGTCCTCGAGCTTCTCGGGCTGGCAGAACTCCCAGTCGTCCTGACAGCGCAGAGCGGTGTCGGGGCCCAGGCCGCCAGGCAGATCGACCTCACGGTCGTCCTCGTCGTCGGCTTCGACCTCGCCGGGTTCGCAGGCCGCGTCGGTTTCCTGGACCGACCCGATGTCCTGGAACGCACACGTCATGCTCGCTATGACGGCACCGCCCACGGGGGTCGTCATAGCGACGACCGCGGCCACGATCACGATGACGACAGCCACCACACCGATGTACTCGACCGTGCCCTGACCACGCTCGCTACGGGCCGTGGACGCCTGCCAAAAAATGGACATTTCGACCTTCATGAGAGAGGCAAGAGCATACCGCGGCGTGCGGGCGGGTACAGGGCCCAGGGCTCCAACTGGATCCAGGGCTGGGGCTCTCGGCCGGACCGCTCAGTCGACGAGCACGATGCGGCTGCCGTAACCGTCGACCTCGGGTGCCTCCCAGGCCGGCTCCTCGTCCTCTTCCTCGTCGCCGTCCCCGGGCTCCTCGCTGCCAGGGTCCTCACCCTGGTCCTCGCCCGGCATCTCGTCCTCGTCCGGCTCGGTGACGCACTCGCCGTCGATCATCCAGCCGAGGCTGCCGTCGTCCTCGCACAGCCCGCCGTTGAGCTTGATCTGCGCCGTGGCCTCCGCCTTCGAACGGATCTCGGCGACGGGCACCTCGTCCTCGTGCTCCACCTCGACCCACACCCTGAGGCTGTCGACGTCGTAGTCGAAGTCGGCCAGCTCGGCGCCGTTGGCCTCCGCGTACGCCGTGGCGGCCTCCTCCATCTTGTCCGCGACCACCAGGGTGAGCAGCAGCTCCTCGATGATTCCCCAGAAGTCGCCGAAGTCGCCGGGCAGCAGGTGCAGCCCGTGCAGCGCGCCCAGGTGCTCGTCCCACTCCTGGGCGGCTGCCAGCGCGGCTGAGTCGGCCGCGGTGCCGGCCTCGCGCCGGTCGTTCGTCGCCGAGCCCACCATCGAGATCACCAGCACAGCGACGCTCAGCATGCCGACGGCGATCGGGATGGCCATGACGTGCAACGAACCGCGCTCGCGGTCCTCGTCGTGCCGCCACCGGGCGAAGAGCGGGCGGCGGTGCCGTTGGCTGCGTCCCATGATGGCTCAGTCTCCTGTCGGGGCTTCGGTCACCGGCACGTCGGTGATCCGGAAACGGTCCGGTGCGTCGACGGTCACCGTGTCCTGGCCGGTGTCGGGCCACACGACGGTGATCAGCGTGGACTCGCCGCGGCCCATGGGCTTGACCTCCTCGTCGCCGAGCAGCCGCCGCAGGACGAAACCGACGGTCTCGTCCTCCGTGTAGTCGAAGGGCAGCACGCGCTCCTCGGTGCCGAGCAGCGAGAGGTTGTGGGCCCCGGCGAGGTCGCCCAGGGCACCGAACTGCCGGTCGCCGATCTGCTTCAGGTAGGCCGGGAGGAACCAGGCCGGGTCGATCGAGCCGCCGCTCGTGCGTTTCGCCACGAGCGTGCCCACTATCGCGCCGGGCCGACGCACCAGCGACTCCACCTCGATCGCGTACTCGCCACCATCCGTGGAGATGGTGACGGGGCCGTTCTCTGCGGACGGGGCGTCGGTCTCGGGGATGTCGTCCTTCGAGTCGGCCTCGACGACCAGGCTGCCGCGGAAGTGGATCTCGACGCGCCGGTTCGCGGCCCGCGCCTCCGGGCTCGTGCCCTCGGCGATCGGCTCGCTCTCGCCGCGCCCGTCCTCGGTCACCGTGAAGTCGCCGGCGAGGGCGGCGCGCAGCCGGTCGGCGACGGACCGGGCGCGGCGCTCGGACAGCGTCTGGTTGTAGGCATCGGTGTCGACGTCGTCGGTGTGGCCCACCACCTGCACGTCACCGGCGTCCGCCTGCTTCTTGATCGATGCGGCGGCCCGGTCCACGACGCCCTGTGCCTTCTTCGACAGCGTGTGCTTGTCGGAGGCGAAGAGGACGTCGGACGCGAGGGTGACCGTGACCTCGTCGTCCTCCGCGGAGGTCGCCGACCCGGCGTCGTGGCTGCGGGTGAATGCCCGGATCTTCTTCGTCTCCGCGTCGTCGACACCGCCGACCCGGGCGACGGCGTCCTCGAAGTCGTCGCCCGCCGCGACCACGGGTACGGTCACGACGCCGAAGCCGGGGAACAGCACGTCCACCGACTCGTCCGCGGGCGCCGCGAAGACCGCGACCGCCGAGCCCTGGAGGGTGTCGTCGGCCGTCCAGTCGATCGCGGCGGCGGGCAGGTCGCCGGAGGCCTCGGCCACGGGGTGGACGCGAGCCTCGGCGGCGTCGAAGAGCCGGACGCCACGGCCGTCGGTGGAGGCGCTGCCGAGCCCGCCGAGGTTCAGGACGATGGTCGACAGCTCCACCGGTCTCGGCGACGTCGCGTGGAGGTCGTACCGCAGGACGGCCAGGTCACCGTCGACCTCGACGGGACGCACGTCGAAGCTCACCCGCGCGCCGTGCCAGTCCCGCTCCACGGAGACGACCTCGCCCGGAGGCGGGGAGCCTTCGGGCGAGGTCGGGTCTGCCGATGCGTCAGCCGGGGGCTCCGCCGTCGGACCGGGCTCGGTGGTACCGAGGAGCCCGCAACCTGCCGACAGGGCCACGAGACCGGCCGCAAGGGTGGTGAGCGCGGTCCTACGCATCGGTACCTCCGTCGTCGTTCTCGGGTAGATCAGGCGGTGCCGCCGATCTTGTTCACTGCCGCCGTGAGCTTGGTGATGATCGCGGTGCCGATGGGCGTGGCGCCGGCAATGACGGCGGTGACGATCGCCACGACGACCAGGATGATGCCGATGTACTCGACGCTGCCCTGCCCACGCTCCTCGTCGATGAAACGGTCCATCGCGCGAGCGGTGCGGAAGCGCAGCATCGTGTGAGCGTCAATCGCCTTCTGGTGCAGCTTCGACATGGTGTCCTCCATAGCTCGGTATCCGGTGTCGGCTACGGAACCGGCCGTAACCACACCGACGAACCTACGGAGCCGCGGACCTCGCGCCCAGGGTGCCCGGTCCCACACCAGGGCCCGTTCTGCCTGGGCCCAGGGTCCTACCGGTGTCCTGGTCCTGGTGCAGCCAGCGGACGATGGCCTGGCTCCGGGTGGTGACGCCGAGCTTGGCGAACAGGCTGTTGAGGTGGTTCTTCACGGTCTTCTCGGAGAGGACGAGGTGCGCCGCGACCTCCCGGTTGGAGAGCCCGCCGGCCACGAGGTCCATCACCTCGGCCTCGCGCGGGGACAGCAGGCTCCGTACGGCGGGCGCCGCGGCCGGGGCGGCGGCCTCGACCCGGAGCGTCGAGACGCCGGAGACCACCTGGCTCCCGTTCCGGCACAGCCGGATCGCGTCCAGCATCGCTCCCGGCTCCAGCACGCCGTGGACGAGGTACCCGGCGGCGCCGGCCGCCATCGCCTCGGAGACCGCGGCCGGGTCGTCGGTGTGCGTCAACATCACCACCGTGGCCCCGGAGAGCCGTGGCAGGAGCTCCAACCCGCTCATCAGGGGCATCCGCACGTCCAACAGCACGACGTCGACCTGCCCGGAGTCCACGCGCGCCACCGCCTCCTCGGGATCGCCGGTGTCGTCCACCGAGGTCACGCCGTCGGTCCCCTCCAGGAGGCTTCGCAGGCCCATCCGGATGATCGGGTTGTCGTCCACGGTGAGAATTCGCATCAAGCCACCTTCGGAGTCACTGCGTGTGAAGTCGCTGCGGGGTCGGGAACGGCACCGGTCGTGCGGTCCCGTCCGGGTGGGTCGTGCGCCGTCGTCGGCTCCGCGGCCGGCCGGTCGACGGGTTCGTCCGGGAGCGTCACCCGCACGGTGGTGCCGCCCTCCACCCCAAGGGACCACGCGGCGTCGCCGCCGCACAGCGCGGCCCGCTCGCGGACGCCGCGCATCCCGTACCCGCCGGCGACTCCCGTCGAGAGCCCCGCGCCGTCGTCCGACAGGACCACCTCCGCCATCCCGTCGGTCACGGACACGGTGATCTCGACCCGGGTGGCGTCCGCGTGCTTGCGCACGTTCTCCAGCAGCTCGGTCACCAGGGCCCGGACGTGCTGGGCGCGGCCCGGGCCGACGACGTCGTCGACCTCCGGTCCCGCGGACACCTGGGCCGGGATCCCGGTGCGTTCGGTCCAGCGCCGGGCGAGGTCGGTCACGGGGCCGGTCACACCGGAGGCATCGTCACGCAGCTCCCCCAGGGTCGCCCTGGTGTGCTGGTGCGCCACCCCGACGGCGTCGGACAGCTCCCGCGCCAGCCGGATGGTGCTCGGATCCGATCCCTCCCGGTCCAGGCGGTCGGCCAGCCCCCGGGTCGCCAGGGCAAGGCCCGCGAGGTCACCCGCCACGGTGTCGTGCAGGTCCCGCGCCAGGCGCAGCCGTTCCGCCAGGGCGGCCTCGTGCTCGCGCGTCGCCACCAGCGCCACCGACGTGAGCGCCTGCCTCCGCAGTCGCCGCCCCAGCACGGTACCGGTCCAGGTCATCACCACGACGAGGGCCGCACCCGCGGTCCCGGTGACCACCCCACGCAGACCGTCCCCGTACACCGTGAGCTGGTGGAGTGCCAGGGGCACCGCCATGACCAGTCCGAGCAACGGACCGGCGAGGAGGCCCCACAGCGCCGCGGTCGCCGCAGCGTAGATGGCCATGAGCGGCGACCCGGCGATCGGCAGGAGCGTCACGACGGCGACGACGACGTCCCCGGCCAGCAGGATCCCGTTGCGGGCGTAGGCCCGCCCACGGGCGTCCCAGTTCAGCGCGGGCACGAAGGAGAACGGGGCGGCGAGCATCACGAGGGACACACCGAGCCAGCCCGCGCCGTCGAGCAGGGCCAGTACCAGGGCGAACGCCAGGACCACCAGGCGCACCTGGCACAGCAGGCGCACGGTGGACCCGATGGCCCGCTGGGTCAACGGGTCCATCGGGTGCCTGGGCGCCAGCAGCTCAGAGAATCCCACCGAGGACCCCCGCGTTCGCGATCAGCACCGAGGACACGATGAGGATCAGGGCCCCGGGCAGGATGGTCAGGGTGACGACGAGCGATACCAGGGGCGCTGCGCGTGACGCCTTCCGACGCACGTTCTCGGCGTGCTCGCGGCGCACGTCCGAGGCGATGTCCGTGAGGGCGTCCGCCAGCGGCACGCCCAGCTCCTCTGCCTGCAGCATCGCGGTCACGAAGGTACCGACGGCCGCGGACCTGTTGCGTTCCCGCAGCGCGATGAACGCCTGACGCCGGGACGTGCCCACGTTCATCTCCTGCAGCGCGGTGCGCATCTCGGCGGCCAGCGCGCCGTCGTGCAGCTCGCACACCCGCTCGAGTGCCTGCCGGAAGCCCAGGCCCGCGGTCACGGTCACGCTGAGCACGTCCAGGAAGTCGGGCAGCTCGCTGTCGACCTGCTCCTGCCGTGCGTTCCCCGCCAGGAAGAGCCACAGGCGCATCCAGAGGGCCAGCACGAGTGCCAGCAGCAGGCCGAACATCCATAGACCCTGGAGCGTGAGCAGGAGGCCGAACGCGACCGCGAGCACCAGGAAGGCCGCCTCGCGGCGGACGAACATCGTCAGCGTCACGCCGTCGGGCCGGCCGGCTCGACGGATCATGGTGTCCAGCCGCTGCAGCCGGGCTCGTCCGTGCAGCCGGACCGCCGTGGAGAGCAGGGGCGCCCCGATCACGTCCAGCACGGCGATGAAGCCGCGCGGCCGGGGCTCCGCGCTGGGTGCGTACTCGGCCTCGACGTCTTCCAGGCCCGTGCTCGTCACGAGCCGGAACCCGGTCATGCCCAGCGCCACCAGCCCGGCGGCGGCAGCCGCGATCAACAGGTCCAGCACGTCACACCTCCACCTTCGAGACGCGGCGCACTACCACGTAACCGATCGCGAACAGCCCGGTCGCGATCACCAGCACCGCCTGGCCCGCCAGGTTGGTGATCATCACGTCCATGACCCCGGGGCTGAAAGCGTTCATCAGCAGCACCGCACCGAAGCCGAGGAAGATGACCGTGTACCCGGAGAACTGGGCCCCGATCGTGGCGCTCACCACCTCGCGCCGCAGTCGGCGCCGTTCCTCCAGCGTGGTTCCGATACCGGACAGGGCGGTGACGAGCGCGCCACCGGTCCGGCCCTGGATGGTCAGTGTCTGCACCAGCACCGAGAGCTCGCGGGAGGGCAGCCGCTCGCTCAGCGCCGACAGGGCGTCCCGAAGGGAGCGGCCGAGCGCCATCTCGGCGCTGACCTGTGCCATCTCCGTGGCCGCGGGCTCGGCGATCTCGTCGGCCGCGAGCTCCAGCGAACGGTGCACCGCGAGCCCTGCCGACGCGCCGTTCGCCAGGAGCCGGGCCAGCTCCGGGAGCTGCGCCACGAACCGCTCCACGCGCTGCTTGCGCCGCCGGTCCAGCCAGCTGCGTACGCCCACGACGACGAGCAGGGTCGCGAGCACCGCCGTGGCCCAGCCGTAGAGCGGCAGCACGATCAGGCCCATGGCGAGCGCCCCCGCCGCCGACCCGGCGAGGAGCATGGACGGCGACCAGGTAGGCAGGCCGGACCCGGCGAGCAGGGCGATCAGCCGCTGCCCCCGGCGCGTGTTCTGCAGCCGCTCGTCGAGCCGGTCGAACAGGCGGATCCCGGAGGCCGCCTCGAGGTCGGCGGACTCCACCATCAGCCGCTGCCTCTCCGCGTCGCCCGCCAACGTCGCCACCGTGGCGGCCGCCAGCAGCAAGGTCAGGAACAGGCCGCCGGCGATGAGCAGGACGATCATCGGTTCTCTCCGTCCGCGGTCTCGACGGGGTCGACCCGCGGGGTCGACTCGACCAGCGTGAGCTCGACCTGCCGGCCCTCGACCGGCGCAGGTTCGAGCACCGGCGCCGTCTCGCCCGCGCGCTCCAGGCGTTGCCGCAGCGCGTCCGGGACCTGTGACGGGACGAACCGCCCGGTCACCGCGCGGTCCGGTCCGATCGGGTCCTTGCTGAAGAGCACCAGCGGCGTCAGCGCGAACTCCTCACGGCGCTGCGAGGTCACGGCCTGCACCTCGACCACCCGGCGTGATCCGTCCGCCGCCCGCTCCAGGTGCACGATCAGGTCGATGGCCGAGTTGATCTGGTCCCGCAGGGTCGCGGCCGGGAGCTCGATCTCGCTCATCGAGGCGAGCGTCTCCAGCCGGCTGAGTGCGTCGCGTGCCGTGTTCGCGTGCACGGTCGCCACCGAGCCGTCGTGGCCGGTGTTCATCGCCTGGAGCATGTCCAGGGTCTCGCCGCCGCGCACCTCGCCGACGATGATGCGGTCGGGCCGCATGCGCAGCGCGTTGCGCACCAGCTCGCGGATGGTCACCGCGCCGCGGCCCTCCACGTTCGCCGGGCGGGACTCGAGCCGCACCACGTGGCCCTGCTGGAGGGACAGCTCCGCGGCGTCCTCGATGGTCACGATCCGCTCGTGGTCCGGGATCATGCCGGACAGCGCGTTCAGGAACGTGGTCTTGCCCGAACCGGTACCTCCGGACACCACGATGTTCAGCCGGGCCCGCACGCACGCTCCGAGCAGGCTCGCCGTGCCCCGGTCCAGGGTGCCCTTGTCCACCAGCTCACCCATCCGGAACGGCGTCGGGAACCGTCGGATGGTCAACGTCGGGCCGTCGAGCGCCAGCGGCGGGATGATCACGTTGACGCGCTCGCCGCTGGGCAGGCGCGCGTCCACCATCGGGGAGGACTCGTCCACGCGGCGGTTCACCTGCGACACGATCCGGTCGATCGTCTGGAAGAGCTGCTCTGCCGACGCGAACCGCGTCTGTACCCGCTCCACCTTGCCGTAACGCTCCACGAACACGTCCTTCGGCCCGTTCACCATGATCTCGGTGATGGACTCGTCCGCCAGCAGCGGCTCCAGCACACCCAGGCCGAGCGCCTCGTCGGCGATCCGTTGCACCAGGGCGCTGCGCTCGCGGGCGGAGAGCACCGGGCCGTCGGCGGACAGGATGCGGGAGAGCACCCGCTCCAGCCGGATCCGCCGCTGGGAGGGCGAGAGCCGGGCGAGCTCGTCGACATCCACCTCTTCGAGGAGCCGCTCGCGGTACGTCTTCGCAAGGTCGTTGTCGTCGTCGTGCCGTTCGTCGACGGCGAGCCGGTCGCGCAGGCCCATGTCAGTCCCCAGTCAGTCGTGGTTGGTGCACAGGGAAGGCGGCGGTCCGGGTGACGGAGATGTTCGTGACCTCCACCCCCGCCAGCCCGAGCGGCGCCGAGACCGTCACCCGCACGCTGGCACTGCCGCGGTCGATCTCGGGTTCCAGCTCCTTCAGCTCGAGCCCGTCCGGCACCTGCCTGCGCACCACGGCCTCCCAGTCCTGGCCCTGGCTGAGGGCGCGGGCCCCGTTCCGTGCCGCCTCCTGGGTGATCGACGCCGTCTGGGCAACGGTGATGCCCTGGATCGCCAGGAGCGCCACCAGGACGACGGCGAACACGACCCCGACGAGCTCGATGGTCGCCTGGCCGCGCTCGGCCGGAGCCTGGTGCCGGCGCATCTCAGTTCTCCCGGTAGACGGCGGCGGACGACGACGCGGAGAGATCCATGCCGGGCACGAGCGTCTCGACGGTGACCCGCACGCTCACCTCGTCGGCACCCACCTCGATGTCCGCGTCGTCGACCGAGCCCATCCAGTCCGGGAGCCGGTCGCGGACGTCGTGTCGGGCCTGCTCGACGACGTCGTCGCGCGGGTTGCCGAACCGGTCGTAGTACCCGGCGACGCCGACCGTCCGAGCGCCCTCCTGCGCGGCGGCCCGGGCCGTCAGCATGCTCGTCGCCCAGCCGATGCCCTGCGCGCACAGCAGGAAGACGGTCAGCGCGATCAGGATGACCACCGGGAGCTCGACGGTGGACTGGCCTGCCTCGGCGTCGGTGCCCTTCTCGCGGGCCGCCCGGCGGGCCTGCCGCTTCTGTGCTGCGCCCAAACGCCCGTTGCGGGCGGAGGTGCCTGCGACCAGCGCGGCAACCCCCGCCGGCTCATCGCCCTGCAGCGTGACGGGGGTTGCCGCACTGAGCGCGGCGATGCCGACCTCGGCGACGGCGGTGTGCACCGATGTGGGGGTCTCCAGCAGCGTCGCGGTGTTGACCGCGGCGGCGAACGTGGTGCCCCCCTCGGGCACCGTGAAGGCGATGGGGCGCTCGACGATGCGCTCGGCGAGCTGAGGCGTGACCTCGTCGCGGGAGCTGCGGCGATTGAGCACGAGCTCCACCGCTGCCGGACGGCGGATCGCCAGCCGGTCCCACTGCGCGATGACGCGCCGGGCGGCCCGCAGGGCGGGGAGGTCCGGGGTGGTGACGAGCAGCACCCGGTCCGCGAACTCGATGGCTGTCGCGCGCGGCTCGTCCAGGTGGGCGCCCACGTCGAGCACCGCGAGATTCGACTCGAAGCGGAGGGCGCTCACGATGGACCGGGCCGCGGCGGGCGTCATGTCCTCGCCGCGTTCGCCGTCGTTCGGTGCGGTCAGCAGCCGCAGGCCACCACCCACCTCGTAGGTGGTCTCGCGCAGCATGCGGGCCGTCACCTCACCCTCGACGCCCGCCAGGTCGACCACCGAGCGCCGGGTGCGCACACCCGCGTACGCGGCGAGGTCGCCGGCCCCCAGGTCGAAGTCCACGAGCGTGGTGTCGCCGCTGCGGCCGGCCCGGGCGAGCAGCAGTGCGAGCACGGACGCACCGACGCCGCCCTTCGCGCCGGCCACCACGACCACCTGGCCGCCGCGGCCGCCGTTCCGTTCCGCGCTGATGGCGGCCCGTGCCACCGTCGACCACGAGGCCACCGCCTCGAACCGGGTCAGCACCTCTTCGAGGCCGGCGTTCCGGGCGATCACCGAACGGGCGCCGACCTCCATCGCCGCGGCCATCGCCGTGTTCATCTCGCCCGGGTTGTGGGCGTCCACGACCATCACGATGCCGATGAGCGGCGTGGCCAGACCGACGGTCCGGGCCAGGGCGTGACCCTGACCACCGTCGGCGGCCTCGTCGATCACGACGATCCCGACGTCGGGGTGCCGGTCGAGTGCCGTCAGCACCCCTGCGCCATCAGACAGCGACGCGGTCAGCTCGAACTGGTCGGACTCGGCGAACACGTGCCCCAGGTGGTCCCGGACCTCGGGTGACGCCGTCGCGAGCAGTACCTTCGTGACCATGGTCAGCCCTTCGCCTTCGCCTGTGGCTTCGGCGTCGTGCCGTCGTAGACGCGCTCCTCGGTCGGCAGCTCCTCGGCGTCCCCCGCGCCGCGCAGAGCGAGGCGCATCTTGACCGAGAACGACTCGACGTAGGCGAGCGTCAGCGCGTCGTCGGTGGTCAGCGCGAACGTCACCGGAAGTCCCTGAGTGGTCTCGGAGAGGTCGTCGGGGTTCTCGAGCGTCCGGGGGAGGCCGACCTCCAGGACCAGGGCGTTGGAGACCCAGACCCGCGACACAGGCTTCGTGGTCTCGCTGCCCGCCATGGTCGCGATGATGTCGACGTGGTCGCCCGGCTCCACCTTGCCCGCCACCCCGGTCTCGGAGTCCACGAGGATGGCGACCTCCCGGAACCCGGGCTGCACACCGGGTCGTGCGATCAGCATCCCCGCCTGCACCACGGAGCCCGCTTCGTAGTCGGTCGCGGCGACCATGCCGTCCACGGCCCGCGCGTCCTTCACGGCGGTCGTGGAGACCCAGCGCTCCGGGACCTCCACCTCCTCCAGCATGTCCGGCTCGATCGGTTCCAGGGCCTCGACAGAGCGGTTGAGCTGGAGCACGGTGGTCAAGGGGCCCACCTGGGTGCTCACGGTGCGGACGTAGTAGAGGACACCGGCAAAGACGGCGACGGCGAGGACCGAGGTGATGACCAGGAGGAAGACTCCTCGGCGTTGGCGCGGGTTCAACTGATGACTCCCTGGTGCTCGGGCTGGTGCTGATCGGGAAGCCTCGCGTGCGGGGCCAGGCCTGCACGGGCGGGGCGAAGGGCGATGTCGCAGAAGATGCAGGTACCGAAGGCAGCCCGCCCGCAGACCTCGCACGCGGTCCAGCGGTGGGCGCCGGAGGCGGCGCTCGCGACGGCCCAGCTGAGCGGACCGTCGATGGTCGACGCCTCGAACCAGCGCGTCGCGTGCCAGTCGGGCTTCGCCCCGACGAGCTCGACGTCGGCCGGGCGGGGGAGCAGGTCGGTGGTGTCGGCCACCACGGGCTTGGGGGAGCTGGCGACGACGAGCATGTCGCCGCCGCTGGGGATGCCCAGTCGCTCGTGGAAGCGGCCGACCGTGCCTCGGCCGGGGTCGACCACGAAGGCTGTGCGGGGCAACAGGCTGCCCGCGTGCTGGCGGAACGTGGGTGTCGGGCTCTCCAGGGAGGCGACACTGGAGACGAGGGCTCGCGTGGTGATGCGGGCCAGGACGACGTCGGCCACCGCACGGGCGGACGACGCGGTCAGGCCGCCGGACACGAGACCCGCGAGCATCACCGCCCAGGCCGTGACCGGCGTCTCGACGTGGAGCAGGCCGAGACGCTCCGGGCCGAGGACCAGGCGGACCGACCGCGCGACCTTGCGGCTGGGCTCGTCCCGCGTGGCGAGCACGACGTCGCCGTCGGGCAGGCTCGCCACGGCAGCGACCACCGCGTCCAACGTTGCATCCGCCCGGCGGACGGCAGTGTGCACACCGTCCGGCGCACCGATCGCGACCACCAGCATGGCGCCCCCTGTCCACATTCCGGCACAACCGCAGCTACCTGCGCCGGCCCGCCACCGATGTGCCATCGCCACTCTCTGGCAACGGCGCCCATATGTGGAGGTTTAGGGCCGCTCGCCACACGGACTGTACAGATTCCGGACCGGAACGTACATAGTTATCGCTCCTTCATTATCCTTTTGAGCGAGATTTCTCGGGAGATCGCTCAAATGAGCGGACTCTGGAGTGTTCGGTGCAATACTCCGTGTCGAGGATTCGGTGAGAGGAACGCGGTATGACGGAGATCCGGCTCCTGGTCGACGGAGAGGCGGTCGCCGACGTCGTCGTCGCCGAAACCGTCCTGGCCCGGGCGCGCGGCCTGCTGTTCCGACGGGTCCTGCCCGAGGCGCTCCTGCTGCGGCCCTGCTCGTCGGTCCACGGCGCCTGGATGCGCGTGCCGCTGGACGTCGCCCTGGTCTCTCGCGACATGCGCGTACTCAGGACCCGGGTGCTGCGACCCTGGGGGATGACGGCCCCGTTCCGTGGGACCACGCAGGTGCTGGAGGCGCCCGTCGGGAGCTTCGAACGGTGGGGCCTCGAGGTGGGCAGCGAGCTCCGGCTCGCCGCGGCACCGTCCGGCGCGCTGCCGTAGGCCTGTGGGCTCCGGGACCCGCGACCGCTGCCCTGCGGCGGTCGCGGTTCCCGTCGGGGATCAGGCCATCTCCGGGACGTGGAGGTGCGCGAACGCGATCTCCATCTCCTCCAGGCCGTCCACCGTGGCGCCCAGCTCGCGGACCACGCGCTCGCGGATGTGGGCGGTGGCCTCCCGCGCGGCCACGACGGCCGCCATGCTGTCGAAGGCGGTCGTGCCGACGGCCCGGCCCGCCTCGCGGTCGACCATGAGGCTCCCGCTGCAGAACCCGTCCATCTCCTGGAGCTGCGGCAGGATGACCATCCGGTAGAGATCGATACAGCGGTCGACCATGTCCTGGCCGCCGCTCAGCCAGGTCAGGCGCGCGCACGCGCCGTCGGGCGTGGCGTGGTCGCGGTGCACGACGGCGGCCTCCCACTCGTTGACGTCGCCGCCCCCGGTGCTGCCCAGCGCCTGCACCGCGCGCTCGCGCAGCGGCAGCACGTCGTCGGCACTCATCACCAGCGCGTCGTGCGACTGCCACGCCGTCGTGGCGATGCACCGCCCGGACTCGTGGTTGACCAGCAGTGACATCCCGACGCAGCCGTCCATCGCGGTGACCGCCGGGAACACTTCCTCACGGACCATCCGCAGCCCGTCGTCGATCCCCTGGGGATCTCCCTGGACCTCGGTCGTGCGTACGAACATGACGCACCCTCCCTGTGCTCGGGGCAGCGTCCGGACGGCGCTGCCGTCCCTTCCACGGTCCGTCGCCGCGTGCCCGAGGTCAAGTGGAGCGGGGCGGTCAGCGGCGCAGCTCGACCGCGCTCAGCCCCGCGAGGCTCAGGATCACGCGGTCGCCCGCGTCGACGACCGTCGCGAGCACCTGGTCGCACCCGGCGCAGCGGGCCACGAGCCCGGGCGCGTCGGTGTAGACCATGGCCTCGCCGAGCACGGCCATGTGCCCGCAGCCGCCGCAGCGGCCGCGCGCGGCGGTCACGTCGGCCCGGAACACCTCGGAGAGCGCTCCGGCCAGCACGTTGCCGTCGAGGTGGTGTGTCATCTACAGGCCTCCGAAACGCTCGGTGTGGATGTCCGCCGCGGCGTGGCCCAGCTCCTGCAGCCACACGGCGACCGTCTCGACGAAGCCCGTCGAGCCGCAGACGTAGACGCGCGGACGCTGCTCCGCGGGGAGGGTGCGCGCGGCGAGAGCCTCGCGCGTGAGCCGCCCGACCGGGTCCGGCCAGCCGGCGGGCGCCCCGCGCGTGTAGACCAGGTCGAGCGCCAGGTCCGGCCCGGCCAGGGCGGCGAGCTCGTCGGCGAAGAAGACGTCGTCGGGCGTGCGCGCCGAGTAGAGCAGCCGGAAGGGCGTGGCATCGGCGGCCGCGCCGTGCGCGGCGGCCATGGCGTACAGGGGGACGACGCCGGAGCCGCCCGCGACGAGCTGGACCGGCCGCGTGCTCTCGCCGGGCCGCCAGACGAAGAACGCGCCCAGCGGGCCGTGCAGCTCGACCTGGTCGCCGGGCCGCAGGTCGTGGACCAGGAAGGGCGAGACCTCGCCGTCGGGCAGCTCGTCGACCGCGAGGACCACCTGGCCCCCGGGGGACGCGGTGGCGACCGAGTAGGACCGGCTCGCCTGGTAGCCGTCCGGGGCGGTGAGGCGCACGTCGAGGTGCGAGCCGGCGTCGCTGCCCGGCCACGTGGGCACGTCCAGCACGATGCGCGCCGCCGAGGGCGTCTCGCGGCGCGTCTCGACGACCGTCCCGGTGTGCCACGCCGCGCGCGGCCGGGACCGGCGCAGCGGTGCCACGTCCTGCGCGCTCACCAGTACCGCTCCTCCTTCCACGGGTCGCCGTAGAGGTGGTAGCCGTACTGCTCCCAGAAGCCGGGGTCGTTGTCGGGCATCATCGTCAGGCCCCGGACCCACTTGGCGCTCTTCCAGAAGTACAGGTGCGGTACGAGCAGCCGGGCCGGGCCGCCGTGCTCCGGGTCGAGGGGCTCGCCCTCCGCCTCGGTGGCGATCCAGGCCCTGCCGTCGAGCAGGTCCTCCAGCGGGACGTTCGTCGTGTAGCCGCCGTAGGAGTGCGCCATGACGTACTCGTGCTCGGACTCGACGTTCTCGAACACCTTGTCCAGGCTCACGCCACGCCACCCCATGTCGAGCTTGGACCAGTGGGTCACGCAGTGGATGTCCACGGTGACGTCCTCGACGCCGAGCGCGAGCAGCTCGTCCCAGCTCCAGCGGTGGTCGGCGCCGGTCTCGTCGCGGATGGTGAACTCCCAGTCGTCGGTGTCGACGCGCGGGGTCGGCCCGGCGCTGAGCACCGGCCAGTCCTGGACGAGGGTCTGGCCCGGAGGCAGGCGCGGGTCCGCCTCGCGCTTGCGACCGGAGAAACCACGGGTGACGAAGGACATGCTGGGTCTCCTCCCGGCGACCGTGCCGGGCCGGCCGGCACGGTTCGATGGTGGGTTCAGCGTAGGACCGGCGTCGGTCGGCGGCACGCGATCTCACCCCTTCGTGGGGGTGAGATCGCGTTGCCGGACGGCCGGCCGACCCGGGCCCACCGTCTACGCTGGGCGCCATGGACGACAGGCCAGTCATCCTGCTGGCGGGCGGCGACCACGCCGACGTCGTCGAGCAGGAGTTCCGCGCCCGCTATGACCGTGACTACCGGATCGAGCTGACCCACGGCCAGGCCGCGTGCCTGGACCGGGCGCGGGAGCTGGTGGGCGAGGGCGAGCAGATCACGATGGTCGCCGCCGAGCACCACCTGCCCGACGGCACGGCGATCGAGCTGCTGCACCAGCTCCCGTCCGTCGTCGCCACCGCGCGGCGCGTGTCGCTCGTGCCGTTCGAGTACTTCAACGACAGCCTGGACGAGCTGCGGGACGCGATGACGCGCCGGGACCTCGACACGTACGTCATCCTCCCGCGCGGGCCGCGCGACGAGGAGTTCCACACCGCGCTGATCGAGCTGCTCTCCGAGTGGGGCTGGTCGGTGGGCCGGCCCGTCGTGACGGTGACCGACCTGGTGGCCGAGCCCGGCGACCGGAACGCGGCGGCGATCCGCGACCTGCTGGAGCGCCTCGGCTTCCCGTACCGCGCGCTGACGCCGGACGACGAGGAGGCGGCCGAGATCCTCGAGACCGCCGGTCCGGGCGCCGAGCTGCCCGTGGTCAGCACGTTCCGGGGCCAGGCGCTGTCCGCGGCGACCCCGGCGGCCGTGACCGAGGCGATCTACGGCGGGTTCGACTCGATCCCCGACGGCGTGATCGCGGACGTCGCGATCATCGGCGCCGGCCCGGCGGGCCTCGCCACCGCCGTCTACGCGGCGTCCGAGGGGCTGGCGACCGTCGTGCTGGAACGGGACGCGATCGGCGGCCAGGCCGGGTCGAGCTCGATGATCCGCAACTACCTCGGGTTCCCGCGCGGGATCTCGGGCATGCGGCTGGCGCAACGGTCCCGCATCCAGGCGAGCCGGTTCGGCGCGCGCTTCTTCACGGGACGCCCCGCGGCCCGCATCGAGCCGGGGCCGCCGAACGAGCCCGAGCACCAGCACCTGCACGTCCGCGGCGCGCAGCTCTGCGCCCGCACCGTGGTGCTCGCGACCGGCGTCGCCTACCGGCGGCTGGGCTTGCCCGGGGTCGAGGACCTCGTGGGCGCCGGGGTGTACTACGGCGCCGCCACGTCGATGGCGCGCGAGATGCAGGACCGCGACGTCTACGTGGTCGGTGGCGGCAACTCCGCGGGCCAGGCCGCCGTCCACCTCGCCAAGTTCGCGGGCGGGGTGACCATCCTGGTGCGCCGCGCGAGCCTCGCCGAGACCATGTCCGACTACCTGGTGCGCGAGATCGAGGCGACGCCCACCATCCAGGTGCGCACCCGGACCGTCGTCGCCGACGGCGGCGGGGACGCCTGGCTCCAGTGGCTCCGGCTGGAGAACCTGGAGACCGGCGAGTCGACCAAGACCTCCGCCGACGGCCTGTTCTGCCTGCTCGGCGCCGAGCCCGACTGCTCGTGGCTGCCCGAGGGTGTGGCGCTCGACGAGCGGGGCTTCGTGCTCACCGGCCGGGACGTGCCCCGCGACGCCTGGGTCGACGGCCAGCCGCCCGCCAGCCTGGAGACGACCGTGCCGGGCGTCTTCGCGGTGGGCGACGTCCGCGCCGGGTCGATGAAGCGGGTCGCGTCGGCGAGCGGCGAGGGCGCGTCGGTGCTGCCGCTGGTCCACGCGCACCTGGCGCGCCTGCGCGCGGAGGAGTTCGGCGCCTGACGCCCCAACGTGTCAGACCTACAGGTCCCCCGGGTGACCTGTAGGTCTGACACGTGTGTGGGGCTGACAGGTCAGCGGTTGCGCTCCGCCTCCACCAGGGCCGCCACGCGCTCGCGCTCGGCCCGCGGCCAGGTCTCCTTGGTCACCAGGATGCCGATCAGGCCGATGACGGCGGCGCCCAGGTACAGCACCGACGCGCCGGGCCAGCCGAACGCCCCGACCAGCGCGGCCGCGATGAGCGGCGCAAAACCGCCGAGCGCCGCCGCGAGCTGGTAGCCGAGCGAGGCGCCCGACGTGCGGGTCGCCGTCTGGAACTGCTCGGTCAGCAGCGCGCCCTGGGTGCCGGTGAGCGCCGCGTGGATCAGGCCGATGCCGATCACGAAGACGAGCACGACCAGCACCGGGTTGCCCTGGTTGGTCATCAGGTACATCGGGAACGCGAACAGCATCGCCGCGACACAGCCCGCGATGTAGACCGGACGCCGGCCCACCCGGTCGGTGAGCGAGCCCGCGAGGAACGTGACCACCACCGCCGTGATGCTCGCCGCCGTGATCGCGCCCAGCGCCGTGGACCGCAGCTCCGGGTCACGCTCCGAGATGTAGCTGAGCAGGTACGTCGCCGTGGAGTAGTACGCGAACGACTCGACGACGCGCAGCGCGATGACGCGCAGGATGCTGCGCCAGTCGTTCCGGAGCGTGGCCAGGAACGGGTTCTTCACGGTCTTGCCCGTCGCCACGGCCTCCTGGAACTCGGGCGACTCCGACAGGCGCGAGCGCACCACCAGGGCCACGATCACCAGCACCGCGCTGAGCAGGAACGGCGTGCGCCACTTCCAGTCGCCGGGCAGGCCGGCGCTCAGCGCGAACATGCCGCTGGCGAGCGCGATGCCGAGCGGGTTGCCCGACTGCGGGATGGCCGCGAACATGCCGCGGCGGTGCCAGGGCGCGTGCTCGTACGCCATCGTGATGGCGCCGCCCCACTCGGCGCCGAAGGCGAGGCCCTGGATCATCCGGATGACGACCAGCAGGATCGGTGCGGCGACGCCGATCTGGGCGTACGTCGGCAGCACGCCGATCAGCACGGTGGCGCCGCCCATCACGAGCATGGCGCCCACCAGCACCGGCTTGCGGCCGAACCGGTCGGCGAGGTACCCGCCGACGGCGCCGCCCAGCGGGCGCATCACGAACCCGACCGCGAGGGTCGCGAACGCGAGGAGGGTGCCGGTGAGCGGGTCGCTCTCGGGGAAGAAGACGGAGCCGAAGTACAGCGCGGCCGCGGTGCCGAACGCGACGAAGTCGTAGTTCTCGACGCTGGTTCCGACGGCGGCGGCGACGGCGGTCTTGACCCGGTCCTTCGAGCCGAGCGGTGAGCGCCGTTGCGCGGGGGTCGTCGTGGACATGGAGGGATCTCCTTTGATCAGGGGCGGAGCGGGCGGCAGCCGTGGGCCGCCGCCGGGGGAGGGACGGGGATCAGGGGGCCGACGGCGCGAGGTCGTCGAGCGCGTTGAGCTTGGCGACGCGCCGGCGGGTGTCGGCGTCGTCGTCGAAGGTGGCGGCGAGGAACTCGCGGACGATGTCGGGGACGAAGGCGCGCGGCGCGAGCCAGGCCCCGAGGGCGATCGCGTTCGCGTCGTCGTGCTCGACCGCCTGGTGGGCCGAGTACGGCTCGTTGGCCAGCCCGCAGCGGATGCCCGGGATCTTGTTGGCCGCCATGATGGCGCCCGCCCCGGTGCCGCACACGAGGATGGCGCGGTCGGCCTCGCCCGCGAGCACGGGCGCGCAGGTGGCCTGCGTGATGTCGGGGAAGTCGACGGGGTCGGTGCTGTCGGTGCCGCAGTCGACGACCGTGTGCCCGAGGCCCTCGACCGCCTCCCGGACCAGGTCCTTGAAGGGGAAGCCGGCGTGGTCGGCTCCGAGTGCGACTCTCATGGGTGGTTCCTTCCGGTCGGGATGCTGTTGATCTGGTCGGTGTCGGTGTGCGCGGCGAGCCCTAGCTCGACCTCCGCGCGGGTGGGGATGGAGGTGGCGGCCCCCTGACGGGTCACCGCCAGGGCGCCGGCCAGCGCGGCCCGGCGTACGGCGTCGGCCAGGGGCAGGTGCCACGACGCCGCGAGGTAGCCCACGAAGGTGTCACCGGCGGCGGTCGTGTCGACCGCCGTCACGACGGGGGCGGGCACCCGGACGAGCGCGCCGTCCCGGTGCACCAGCGCGCCCGCGGCGCCGAGCGTGCAGACGACGTCGGTACCGAGCCGGGCGGCGACGGCGGCGACGTCGGCCTCGGGACCGGCCGGCCGCAGGCCGACCAGGCGGGCCACGGCGTCGAGCTCGTGCTCGTTGACCACGAGCAGGTCCACGTGCTCGACCAGGTCGGCGGCGTGGGCGGGCGCGGGCGCCGCGTTCCAGATGACGGTCGCCCCCGCGGCCGACGCCGTGGCGGCCGCGAGCCGCGACGTCGCCGCCGGGATCTCGTGCTGGAGCACCAGGACGTCGCCGGGGGAGAGGTCCGCGCAGGCCTGGCGCACGGCGGCGTCGTCGAGCGCGGCGTTCGCGCCCGGGACCACGATGATCGAGTTCTCGCCGTCGTCGTCCAGGAGCACCAGGGCGCGGCCGCTCGCCCGCTCCGAGCGCGTGAGCAGGCCGGTGTCGATGCCCTCCGCGGCCAGCGCCTGCGCCAGCGGCTCGCCGTCCTCCCGGCCGACGGCGCCAACCATCGTGACGTGCGCGCCCGCGCGGGCGGCGGCGACCGCTTGGTTGGCGCCCTTGCCGCCGAGCGAGGCCGACGCCTCGCGCGCCAGGACCGTCTCGCCGGGCCGGGGCAGCGCCGCCAGCCGCAGCGACGTGTCGGCGTTCACGCTCCCGACGACGGTGACCCGGGCAGTCACGCGCCCGCCTCGGCGGACCCGGCGGACCCGCCGGGCTCGCCCGATCGGTCCACGAACGACGTCGCGACCCGGTGCGACGCCCCCGGGCGGCCCTCGATCACGTCGACCAGCGCGGTGACGCCCAGCCGGCCGATCGCCGTGGCGTCGTTGCGCACCGCCGAGATCGGCGGGGAGACCAGCGAGAACCAGTCGAGGTCGTCGAACGACACGATCTCGACGGCGTCCAGCGGCTCGGCCGCGTCCGCGCCCACGGGCCCGGCCTCCCGCAGCGCCCGCGCCACACCCAGCGTCATCAGGCCGTCGGCGCTGAGCACCGCCGTCGGACGCGCGCCCGAGGCGAGCACCGCGTGCATCGCCTCCACGCCGCTCTCGGCCCGGAAGTCGCCGTGCGCCACGAGGCGCGGGTCGGCCGACAGGCCGAGCTCGTCCCGGAACCGCAGGAAGGCGGCACGGCGCTCGCGGCCGGTCGAGACCTCGGGCGGCCCGCCCACGAACGCGACCTCCCGGTGCCCGCGGCCGTGCAGCCAGGTCAGCGCGCGGCGCACGCCGTCCTCGTTGTCGGTGCCGATGGTGGGCACGTCGAGACCCTCGACCGACCGGTCCACGAAGACCAGCGGCAGGCCGCCGTCGCGCAGGGCGTGCAGCGGGGTCACGTCGGAGCCCTGCGGGGCGATGAGCAGGCCGTCGATCCGCTGGGAGGCGAAGGTGCGCAGGTAGGCGGCCTCCTGGTCGGCGTCCTCGTCGGCGTTGGCGAGCAGCACGGTGTAGCCGCGCCGCTGCGCCTCGCGCTCGGCGGCGTGCGCCAGCTCGGAGAAGAACGGGTTGCGGATGTCGGAGACGAGCAGCCCGAGCACGTCGGTGCGCGACCGGCGCAGCGACCGCGCGGGGCCGTTGGCGATGTAGTTGAGCTCCTTGGCCGCGGCCGTGACGCGGGCCCGCGAGTCGGGGGAGGTCTGGCTGCTGCCGCTCAGCACCCGCGACGCGGTGCCGAGGGAGACTCCCGCCAGCGCTGCGACGTCCTTGATCGTGGCCACTCTGCCCTCTTCCGTGGAAACGTTTCCATGACTGCCTGTCGCCAATCTGCCACAGTCGAGGGGGCGAAAGCAAGAACGATGCGCCCGCATCGTTCCTCGCGCGGTGAGACCGGTTGTCTCATAACGTGTCGAGCGTGAAGCGCACCCCAGGGGGCTTGGGCGCACTCGCGACGGCGGTACTGGTCGCGTTCGGCGCAGTCATTCCTACGATGTCGGCGTCGGCGGAGACCACCGCCGGATGGGCCGACTGGGACCCGTTGACCGGGTCCGCCGGCGACTGGTCGACCAGCATGCGGCTCCCGGCGGGCGGCTTCCCGGAGGCCACGGTGACCTCGGACTCGCGCGGCGGCGTCGGCGTCATCTCCGGGGCCTCGTCGTGGCTGAGCCAGGCCACGCCGCCCGGCGAGATCTTCGGGTCCAGCCGCGACCAGCAGTACCTCAACCTGCGCCCGCAGGCCGATCGGCCGACGTCGCCGTCGACCACCACCTACACGTTCGAGCGCCCGACGCCGACGGGCGGCTGGGCCTTCGTGCTCGGCGACATCGACGCCGACCGCGCCGTCGTCACGGCGCTCGGCGCCGACGGCCGGCAGCTCGCCGGCGCGGAGCTCGGCTTCCAGGGCGGCTTCAACTACTGCACCGTCGCCGGCTCGCCGTCCTGCACGGGTGACCCGGCGGACGTGCCGGCCTGGGACCCGGCGACCGGCGAGCTGATCGGCAACCCCGCGGCGAACGACACGTCGGGCGCCGCCGGCTGGTTCCTCCCCACGACGCCGATCAAGACCCTGACCGTCCAGTTCTTCCAGCGCAGCGGCTTCCCCGTCTACCAGACCTGGTTCGCCTCGCTGGCGCGCGACATCTCCGGCACGGTCGAGGTGGTCGACGACGCCGGCGCGCCGCAGGGCGTCCTGCCCGGTGCCGGCCTCACCCTGTTCGGCCCGGACGGCACGGAGCTCGCGACGACGACGTCGGACGAGAGCGGCCAGTACGCCTTCCCCGGCTACACGGCCACGTCCGGCTACCGCGTCGAGCTGACCACCCTCCCGGAGGCCGACGACGAGCACCCGTTCGGGCTCGTGCCGTACGGCGACCGCGAGGTGGGCGAGATCGACCTCTCCGCCGAGGACGCCGCCGGCGTCGACCTCGCGGCCCGCGACATCGTCCCCGTCGCCGTGAGCGGCGCGGTCCTGACCGACGACGGCACGCCCGTCCCCGGCGCGACCGTCACCCTGACCCCGGTGGGCGGGGGGCCTGCGCTCACGGCCGTGACCAGCTCGACGGGCGAGTACCTGGTCGACGGCGTCGGCTGGGACACCGAGAACGACCAGCCCCAGCAGTACACGTTCGCTGTGAGCGACCTGCCCGACGGGTTCGCGGTCGCGACCTCGCCGGACGACGTCACCGTCGAGGTCGGCCAGGAGGAGGCCAGCACGGGCAACGACTTCGTCGTCCGGGCGCCCGCCTCGCTCTCCGGCACGGTGACGGCGGGCGGCGAGCCACTCGCGGGCGTCGTCGTCACGCGGGACGGCCCGGGCGGCCCGGTCAGCACGACGACGGGCGCCGACGGCGGCTACCTCTTCGAGGACGTGCCGCCGGGCGACCACACCGTGAGCATCGACGTGCCCGACGGGTACCGCGCCGACGGCCCGGACTCGCGGGACGTCACGGTCGGCGCCGACGACGTGACCGACGTCGACTTCGGCCTGTCCCACCCGGGCGCGATCGGCGGCACCGTGACCGACGACGCGGGGGCGCCCGTGGCCGGCGCGACCGTGACGGTGGAGGGCCCGGACGGTCCGGTCACGCTGGTCACCGATGACGTGGGCGGCTACTTCGTCGGCGACCTGCCGCCGGGGGACTACACGATCACGCTCACCGTGCCCGACGGGTACACGGCCGAGGCGACCGAGCGGACCGTGACCCTGACCAGCGCGGGCGAGAGCCTGCTCCAGGAGGACTTCGCGCTGGTCGCCGAGCCCGCCGAGAACCTGCCGGCCGGCGGGACGGTCACCCACACGGAGGGTGCCCCGGTGCCCGGCACCGAGGTGACGGTGACCGACGGCGACGGGACGACCGTCGGCACCGCGACCACCGACGACGAGGGCGCGTGGCGCACCGAGCTGCCCCCGGGGTCGTACACCGCCGTCGTGCACCCGGGCGAGGGGTACGTGGTCGAGGGCGAGGACACCCTCGCCTTCGAGGTCGTGGACGAGGCGGTCACCGGGCTCGACTTCGTGCTCGCGAACGCGGCGCAGGCGCCCAGCCCGGCGCCGGGCACCGACCCGTCGGCCGGGCCCGAGCCGGACCCCGCGGAGCCGGGCGACCTGGCCGCCACGGGCGCGACCGTCGGCTCGGTGGCGCTGGCCGCCGGGGTGCTCATCGCCGTGGGCGTCGGGATGGTCCGGGGGTCGCGCCGCAAGAGCTGAGCCGGCGCTCCCTGAGCCCACCGGCCGGGGCCCGGCCCTCGGGCCGGCCCTTGCGGCCCGCCCGACACTCCCTCTAGTGTGCACATGTCATACATATTCCCTCGCGGACCGGTGCTGCCTCCCGGCCGCGGGCGGAGCACGGCACACGACGAGGGAGTCTCTCGATGACGAGAACGAACCATCCCGGCGCGCGGCTGCGCGCGGCGGCCGCGGCCCTGGTGCTCACGACGGTGGCGGCGCTCGGCGCCGGTGCCCCGGCGTCGGCGCTTCCCGCGGGACCCGGCCACGGACGGCTCACCGTCTACGTCGCGCCCACGGGCGACGACGCGAACCCGGGCACGAAGCAGGCCCCGTTCCGCACGATCGCCGCGGCGCGCGACGCGCTCGAGGGCCGCACCTCGGAGCGTCACCGGGGCACCGTCAACATCCGGGGCGGCGAGTACGTGCTGGACGACACGGTCGCGCTGACCGGCGCCGAGAACTCGTGGGTCACGTACACCGCGTACCGCGGCGAGGACGTGACGATCACGGGCACGCACGAGCTGCCGGCCGACGGCTGGCAGCGCCTGACCGACCTCGGTGCGGACGAGCTGGCCCAGCCGCAGTACGCGGCGAACACCCGGCTGGACACGGACGCGCTGCGCGACGGCGTCTGGGTCTACGACCTGGGCGCGCAGGGGATCGACCCCGGCACGCTCTACAAGAACGGCTTCAACTGGGTGCAGCAGCCGTTCGCCCCGGAGCTCGTGGTCGACGGCGCCACCCAGACGCTGGCCGAGTACCCGAACGGGAACGCCTGCGAGACCAAGGACACGGCCTGCCACCTGTGGGGCACCGGCGGCAAGTGGGGCGCCGTCGGGCCGCAGGACCTGATGAACGTGGACCTGCTGGGCCGGTTCGGCGCGCAGGGGCACTGGGAGCGCAGCGGCACCACGCCGCGCGGGCAGTTCGAGGACAAGAAGCAGACGCTGGCCGACCCCGACGACCGCGGCTCCTGGTCCTCCGAGAAGATGCGCACCATGACGCCGTCGGTCTTCACCGTGGGCGGCCGGGCCGCCGAGGGCGACCGGTACCAGCGCTGGGCGCCGCAGGCCGAGCCCGTGGTGGACGACCTGGGCGGACGCGGCCTCGGCGAGTACGCCGACGTGCCCGTCCAGCTCGACCCGCGGTGGATCGAGGACATCGACAGCACGCGGTACGAGACCGAGGCCTGGCTGTCGGGCTACCTCGGCAACAACTACGCCAACGACATGGTGCGGCTCCTGTCCTGGGACGAGGACCGGCTGTACGCCAAGTACCCGTCGATGTACATCCCGCAGGACGAGTGGACCAAGGTCAAGGTCGTCAACGTGCTGTCCGAGATGGACGCCGTCGGCGAGTACTACATCGACCGGTACGACGGCCACGACGTCCTGTACTACGTGCCCGACGGCGGCACCGTCGAGGGCAAGGCCGTCTCGCTGATGTCGTTCGACAAGAGCTTCTTCCACCTGGAGGGCACCACGGGCGTTACGCTGCGCGGGCTCGGCATGACGGGTTCGCTGGTGAGCGGCGTGCAGCTCCTGGACACCGTCGGCACGCTGATCGACGACGTCGAGATCTCGAACGTGAGCATGGACGCCGTCCGGATCGGCCGGACCGCCGACACGATCACCGCGATGCCCGACTACCAGACCTT